>JAQXIR010000053.1 GCA_029007885.1 Lachnospiraceae bacterium | reverse complement strand
CCTGCCTTAATCAAAGTTTTGCCGCTTTCAAGCATATTGTTTGGATAATCTTCATTTGTTGTGCTTCCAAAGATACAAACATTCTTACCGACTGTTACGCCATCCGGTATCACGCTCTTTTCTCCGATACATACCAATCCGTGATTGTAAATATGTGGGTCTGTCTCATTCTCCCGTTCATTGCCGATACCAAATCGGCTTCCGTATCCGATTACGGCATTCTCTGCAACAATGGTCTTATACAATTCACAATTGTCACCAATCTGTGCGTTATTCATGATAATGGAATCTCTTATCACTACATTCTTACCGATTGTAACGCCACACCCGATTACGGAATTATATACTTTTCCGTAAATATCGGAGCCTTCTCCGATAATACTCCTTTCCACTACGCTGTCTTTTGCAAAATACTGTGGTGGAAGCGTATCACTCTTTGTATAAATCTTCCAATACTCTTCATAAAGATTAAATTCCGGTACAATATCAATCAGTTCCATATTGGCTTCCCAATAGGAATGTAAGGTTCCGACATCTTTCCAGTATCCGTTAAATTCATATGCATATAGCGGAGCACCTTTTTCATGACAATATGGAATAATATGTTTGCCAAAATCAAGTGCCGGTTGATCTGCTTTTGCAATCAATGCTTCTTTTAACGTCTTCCAATTAAATATGTAGATTCCCATAGATGCCAGATTGCTTCTCGGATTCTCCGGTTTTTCTTCGAATTCCAAAATCTTTCTGCGTTCGTCGGTAATCATGATACCGAAACGTTTCGCTTCTTCCATCGGAACCGGCATAACGGCAATCGTACATTCTGCCTTATTCTGCTTGTGGAAATCCAGCATTACTTCATAATCCATTTTATAGATATGGTCTCCGGAAAGAATCAGAACATAATCCGGGTTAAAACTCTCCATATAGTCAAGATTCTGATAAATTGCATTAGCAGTTCCGGTATACCATTCACTGTTCGTACTCTTTTCATACGGTGGCAGTACCGTCACTCCCCCGATATTACGGTCAAGATCCCACGGAATTCCGATTCCGATATGCGTATTCAGACGCAACGGCTGATACTGTGTCAGAACACCAACCGTATCCACACCGGAATTGATACAATTACTTAACGGAAAATCAATGATTCTGTATTTTCCCCCGAAAGATACTGCCGGCTTTGCTACTTTAGATGTCAGCACACCCAGTCTGCTCCCCTGTCCGCCGGCTAACAGCATGGCTATCATTTCTTTTTTAATCATGTCATCACCTCTAAGTTAGTTAGTCTGTAACCTGCCTATATCGTGTCAAGTTCTATACATTAATTGTATAAATGGTATCTTGATTATATCACACCATCATAATAAAGTGAATGTTTTTTACAAATTAATTGAATAAATTTTTCATTTATTTTGTGCATATTAAACATATTTTGGCTGTTGATTTCATTCGGTTTAATGTATTATGTTGAATAAACCTCTTTATGAGGCTGGTATATTTTTCCTTTTTGTACAAATTTAGTATAATATTCACATCTTATTCTTTTTCTTCTATTATAAATAGGAAAATATTATTTGTATTTTAGGAAACGTTGCGATAAGATAACTATCGTAGTATCTTTCTATTACTTAAACAAAGAACAGGAAGTATAAATTATGTTTCAGATTGATTTTAACAAACCGGTCTCTGTCTATTTTATCGGTATCGGCGGTATCAGCATGAGCGGTCTGGCAGAAATTCTTCTGTCGAAAGGATTTTCCGTTTCCGGTTCCGATATGAAAAAGTCAGAACTGACCACACTATTGGAAGAACGCGGCGCACATGTCTATTACGGACAGCGTGCCGAAAATATTACAGATGATATTGATCTTATTGTATATACCGCAGCAATCCGCAAAGACAATCCGGAATGGATTGCAATGCAGCAAAAGCAGATTCCCTGTCTTTCCCGTGCCCAGCTTCTTGGGGAGATTATGCGTAATTACGAACTTCCCGTTGCGATTTCCGGTACTCACGGAAAGACTACCACAACTTCCATGATTTCCGAGATTCTATTGCATGCAGATGCCGATCCTACCTTATCAATCGGCGGGATTTTAAAATCTATCGATGGCAATATCCGTATCGGCAAATCCGGATATTTTGTTACGGAAGCCTGCGAATATACAAACAGTTTTTTAAGTTTTTTCCCAAAGATTTCCGTTATTTTAAATATTGAAGAGGATCATCTGGATTTTTTCAAAGATATTGATGATATTCGTCATTCTTTCCATCAATTTGCATGCCTTCTTCCCAAAGACGGCACACTGATTATCAATCATGAAATCCCGCAGCCGGATGAAATCACAGATGGCATCAATTGTCCGTATATCACATATGGTTTCACAAAGGACTGCCATTACTATGCAGACAATATTTCCTATGACGAACTGGCACATCCGTCCTTTACACTTCACGCCAAAGGATATCCGGATCTTTTGCTTAGTCTTGGGGTGCCGGGCAGACACAACATCTCTAATGCAATGGCAGCGGTTGCATTTGCGGACCTTGTCGGTATTGACCGTGATATTACCGCATCTGCACTTTCTTCATTCTCCGGAACGGATCGCCGTTTTGAGAAAAAAGGAGAAATCGGCGGCATCACCATCATTGATGATTATGCCCATCATCCCACCGAAATCGAAGCAACTTTACAGGCTGCGGCCAATTATCCGCACAAGACGCTCTGGTGTATTTTTCAACCTCATACCTATACAAGAACAAAAGCATTTCTTCCGGAATTTGCAAAAGCACTTTCCCTGGCAGACAAAGTTGTTCTTGCAGACATTTATGCAGCACGTGAAAAAGATACGCTCGGTATCAGTTCCAAAGATTTATGCAATGCCGTTCAAAAGGAAGGAACCGATTGTTACTATTTCCCTTCTTTTGATGAAATTGAAAATTTTCTTTTAGAAAATTGTACACAGGGTGATTTGTTGATAACTATGGGGGCCGGAGATATCGTAAAGGTGGGAGAAAATCTTCTTGGCAAATAGTTGTCCACTATATCCACAAATTTTTAAAGAATATTCTCTGATAAAATTTGTGGATATCTTTTTGTTTTTTATCTGATAAAATATGCCAGTTTATCAGATTCTTATTTTTGCATCCACATTTTCCACATTATCCACAACTTTGAAAAATGCCGTATTTTCAAGGGTTTGCGAAGATTTGACTGTTTCTTTTTTAGAAATGATATGTTATAATTTCGTTGCTTTGAAGAAAACAGGATTAAGGTGAGAATATGGGTGAGTTAACGCTTTACAAAGACAATGATGAGGGGAATACCGTCATCTCCAATTGTTTTATTGATCATTATCTGGCAGATGCCAATGATGCGCAGATTAAGGTATATTTATACCTTTTACGCATGATGAGTGCAAATAAGGCTACCAGTGTTTCTGACCTTGCCGACAAATTTAACCATACCGAGAAGGATGTCTGCCGTGCTCTCCGCTATTGGGAACAAAAGGGACTTCTTTCTCTTGATTATGATTCAAACGGAAATCTGAAGGGGATTCGTATGCTTTCTCCGCATTCTACTGCTGTTTCAGATTCCTTTACACCATTTGTTACATTAATGCCGGTTGGTATCAAATCTTCAAGTACACCGGAAGTAACTTCTAAGGACGAGTCCTCCTCATCGGAAAGCAGTTCCTCTTATATTAAGAGAAATTATTCACTTGATGAGTTGAAGTCCTTTAAAAACCGTGATGACACTTCTCAGATTCTCTTTATTGCAGAGCAGTATCTGAAGAAGACCTTAAGTGCCAATGACATTCGTTCCATTTTATTCATAACCGACACACTTCATTTTTCACAAGACTTAATCGATTACCTGCTTCAGTACTGTGTTCAGCGTGGGAAAAAGGATTTTCGCTACATTGAAAAAGTTGCCATCTCATGGGCCGAAGAACACATTACCACACCAAAAGAAGCGCAGGAATATGCCGGTCGTTATGAGAAGAATGTCTATACTATCATGAATGCATTAGGGAAAACCGCTGCTCCGACTCCGAGAGAAATCGATTACATACATCGATGGAATAATGACTTTTCTCAGGATATGATTTTAGAAGCCTGTGAGCGCACAGTACTTGCAACCGATAAACATCGTTTCGAATATGCCGACAAGATTTTGGACAACTGGAAAAACGCAGGTGTCCGCCATAAAGAAGATCTTGCTGCCGCTGACAGCAATTACCGTAAAATGAAGTCTTCTCCAAAGAAGTCTCAGACAAATATGTTTCATCAGTTTACGCAGAACGATTATGATTTTGATGCTCTTGAGCAAAAACTGCTCAGCCGCAAATAAGGAGATTTTTTTGTGCCACTGACAAATTCCCAATATGAAGCAATCCAGAAAATATATGATGAGAAACAGCGTCGACATCGTTTAGAGTTAAACGAAAAACTTGCCTATGTAAATGAACATGTTGCAGGTTTTCAAGAAATAAATGAGGCCATTTCATCCTTATGTGTACAACAGGCAGAAAAACTCTTAAACGGAGACAGCCGTGCACTGGATGACTTAAAAGAGATGATTCAAGACTTAAAACTCCAAAAGGCCGCCTTGCTAAAAAGTGCTGCCCTTCCCGAGGATTATCTGTCTCCTGTATACGACTGTCCTGATTGTCAGGATACCGGATATGTGAACGGCAAAAAATGTCACTGCTTCAAGCAGGCAATGATGACTCTTTTATATGACCAGTCCAATATTCGTGAATATCTCGAAAACCTTGATTTTTCCGGTATTTCCGATTCTTATTATCAAGGTGAAGATTTGAAAAATTTTCACGATACTTATGAGAAAACAAAGAATTTTATCAAAAACTTCTCAAATGACTATCATAATCTCATTTTTTATGGTACAGTGGGAACCGGAAAATCATTTTTATCTGCTTATATTGCAAAGTCGTTGATTGAATCGGGTCATTCGGTTATTTATTTCAGTGCCGTCTCCTTAACGGACATGCTTTCCAAGTATGCATTTGATTATAAGAGCCGTAGCGACTTTTCAGATCCCTGTAACGACCTTTATGAGTGTGATTTGCTGATTATTGATGATCTTGGGACCGAACTTACCACTGCTTTTTCTGTTTCCCGTCTGTTCACTTGTCTGAACGAACGGTTTTTACGCAAGAAAAGTACGGTAATTTCCACCAATCTTTCCGTAGAAGAGTTGCGTGACCGGTATTCCGACAGGATTTTTTCCCGTCTGAGTGGAAATTTTATTTTCTGCAAATTGACCGGCCCTGATATTCGTATGTTACGCTAAATCAAAGAATTTCATATAGAGAAAGTGAGGATATCTTTCATGGCTAATCGTGAAGAGAAAAGAAATCTGGAGACCATTCCGGTTGGATCTCTGGGGATCGTACCATTAACCGGTTGTCGTTCACTCGGCGAAAAAGTAGACTCTTATCTTGTAAAATGGAGAACCGAACGCGAAAACGAACACAAGAACAGTCTTGCGTTTGCCGGATACCAGCGTGATTCTTACATTTTGAATTACAGTCTTCCCCGCTTTGGTTCCGGAGAAGGAAAAGGTGTTATTTTAGAGTCTGTCCGTGGTGATGACATTTTCATTCTGGTAGATGTCTGCAATTACAGCCTGACGTATACGATTGGAGGACACGTCAACCATATGTCTCCTGATGACCATTATCAGGATCTTAAACGTATCATCGCCGCAATTGGCGGAAAGGCCAGAAGAATTACCGTTATCATGCCTTTCTTATATGAAAGCAGACAGCACAAACGTACCGCCAGAGAATCTCTTGACTGTGCTATTGCCCTTCAGGAATTAATTAGTATGGGTGTTGACAACATCATCACTTTTGATGCCCACGATCCTCGTGTGCAGAATGCTATTCCGCTTCACGGATTTGAAACGGTTCAAGCTTCTTATCAATTTGTTAAAGGTCTTCTTAGAAATGTAAAAGATCTTCAGATTGATGCGGATCATATGATGGTAATCAGCCCAGATGAAGGTGGCATGGGACGTGCAATCTATATTGCCAACGTACTTGGTCTTGACATGGGTATGTTCTATAAGCGCCGTGACTACACACGCATTGTAAACGGACGCAATCCGATTATTGCACATGAGTTCTTAGGAAGCAGTGTAGAAGGCAAAGATATGATTATTATTGATGATATGATTTCTTCCGGCGACAGTATGTTAGAGGTTGCTGCCGAGTTGAAAGCCAGAAAGGCTAACAGAATCTTTTGTTTCTCTACATTCGGTCTTTTCACAAACGGGCTTGAAAAGTTTGATAAAGCATATCAGGATGGAATTATTACCAAAGTGCTTACTACAAACTTAATCTATCAGACTCCGGAACTGCTTGAGCGCGAATGGTATATCAACTGTGACATGAGTAAATATATTGCGTATATCATTGATACACTAAACCACGATTCTTCCATCAGTGATTTACTTGTACCAAACGATCGTATTACCAATATTGTAAATCAATATCGAAACGGTGAATTAAAGTAGTATTAAAAATAAGAGGTTCGGCAATTTGCCGGACCTCTTATTTTTCCTCTAATACAGAAGTACAGTGTGGGCATCTGACTGCCTCTATATCAATTTCACTTTTGCAGAACGGACATTTCTTTGTTTTTGGTTGCTCCGCTTCCTTTTTAGCAGAAATTCTTTGAGTCGTTTTATTCATTATTCTTACAATAACAAAAATGACCAAGGCCATAATTAGGAAATTAATAACTGCTGTAATAAACTTTCCGTAATTCAATGTCACATCTCCAAGAATGTTCCACTGTAACCGATCAAAATTCATTCCCCCAAACAACCCGAGCAGGGGATTGATAATATCTTCCACCAAAGAAGAGACTATCCCGGTAAACGCACCTCCGATAATGACACCGACAGCCATATCCATAACATTGCCGCGGCTGATAAATTCCTTAAACTCTTTAAAAAATTTCTTCATGCTGTATCCTCCTTATTTTTTATCCATTCCGGCAAGGTAGTTAACAAATTGCTGGGCCGTTCTTCCCGAAATCCCGCCATGCGACAGTTCCCATTTATTTGCCTCCAGACAGATTTCCTCTTCCGGCATATTGATTCCGTTTTTACGCGCAAGCTCGATTACGATATGGAAATATTCTTTCTGGGATGGCTTGGAATAATTAATTGTGACGCCAAACCGATATGCCAAAGAAAGCTTTTCTTCCATCGTATCAGAGTGGTGAATGCCCTGGTCTGTTTCCATATCACTTCTGTCTTTCCACATCTCTTTGATTAAATGTCGACGATTGGATGTGGCATAAATCAGAATATTTTCCGGTCTTGTTTCTACACCGCCTTCAATCACGGCTTTCAAAAATTTATATTCGGTTTCAAAGTCCTCAAAGGACAAATCATCCATATAGATAATAAACTTATAGTTTCGATTTTTAATTCGGGCAATTACCGCAGAAAGATCCTTAAACTGGTGTTTATAGATTTCAATCATACGCAGACCCTGATCATAAAATTCATTGACAATCGCTTTAATACTGGTCGATTTACCGGTACCGCTATCTCCGTAGAGCAAAACATTGTTTGCTTTCTTTCCTTCCACAAATGCCTTAGTATTGTCAACCAATTTCTTTTTCTGAATTTCATAGCCAATCAGATCGCTTAAAACCACTTTATCCATATTGTTAATCGGCTGGAAGATAACATCTTCCCTTTCCCCTGATTGAATTCGAAATGCTTTATTCAATCCAAAGATTCCGACTCCGTAATTTTTATAAAACTCCGTTACGTAACAGAAAAATTCCTCCTCGTCTTTTGCTGTTTCCAACTGTTCACTCAGTTTCTGGACTTTTTCACTGACGCTTCTGTTATACATTAATTCCGGTTTCTCAATTGCAGTGTAATTTGTCAGACGGCTAAAACAGTCAATTCCCAGTTTTTCTTCCAATTCACCAAAGTCATAGTCAAACAACTGCTTAAAGACTTTAAAATCATTTTTAGCAAAATAATTGACACTTCCTTCTTTTACTCCCATTTTTTCGCAGGTAACACTGAATGGATTTTCATCCATCATCAGTACAAAGGTAAGATAATTATGCCATAAGTTTTTATCAAATCCGTAATCGGTTCCCAGAACCAGCAGTTTTTTTACCTGCCTATATACTCTTTCGACCAATTTCTCTTTGTGAAACTCCTCTTTCTTTACCTTCTTACAGATATCGCTTAATTCCATCAGGATAGAATCTTTCGGCATATTTCCGTAAATCAATAATTTTGATACTATTTTATCCATTGTAACACCTCTTTCTTACCCATTATATCATATCTGCTGCCACTTGCCATTCCTATTTACAGCCTTGACTTTCTTTTTGTTTTCAGTATAATTACCTTTTGGAACCTGCAAATGCAAAGTTCCAAAATATCGGTGAGTTCGAGACCTTCCTCACCTAAAACAAAACTAAAGGAGAAACTGAATATGAAAAAGAATGTGCGTTACATGACGCAGGCGGCAATGATTGCTGCCATTTACGTTGTACTGACTTTTCTTGCGAATCTGCTTGGCATTGCAAACGGTGTTATCCAAGTACGATTTTCGGAAAGTCTTTGTGTACTCCCTTATTTTACCCCTGCTGCCATTCCCGGTCTTTTTATCGGATGTCTGATTTCCAACATCGTAACCGGATGTGCACTGCCCGATATTGTTTTCGGCTCTCTTGCAACCTTAATCGGCGCATTGGTAACTTATGCTTTCCGCAAATACAGATGGATTGCGCCTGTGGGACCGATTGCTGCCAACGCAGTGATTATCCCCTTTGTTCTTCTCTATGCATACGGAATACAGCCTCTGTGGTTTTCTTTTATAACCGTAACAGCCGGAGAAATAATTTCCTGCGGGATTCTCGGTATGTTGCTGCTTTTTGCATTGGAACGTTACCGTAGTGTGATATTCAGATAAAAATAATTTGATATTATATACGAAAAATCAGACAGAATATTTATTCTGTCTGATTCGTTTTATACACATATGTCATGAAATGGTTTCCATTCTCCTCAAATAATTCTCTGGAGTCGTTCATTCCTTTTTTGTAAATCTTTCCGGCAACCGGATCAAACAATACGGTATTCTGCTCATTAAATCCGATGACCAACACTGCACTGCCATCATTTAACAGGGCTAATACCGGAATGTCTCTATTCACATAATACAGAATTGTATCTACATTACAGCCTGTCAGATTTAAAACATGGTAGTCTTTCAGATTATCAGTCAGAATCTCACCTGCATCCTTCCCCTGCTGTAGTAACATATCTGTATTTCTGGAAATTCCTTCAAACTTGAGCATTGTTTCCAGGCAAACGGAAAGAGAAGAACTTTCCTCTGTGATACTTTCTTCTTTAATAGCCATAATCTGATTCCGGGTGCTTAACTCTCCCCGTTTATAAACTTCATTCCCGTAACAATCTGTTACCGTTCCGGCATTATCATAGGCGCATTGTACAGCATGTGCAGAATTATCAAAAATTCCGATAATCTTTCCTTTTGCATAAACGAAAAGGCGATTTGCAGTTTCCTTTTCTTCAATTGTAATATTTCTTCCGCCTTCAAACAAAACTTCTTTCGGTGTCAAAAACTTTAGCGTCTTCGTGTTGATTTCATTTTTTAGTTCAACTTGATGTATGGTTTCATATAATTCGGTAACGACTTTTGAAACATGATTAATTCCCTGCGCAATCTGTGCATTGCTTGTTATTTGATCATCTTCTATCATCTCATAGCGCATTCCGTCTTCCGTCTTTTTGGCCCGTTTCAGGCTAATCTGATTATTTTCAATGACAGCATCCGTAATATAAAAGGTACCGTCGCTTTCGTAATTCTTTAAAATCTCTCCAATTTCAGACTGAATGACAATTCTATTCATGGGAAATATGACTTCCCCAAGCGGATTTTGTACAATCTCATCACCTTTTGCTATTCCATAAATAATATCATCATTCATAAATCCCAGGGATCTGATGTATTCTCCGCTTTTTGCTTTAATCTGTGTTGTATTTCCTGTATTGAGATTCATTAATACCAGCGTTTTACTCTGTGTAGGTTGATTCTCTTCCTGCCATACAAGCATCTCACCACTTTCCGAAACCTGATAACTGTCCTCTTGCAATCCCGATACTACTTCCGTATATGTCTTCTCAGTAATATCAACCTGATAAATTGTTCCGTCCAACAACAGGAAAAGAGTACCGTCTTTATTCACATAAGACAATTTTTCCAAATCCTGCATCAGAATTTTCTGAGACTTATCGTATGAAATAAATATCTGTTCTTCAATCGTGTTCAAAAGACTGCTGTAATAGCAAATTTCAATCCCAACTTCTCCTTCATGCGTGCCGCGATTCATATAGCCATATACCATAAAAGAAACATTTCCGTTTTCTTCTACATCCAGTATTTTCACTTTTGATTGATCGTAATATGTCCGCAAGTCAAAATTTTTGGAATCATAAAAGGAAAATAACTTTGCAAATTCATTTTCTGTCACATTATAACTGAATACTCTGCCACCGTTTTCCAATGCAAGGATGTCACCGCCGTCGCTTTCCAGTATTTTCACATCCTCATTCTGAATTCCGAGAATAATTTTATTATTTGCAAAGGATTCTTTTTCCATTAAGAACATTTCTGACATTGTTCTTTCATAATCAAGAAGATAGGTCCGATTCTTCGTATAACGAATTCTGTAATATTCTTTTACGCGGTAATCGTTCGTAATCTTCCCTTCTTTGGTCCGGACAATTGTATCAATCGTAGCAGACATGGTCTGCGTACCAATCTCACAAATTGTCAGTTCCGGAGTCATTATTTCTTCCACGTTTAAATTCCCCCAGCTAACCTGATTGAGGCTACTGTGAATTGTAACGGTTCCAAAATCAGTATTGTCTCCTTCGGAATTCGGTTCTAAATATTTCGAAAGTTCCTTTGCCTGTTCCTTGTCAAAAGATTTATTGTGAAAATTCTGTATGAAATCAATCTTTTCGTTCGTGTTTTCATTGCTGCATTGGAAAATTCTTGTATAATAATACGCCTCTCTTCCTCCCGCAAAATTAAGGATGATAATAAGGCTGTATTCCGTGTTGTTCTCAATCAGATCCTTTAAATGTACCGACGCAGTTATGGTATCTCTGCTCTCTTGAAAGTTCATTACATCCGTATCTTCTATCAGACGCGTACCATCCACACTGCGAACTTCAAAAGAGACCTCTGAAATATCCTGTCCGTACTTATCAATTTTAATATTAATTTCCCTGTCTTCTCCAATCGGCGTAATCGAATCCCGGATAGAACTTACTTCCATCTTCTTCGTATAGCCGTGCATTTTATTAATTTCACGATTTCCCATAGAAACAGAGACAACCGGTAGAGTTGCCTCTTTCATTTCTACTGTCATGTCTGTCGTTCCCTGATTCAAATAGATAGAAAAGAAGATAAACGATACGATAAAAACAGCTGCTATTACCGTTCGTCGAATCCATTGTTTATTCATACTAAAATCCTATATCTTGTAATCCTGTTTATTATTCTCATCATTAGTTTAATCGTTTTCCTAAAAAATCACAACTAAAATCGTATATATCCGTTATGAAGTGTATTCGGGGGCATATTCTCTTTATTCCATAAATAATTTCTCTGACACCGTCTTTTCAATATTTCATGATAGAGTACAAGTTTTACCATATCCTGCAAATACAATTCTTTTTCCTTTGATATTGATTCCCCTTTCTTTTCATATTCTTCTTTCATCTCTAAGAGTATTGACGTTGCGATTCTGTATATACCGAGTCTATCCGGAAATTCGTCATATAAAATGCTTCCTTCATAATCCATCGGCTGCAAACGGCGTACAACTTTTTCCAAAACTTTCTTCGCATCATTCGGAAATAATTGTTCCATATAAGTCAAATCCCGCAAAATATGATCCTGTTCCTCGAAGAAAACCGGATATGGATATGTCATATAGAAAGGCATAATCTTTTGATTTTCCATTTTCTTTAGCCCCTTTTCGTATCAGTTTATAGTATAATTTACGCAAAAAAAGACCCGGTGATACTCTTTTAAGATCATCAGGTCTTTTATTATACTTTTATCAGTGAATGACATTGATACGTGCTATTGCACGCTGCAGAGCGGCTTCCGCTCTTACCATATCCGTTTGCGGATTATGTTCACGGATTAGTTTTTCTGCACGTTCCTTGGCAGCTTCCGCTCTCTTTTCATCGATTTCTTCGGGCCATTCAATGACCTCCGCAAGGATTGTAATACTATCCTGTAAAATTTCTACAAATCCGGAATGAAGCGCTGCTTTTTTTACGCCCTCCTGTGAAGTAATTTTAAGAACACCCGGTTTTATAATCACTGTCATAGGAATATGGTCTTTATATACACCAATCTGTCCTTCCGTAGTATTAAATTCCACCATGGATGCCTCTCCCTTAAAGAATGTTCTGTCGGGAGTAATAATCCTTAACGCAAAGTTTCTGCTCTCATCTGCCATACTCACACCTCTACTTTACCCGTGCAAGTACATCGTCAATGCTGCCGGCATTCAGGAAATAACTTTCCGGAATATCATCATGTTTTCCTTCAATGATTTCTTTGAATCCACGAATGGTTTCCTGAATCGGAACATATTTTCCTTCCAATCCCGTAAACTGTCCTGCTACGAAGAATGGCTGTGACAGGAAACGTTGTACTTTTCTTGCTCTGGATACAACCAGTTTGTCTTCTTCAGACAATTCATCCATACCAAGAATTGCAATGATATCCTTTAATTCTTTATACTTTTGTAAAATCTCCTGAACGCTTCTTGCTACCTGATAATGTTCTTCTCCGAGAATTCTGGGGTCCAAAATTCTGGAGCTGGAAGCAAGCGGATCGACCGCGGGATAAATACCGAGTTCCACGATGGAACGATCAAGAACCGTTGTTGCGTCCAAATGCGCGAACGTAGTTGCCGGAGCCGGGTCTGTTAAATCGTCTGCCGGTACATAAACTGCCTGAACGGATGTAATGGAACCGTTCTTTGTGGAGGTAATACGTTCCTGCAGTGCACCCATTTCCGTCTGTAGAGTCGGCTGATATCCTACTGCGGACGGCATACGTCCCAGTAGTGCGGATACTTCGGAACCGGCCTGTGTAAAACGGAAAATATTGTCAATAAACAGCAGCACATCCTTTCCGCCCTTATCACGGAAATATTCTGCCATCGTAAGTCCTGTAAGACCAACTCTCATTCTGGCTCCCGGGGGCTCATTCATCTGTCCGAAAACCATCGTCGTCTTATCGATAACTCCCGATTCCTTCATTTCGTAATACAAGTCATTACCTTCTCTTGTTCTCTCTCCAACACCGGTGAATACGGAATATCCGCCATGCTCTGTAGCAATGTTTCGAATTAATTCCTGGATTAAAACCGTCTTACCTACACCGGCACCGCCGAACAGACCAATCTTACCACCCTTCTGATAGGGGCAGAGAAGGTCAACTACCTTAATACCGGTTTCCAGAAGTTCTGCTTCTGTAGCCTGCTGTGCAAACGCAGGTGCCGGTCTGTGAATCGGCTCATAGTTTTCCACTTCCGGAGCCGGTTTATTATCAATGGGTTCTCCCAATACATTGAACATTCTGCCCAAAGTATTTTCGCCGACCGGTACGGAAATCGGAGCACCTGTTGCTTCTGCTTCCATTCCTCTTACCAATCCGTCGGTAGGACCCATGGCAATACATCTGACTGTATCATCACCCAAGTGCTGTGATACTTCTACAACCAGTACACTGTTATCTTTTCGGGTAATCTTAAGTGCTTCATTAATCTCAGGAAGTTTGTCTTCCTGAAATTTCACATCGAGTACCGCACCGATAATCTGTGTGATTTTTCCGATTGTCTTATCTGCCATTGTTGTTTCCTTTCTATTTGTTTTTTGACGTTAACGCCATATTCATTACGAGATTGCCTCGGCACCCGCAATAATTTCAGTAAGTTCCTGTGTAATGGAACCCTGACGAACTCTGTTGTATTGCAGTGTCAATTTGTCAATCATTTCTGCCGCATTGCTTGTTGCAGAATCCATTGCCTGCATTCTTGCACCGTTTTCACTGGCAACCGATTCCACCATTCCTCCGTAAATCAGACTGGTGATATACTTTGGAATAATCATCTCGAGGGCTTCTTCCTCTCTCGGTTCAAAGTTCATCGGTACACTTACTTCCTGCTTCGTTGTTTCTTCCGCCGTTTCATTCTCCTGCGCTTCCACCGGCAGTAATTTCATCAATACCGGTTCATGAACCACCGTATTCTTAAAACGCGTATACGCAAGATAAATCTCACTGATTTCACCGCTTCTGAAGGAATTCAGCAACACCGCGCAAAGTCTCATTGCATCCACATATTCCGGTGCGTCAATCATATCGGAATAATCATCCGCAAGTTCATAGCCATAACGGCTCATTGCCTCGCGTCCTTTTCTTCCTAATGTATAAACAATAAGATCTTCTTTTCTTAGTTCCCCTCTTGTAATCAGTTTGATGACATTCGAGTTGTATCCTCCCGCCAATCCTCTGTTACCGGTAATCATGATAACAGCCTTTTTCCCGGTTCCCGATGGATTTACAAACGGATGATTAATCGTTCCCGCCTTTGCTAACATAGATTGAACGGTTCGATACATATAAGAAAAATAATCTCTCGAATCAATGGCATGCTGCTTTGATCTTTGCAGTTTAACGGTAGAAACTAACTTCATGGCTTTTGTGATCTGCTGCGTACTTTGAATACTGCTTTTACGTCTTTTTATGTCTCTCATTGACGCCATAATTTATCACCTTTTCCATTCTTCCATCAGTTAAACTTTGCTTTAAACTCTTCCAATGCTTTCTTTAAGAGTTCCTCTGTGGTATCGCTTATTTCTTTCTCTTCTGCGATTGCTTTGGGAATCTCCGGATACTTTGTATCAATAAAAGCAAACAATTCCTTTTCGAATCTGGTAATGTCTTCTGTCGGAACAGAAAGCAGATACTTCTTCGTTGCTGCGTAAATGATAATTACCTGATACTGTACCGGCATCGGCTGATACTGAGGCTGCTTTAAGATTTCCTTAATCCGTTCACCCTGTGCCAGTTTTTCTTTCGTATCCGCATCAAGTTCGGAGCCGAACTGTGCAAATGCCGCAAGTTCTCGATACTGGGCAAGTTCCACACGAATCGGAGCTGCAATCTTCTTCATCGCTTTAATCTGCGCAGCACCACCTACTCGTGATACGGAAAGTCCTGCATTAACAGCCGGTCTGAAACCGGAGTTGAACATTTCAGTTTCCAGATAAATCTGCCCGTCCGTAATAGAAATAACATTGGTCGGAATGTATGCTGAAACGTCTCCTGCCTGTGTCTCAATAATCGGAAGTGCCGTTAATGATCCTCCGCCGTACTCATCACTCATTCTTGCCGCACGTTCCAACAGTCTGGAATGCAGATAGAAAACGTCACCCGGATATGCTTCACGTCCCGGCGGTCTCTTTAAAAGCAGGGAAAGTGTACGATAAGCAGCTGCATGTTTACTTAAGTCATCATAAACAACCAGAACATCTTCCCCGTTCTCCATCCACTCTTCACCAATCGCACATCCCGAATATGGTGCGATATACTGCAACGGAGCAAGTTCACTTGCCGTAGAAGCAACAACCGTTGTATATGCCATTGCTCCGAATTCTTCCAATGTTTTTACAATGTTTGCAACCGTAGATGCCTTCTGTCCGATTGCAACATAAATACATTTTACATTCTGTCCCTTCTGGTTAATAATCGTATCAATTGCGATTGCCGTCTTACCGGTCTGTCTGTCACCGATAATCAATTCTCGCTGTCCTCTTCCGATTGGAACCATAGAGTCAATTGCCTTAATACCTGTCTGCAACGGCGTGTCTACGGATTTTCTCGTAATAACACCCGATGCCACTCTTTCAATCTGGCGATATTTATCAGTCTGGATCGGTCCCTTGTCATCAATCGGCTGTCCAAGGGAATTTACGACACGTCCCAGCAATGCATCTCCTACCGGTACTTCTACAACTCGTCCGGTTGTCTTAACAAGGTCACCTTCATTGATGTTTTTGTTGCTGCCGAGCAATACGGCACCGACATTGTCCTCTTCCAGGTTCAACACCATTCCGTAAACCTCACCGGGGAATTCCAACAATTCACCCTGCATGGCATTTTCAAGACCGTGAACACGTGCGATACCGTCCGCTACCTGGATAACCGTTCCGACATCAGATACTTCCAGTTCGTTCGCATACCGCTTAATTTGATCCTTAATGACTGAACTTATTTCTTCTGGTCTTAAATTCATGGATCTTTTTCCTTTCTTTGCGACTACAACTGAATTTTCATCAAATCCTGCTGCATCTTCATAATTTTTGTACGAATACTGCTGTCTACTACTCTGTCACCGATTCGAATCTGCATTCCGCCAATTAAAGACGTATCCGTTGTATAATGCATTTCCATTTCCCGATAGCCGGTTGTAGTAAGCAGTTTTGTTTCGATATCCTTTTTCTGGGTATCCTTCAGTTCCACCGGTGCTGCCACATATGCAACGCCGATTCCTTTCAATTCTTTTACACGTTCCAAAAAGTACTGAAGGATTTCATCTATCTGGGCATAACGTCCTTTGGTTACAATCAAAGTAAGAAAACCGACAAGTTCTTCACTGATTCTGCCTGTGTATACATCCTTGATAATCTGTGTTTTTTCCTCTACGGGAATCCGGGGATGATTCATCAGTTTTGCAAAATCCGGGTTTTGTTTCAGCACTTCCATCAGTTCCCCGATTTCCTCAAAAAACAAATCTGTTTTCTCTTCTTCGACGGCAAGTTCCAACAGGGCATCGCCATATGTTTTTGAAATCAGCTTAGCCATGTTTCCTTACCTCCATGTACTGTCACCTATTTCCTTCAGGGTCTCATCCACAAGACGATCCTGAATGGATGCATCCATGGAAGTTCCGATTGCTTTTTCGGCAACTGCACATGCCACGGATATCATTTCTTTTTTCACGTCATCTGCTATCTTTTTCTTTTCAAGTTCTGCTTCCGTATTCGCTCTTGCAATAATTCTGGCAGCTTCTTCCTTTGCCTGTGCGATAATTGCCGCTTCATTATCCATCGCTTTTTTACGTGCTTCACTTAAAATTGCTTCGGCTTCTTTGTTGATATCCCGCAGTCTCTGTTCATAATCCTGTTTCAAGGCATATGCCTGATCCTGGTTTTCTTTTGCATCATCTAATTCCGCTTTGATCTTTTCCTGTCTTTTTTGCAGGAATGCCCTTGCCGGATTAAAGAATAAATAGGATAACAGGAAAAACAGTACCAGAACCGCAATTAACATTAATACAGCATCACTTAAAAGCTGGAAATCCAGATTAAACAGACGCGGTTCCATTTCTGCGGTTGCCAGTATGAAATTCTCACTAACAAACAAGTTCAACTTTCTGCCTCCTTTCCATTATTTTTTCGAAGGCATTATTTTGCCAAAGGCTGAACGAAAATAAGAATCATGGCAATCAGAAGACCATAAAGACCTGTTGTTTCTGCTACTGCCTGTCCAAGAAGCATGGTACCGGTAATATCGGATTTTGCTCCCGGGTTACGTCCTACTGCTGATGCTGCATGTCCTGCTGCAATACCCTGTCCTACACCGGGTCCGATACCGGCGATAACTGCCAGACCTGCACCGATTGCTGAACATCCTAAAATAAATTCTCTGTTAAATTCCATTTTTGTTTCCTCCTAAAATTATAATTTAATCTGTTGTCCTTGCATCTGAAATATACGTCATTGTCAACATACAGAATACGTATGTCTGAATCGCTCCCGAAAACAAATCAAAGTAAACATGAAGTGCTGCCGGCCAAACGAGTGCAATCTTTCCGAGCAATCCATAAATAAGTGCCATCATGACCGTTCCGGAAAGAACGTTTGCAAACAAACGAAGAGAAAGGGAAATTGGTACGGCTACATCACCGATAATATTAATCGGTGCCCAGAATACCCATGGCGAACACAGTCCCTTAACAACTCCCGATACCTTCTGATATTTAAATTTGTTAAAATGAATAATGGTAAATGTCAGCAGGCCTAACGGAAGCGTAGTTCCGTAATCAGCTGTCGGTGCACGCAATCCGAACAGACCGGAAATATTACTGATCAGAATAAAGATAAAAACGGTGCCGATATAGTTACGGAAAGGTGCTGCGTTCTTTCCCATTGTAGAATCTACCATTCCATCCAGTTTTTCTACAATCAGTTCTACCACATTCTGAAATCCCGTCGGTACTTCTGTGGCATGTTTCATTGCCCTGTTTGCGGCAAGAGCAAACCCCAAAATCAATAAAAAGACAATCAGGACGCATACATGTGTTGTTGTTATCCAGACAGTATGTCCAAAAAACTGATATGGGAAAATACCATGCACCATGAAGTCTATTTCATTTTCTGCAGATAACAAAATCCCCTGTTCCATACTTTCACCTCCTTTGCTTCTTTCGATTCAACAGTTTATGTGTAAGAGGCTGTAAATAAGCTCCTGCTTTCAATCCCATGATTCCTAAAAAAGCAGCTAACGGATATATAAAATCCGTCAGACATACAACCAGAAATGCAATCAGTATTATCGCATAACGAATCAAATTGCTGCGGATTGCATAGGCCTGCACTGCTCTCTCGTCTGCTCCGTTTCTGTCAAAGTTACGATTCAGCGACCAATCCATGTGAATACCCGAAAAGCATGCCAACAAAATTCCTATCCACAAGCCGGCACTGTAGCGCAATGCATCTTTCACAAACCATACTCCGATAAGTTCGCATAATACACCGTAAAATACGATTCCTATCAGAAGTTCCAACAGCGTTTCTCTAATTCTTTTTTTGGTTCCTGTCATATTCTTCCCCTTTATCATTGTTCATATAGATCTTTCGTGCCAGAATATATACATTCCGAAATCCTGCAAGCGCACCGATAAAAAAGAATATTACAAAAAAACAGGATGTACCGGCTTTGTCATCGATAAACCATCCGACAAATGAACATAAAAAAATAGGAACGAGCATGTTAATGGTAAACTGTGTAAACAGTGTAAGTATCCGATAAACGTCTTTGTTAAATCTCACATGCGGCTCCCTTTCTATCCGGTCAAATATTCATCTTATAATCAGTCAAAAATCTCCTGCCGATATGCTAGTTATTATACCTTTTTTTCCTGTTGCTGTAAAGTTTTTTAGGGATTTTCCGATTGACTTCTATGCGCCGATTGTGTAGTATTTTGTAAACAGGAGGTGTCTATGAACAAACCGACTCTATACCGGAAGCGTTTAATCCCGGATGAATGTGTGGCTTTAAAAGATGATGTGATTCTTTACGCAGATGAAACAATGATGATCACTAAGTGGAACACCCTTAAACCACGACAGGACTTTCATCATGGCTATTCCTGCTATTATCTGAAAGAAGGGTTTAAAATCAGTCGTTTTTATCGTGAAGATCATTCTTTCGTATACTGGTATTGCGACATTGTATCCTTTTCTGTCAATGAACCGGAAAACACCATTCTCATCACGGATCTTTTGGCTGATGTTATTATTATGCCCGATTCCTCCGTAAAAGTACTCGATCTTGATGAATTATGTGAGGCAAAAGAAAAAGGACTTCTGTCTTCCGAAGATTTTTTCCACTCCGTAAAGTTGCTGGGTAATCTTCTGAACATTATAGAAACCGGCCGATTTTTGGAATTCACACAGAAATTTATGGAAATCATCTCCGATATAAAATAGTTTTAATAAGAAAAGAGATCACTGTTTATCCTACAGTTGATCTCTTTCGTTTGTTTTAATAGAAAATATGTCCTCCGATCTGTATTCCGGTTAATCCGTCAATCGGAGTTCTGAAATATACACAGTTGCCAACGTTTGTCTGCCCTGCCATTGCTTCATCTGCCGCTTTATAGCAGGCAGCGGTTGCTTTTCCCTCCGCGAGGGCAAGTGCGAGTCGTCCACTCGCCACCGGTGAAAACTGCTTATTCTGATAGATGACACCGACAACCGTATCGGGGTACACAGAACTGAGTACTCTGTTAATTACGACGGCACCGACTGCCAGTTGTCCCGCATACGGTTCACCACCCGCTTCGCAATAAATCAGATTTGCCAAAAGATAACGGTCTCCCTCTTCAAAATTTACATCGGAAATATCTCTCCAGCTCGATTGTGCCGCCAGTTTTGACATTGCGATTTCTTCGGCAAGTTTCTTTTTCAGATATGCAATGTTTTCTTCTTCTTTCTTTGCCTGTTCTTCATAAGCCTGTGCCTGCGCTTCGGCATCCGCAATCTGGTCTGTGTATTTTGAGATGCTTGAACTTGTCGAATTCACATAACCGGCTACCTTCTTCTGCTCTGCAACCGCCTGCTCTTTCAGTTCATCCAATTCCTTTTTTTCCGCTTCCAGTTCGGCTTCTTTTTCTTCTATTGTCTTTCTTGTTTCCTGATATTTTTCAAACATATCACTGTCATATTCCGACAGTTTCTCAATGTAACTGTTTTTGTTGATAAAATCGCTGAAACTTCCTGCAGAAAGCAAGATCTCCAGATACATGGTGTCCTTTTTCTCATACATGAACTGGATTCGCTTCTTCATATTTTCATACTGCTGCTTTTCCGTTTTCTTCGCTTCTTCCAAATCACTCTGGGTCTGCTCAATCTCTTCATTTGTCTGTTCTATCTGCTTTTCCAGTTCGGCAAGATTTTCACTGACACGCGAAAGATCCGCATTTAATCCTTCCAGTTTTTCTTCAAGCGTAGATTTTACATCCTGCATGGAATCAATATTTTCTTTTGTTTCATCAATTTTGGATTTGGTTTCTTCATGCTGTTGCTGTGCCTGCTCCAGCTGCTCCCTTGTGGTAGCGGCATACGCGTCTGTAACCGGCAGAGCCGACACATACAGTGCAGATACGACAACAGCGGCAACAATGCGATGCCTTCCTTTCCGTTTCATAAAATTCTCTCCCACTTTTTATAGTGCTATGGTAATATTTCTCCCACTTGCTTCATACTTACGGTATGTGACACCTGCCGCATCAAACATCCGTTTCGATGCAATATTGGCCGGTGTCCCATCATATTTATCGCTATCATAAATAACTGTTTTAATACCGCTTTGTATAATTGCTTTGGCACATTCATTGCACGGAAACAGGGACACATACAATTTTGCCCCATATAAACTTCCGCCCCTGTAATTCAAAATCGCATTCAATTCGCTATGGGTTACATAAGCATATTTGGAATGAATGGTATCGCCTTCCCTGTCCCACGGGAATTCTTCGTCGGAACAACCGATTGGAAATCCGTTGTATCCCATAGAGAGGATTTTATTATCCTCACTGACGATACATGCTCCGACCTGTGTATTCGGGTCTTTCGAACGCATCCCCGATAATTTTGAAACTCCCATAAAATATTCATCCCACGATATATAATCCTGTCGTTTCAATTTGTTTCCCCCAAAATTCTATCAAACTGTTTCCGGATCGTTATTTTGTTCCGAAAATTCTGTCGCCGGCATCTCCAAGTCCCGGAACAATGTAGCCATGATCGTTTAATTTCTCATCAAGAGCTCCCACATACATGTCAACATCCGGATGTGCTTCCTGCATTTTCTTAATTCCTTCCGGTGCTGCAATGATACACATAAAGTGAATCTTCTTGCATCCTTTATCTTTTAACATCTGGATGGCCGCTACGGAAGAACCGCCTGTTGCAAGCATAGGGTCCACTACAAACACTTCCCTTTCCGCACAGTCTGCCGGGAGTTTGCAGTAATATTCAACCGGATTTAAAGTTTCCGGATCACGATAAAGTCCGATATGTCCTACTTTTGCAGCCGGAATCAGTGTAAGCATACCGTCTACCATGCCAAGTCCCGCTCTTAAAATCGGAACAATCGCCATTTTCTTTCCTTTTAATTCCTTCACGGTTGTCTCACAAATCGGTGTTGTAATTTTTACATCCACCAGTTGTAAATCTCTCGTTGCTTCATAGCAAATTAATGTTGCAATCTCTTTAATTGTCTGTCTAAAGTCCTTTGTTCCTGTTGTTTCTCTTCTGATATATCCTATTTTGTGTTGGATCAGCGGATGATCCATGATAACTACTTTTGCCATAACCCGGCTCCTTTCTCTTTTTGTTTATTTTTAGCGCTTACGGGCGCTTTTTAGTCTTCAATCTGTGCAATTCTTCTGCTGTGACGTTCTTCATTTGAAAAATCGGTAGACAGGAAAACATCTACAATTTCATTTGCCATATTAGGGCCAACCATACCCGCTCCCAAAGCCAACATATTGGCATCGTTGTGAAGTCTTGTCATCTTTGCGGATAACGGTTCCGAGCAGAGTGCACAGCGTACTCCCCTAATCTTATTGGCAGAAATGGAAATTCCGATTCCCGTCGTACAAATCACAATTCCTTTCTCACATTCTCCGTCTGCAACTGCCTGCGCTGCTGCTTTTCCGAATACCGGATAGTCGCAGGAGTCCTTCGAATAGCATCCAAAATCCTTATAGGGAATCCCCTGTTCTTCAAGATGTCTGATTACGGACATTTTCAAATCATATCCGCCATGATCACTTCCGATTGCAATCATCACAATCCTCCTTTTTCTGGTTATCTTTATACATGCAGCACCTGATGTCCCGCTGCCTTTAGCAGTCGGTTCATGATTGCCTGTCCCATTCCGCCTGTAGAAAATGCCTCTGAGTAAATCAGCGTTACATTTTCATCATCAAATTCCCGCAAAATGCGATACAGCCGTTTTGCAATCGAAACCTCGTCATCACGTTTTCCGACACTCTTAATGCTGTCACCGCAGTAAAACGGAATATTTTCTTCCGTACCGATAATACCGACTTTTTCACCTTTTAGCATTCCCTGCTTTGCCAGTTCATTCATACGTTCCACCACTGCTTCCCGTTCTCCCGACACAATCGTCAGTTCGCCTTTGGGTGCATAGTGTTTATATTTCATTCCGGGAGCTTTGGGTCTGCCCGCCGCATTACCTGCAAGAATTGTCTTATCCGCATCAACTTTCCCCAAAACTTCCTGTAACATTTCCAAGGTAATTCTTCCCGGTCTTAATAGTACCGGTGTTTCTCCCGTCATATCCACAATCGTGGATTCCAGTCCGATTTCCACATCTCCGCCGTCAATAATCATATCGATTCTGCCGTTCATGTCTTCTTCCACATAACGAGAACTGGTCGGGCTTGGTTTCCCCGAAAGGTTGGCACTCGGAGCCGCCACATAGCCGCCCGCTGCTTCGATAAAAGAAAGCGCAATCGGATCAACCGGCATTCTGACAGCCACTGTATCAAGTCCTCCTGTTGTTTCTTTTGGTACAGTATTTGACTTGGGAAGTACCATGGTAAGCGGTCCCGGCCAGAATTCATCTGCCAGTCTTTTCGCTTTATCCGGAAAGTCGGATACAATTCTGTTAATATCCTCCAGTTTGCAAATATGCACAATCAGCGGATTATCACTTGGTCTTCCTTTTGCTGCATATATTTTACGGGAAGAATCGGGATTTAATGCATCTCCGCCCAATCCGTATACGGTTTCTGTCGGAAATGCCACCAGACCGCCTTTCTTAATAATCTCCCCGGCAATTTTGATTATTTCCTCATCTTCCGTTGTATGTGTAATTCTTGAAACAATCGTATTCATATCGTGCCTTCCCATCACACGCTTTTATCACACTCTGCAAAAATCATTTTATCATAAAAACCACAATTAGCAAATAGGACAATGCTGGCAATCTTACAAATTCCCAGACAAAAAACAGGAAATGCATTCCCGTAACGTAACATGCATTTCCTGTATCACATTTTTATTTAAAACAATTTTCTCTTTTTCTTCGGTTCCTGTTCCGTGCTTTCACCCTTAGAAACACGTTTTGCCGCATTTAAAGTATCCCCTGTCTCCGCGTCAAATTTCTTTAAGAGTTCTTTCGCTTCATGGGATAACTTATCCGGCACCTGCACTACCAGTGTCACGTAATGGTCACCGCGAACATCTTTGTTACGCAGGGAAGGAACACCTTTTCCTTTCAGCCGTACTCTTGTATCGGTCTGTGTTCCCGGTTTTACATCATAAATAACCTTTCCGTCGACCGTATCAATGACCACTTCTCCACCGAGTGCCGCAACCGCAAAGGAAACCGGAACGGTTGAAAAAATATTTGTCTCCTGACGCTGGAAAATCGGATGGCGTCCTACAATCACTTCTACCAGAATATCGCCTCTCGGTCCTCCGTTGATGCCCGGTTCTCCCTGACCGCTCAGTCTCTTGCACTGTCCGTTGTCAATACCTGCCGGGATGCTTACAGCGAATCGTTTTTTCATCGGCACAAATCCCGTACCACGACAATCCTGACATTTTTCTTTGATAACTTTTCCTTTTCCCTGACATTCCGGACATGTCTGTACATTTCTGACAGTTCCGAAGAATGACTGCTGGGTAAATACAACCTGACCCTTTCCGCCGCATTTTGTACAAGTCTGTGGCGTTGTTCCGGGTTTTGCTCCGCTGCCATGACATGTTTTACATTCTTCTTTTACAGTCAGTTCAATCTCTTTTTCCGTACCAAAGACAGCTTCTTCAAACGTTATTCTTACGCTTGTGCGAAGATTGCCGCCTTTCATCGGACCATTGCTTTCTCTGCCGCCTCTTCTGCCGCCGCCAAAGAAGTCACCGAAAATGTCTCCAAAAATATCACTAAAGTCTGCGCTGTTAAAATCAAATCCGCCGAATCCGCCTCCGGCACTGCCGTCAAACGCCGCATGACCGAACTGATCGTACTGTTTTCTCTTTTCCGGATCACTCAGTACCGCATATGCTTCCGAAGCTTCTTTAAACTTTTTCTCAGCTTCTGCATCTCCCGGATTCATATCCGGATGGTATTTTTTGGCAAGCACTCTGTATGCCTTTTTAATTGCAGCCTCATCCGCATTTTTATCTACGCCTAAGACTTCATAATAGTCTCTCTTTTGCTCTGCCATACGTATCCTCCATCTTATTCATAAACATGGCACAAGGGGACACCGCAATGCCCCCTGTATGCCATACTGATTTTATACTTCTCTGAAGTCTCCGTCAATAATATCATCATCATTTGCTGTATTATTGTCACCGGCCTGGTCTGCTGCTCCACCCATATTGCTCATATCCGGTCCTGCACCTGCTGCTCCGGCTGCCTGTGCCTGTTCATACATCTTTGCAAATAATGCCTGTGCACCACTCATCAGTTTTTCCTGTGCTGCTTTCATTTCGGAAACCTGTTCAGGTGTCATTTCTGTATCTTTTGTCTTTTCAAGAATATCCTTTAATGCCTGAAGGTCTGCTTCAACCGATGCCTTCTGTGATGCATCAATCTTATCCCCTGCCTCATTTAATGCTTTTTCTGTCTGGAAGACGAAGGAATCTGCTTCGTTTCTTGCATCAATTGCTTCTTTTCTTGCTTTATCCTGAGCTTCATATTCTGCTGCTTCTTTTACTGCCTTATCGATTTCTTCATCTGACATGGAAGAACCTGCTGTAATGGTAATATGCTGTTCTTTTCCTGTTCCCAGATCTTTAGCAGATACATTTACAATACCATTGGCATCAATATCAAATGTTACTTCAATCTGCGGTACTCCACGCATTGCAGGCGGGATTCCGTCCAGACGGAACTGTCCGAGAGATTTGTTATCTTTCGCAAACTGTCTTTCACCCTGTACAACATTGATATCTACAGCTGTCTGATTATCTGCCGCCGTTGAGAAAATCTGGCTCTTCTTTGTTGGAATCGTTGTATTTCTTTCGATTAATCTTGTCGCAACGCCGCCCATTGTCTCGATAGACAGTGACAGTGGTGTAACATCCAGAAGAAGGATATCGCCTGCGCCTGCATCTCCTGCCAGCTTACCACCCTGTACGGAAGCACCAAGTGCAACACATTCA
>JAQXIR010000052.1 GCA_029007885.1 Lachnospiraceae bacterium | reverse complement strand
ATAGTTTTGGTATGCATTTAGCGGAATACCGGCAGTTTTCAGAACCTTTGTACCAAGATAATTCGCACTCATCGTAAGTCCCGATTCTTCTGCAATATCATAGTTAGCATGAATGATAAACGGAACCTTATACCGGTTTCGTAACTCTTCCTCTGACAAGGAAGAAACACTCTTACCATTTAGTTTATAAATCGGTGACACAACGGAATTAGTCGGTTGATGGTCTCCAAAAAACACAATGATGGTTGGTTCTTCCTGTTCATCGAAATAAGAAATAATATCTGCAAGCGATTCGTCTGACTTTTTTAACAGGGAAAGATAGTTATTAAGGGCATAGGAATCAGTGCCCGTCACATGGATATCCGGTATAAAATTATCATACTCTTCTGTATAGGAGGAATGATTCTGCATCGTTACATTGAAAAGGAAAAGCGGAGTGCCGTCTTCTTTTGTTTCATACAGTTCCTTAATCTTATCCACATCCGACTGGTCGCTGATATATTCACGAATAATCTGAGGATTTTTAAAATCATTCTTGGTATAAAAATGGTCAAACCCAAAACGTGTATAGACTTTGTCACGGTCCCAACCTTTTGCACGATAGGGGTGCATAGCCAGTGTCTGATAGCCAAAGGATTTTAAGCATGAGGCGAGGGAATCGGTTTCTGTCCTTACATATTGCTGATAGGGAATACTTCCCTGCGGCAGAAATGCCATCGTATCACCGGTTAAAAATTCAAATTCCGTGTTGGCGGTATTGCCTCCGAGTACGGAAACGTCAAGATAGCCGGAAATCGTATTTTCCGCATCTGCCATCAGACTTCTCATATAAGGAATTTCATCCATGTTTGTTTCATAGTCACCAAGTACAGAAAGGTCAGAAAATGCTTCATTCATAATGACAATGATATTGGGTAATGTTCCGTTTCCCAAAACAGTTGCAGTACCGGTGGTCTCATTGGTCTTATCATAAGAGTTTAGCAGAGCAAGTGCCCGGTCGGCATGGTATCCGGCAGGTTTTTCCACATGCATATATTTAAGTTCCATTATGAAGGCAACAACTGTTCCGTCACGATAAGTCATAGTGGTCGGTGTAAACAGTTTATCATATAATTTGTAAGTCTTAACGGTTTGCTCTCGCTGTACATATTTTGTATATCCGAACAGACATAAAAGCGCCGCGGCAATGCAGCCAATCCGTATCGGTAACTTTGCTGTGATTTTCAACTTTAATTTCTGACAGAATATGGCAATCATCAGTAGCAGAAGAAGTACGATGACAGCACGACTGTTTAAACGGTATTGGTAATTGTTTGCAACACTTGCCGCGGTAGAAATACTGAAAAGATCCCACGGCATAACAGGCGCGGAGCGGAATTGAATTACAAAATAGTTCACCAGTCCGACAATGATTGCTAAAATTGCTTCAATTCTAACGGCAGTCCTAACCTTACCAAATATAGCTAACAACAGGAAAAACAATATTTCAAAAAATAAAATATTCAAAAACTGAATCGGAAATTTCATCTTTTCGAAAGGATTTCTCAAAAAGAATTCAAATAAATAAAAGATGATAATCGGCAGTATAAACATCATCACGATATTAATTGCTTTTTCGCCTTTTTTCATTTTAACCCGTCTTTCTTCTTTATTATTATACTGTACTAAAAACTAGACCCATTCTAGTAGATTAGCATAGCAGTGTCAAGAAATATTATTCCAAAACGATTGACAAAAGATATTACATAAAAGTGGAAAAGTATCTTGACATTTTGAAAAATTGTGTGTACTATAATACCGTTGTCGTAAGATAATATTATATATGTGCGTTTAGCTCAGCTGGATAGAGCGTTTGGCTACGGACCAAAAGGTCGGGGGTTCGAATCCTCTAACGCACGTTGTAAAAAAGTCGGTTTCCAATGGAACCGACTTTTTTGCTTACAACGTGCGTTTGCGCACGGAGCAAGTGGGATTTTCTTTTCGTGCGTTTGCGCACGTTGGGTTTCCAATGGAACCGACTTTTTTGTTTACAACGTGCGTTTGCGCACGGAGCAAGTGGGATTTTTCTTTTCTTGCCATTATAAAGCATGATATACTTAAAGAATCATAGGAGGTTTATATATGTGGTTTTGGTGGTTTATGCTGTTTTGTGATGTAGTGATACCTATTATGATGATTATTGCAGGGCGAATGATGTGGAAACACCCGCCGAAAGAAATCAATGGACTGATTGGTTATCGTACGACTCGTTCCATGAAAAGTGCGGACACATGGAAATTCGCACATGATTACAGTGGAAGATTATGGTGGAAAATAGGCTGGATAATGTTAGTGCCATCGATTATAATACACATTCCGCTTTATGGTTCAACGGACAATATGATTGGAATTGTTGGAGGAATCTTAGTTACTGTTCAGGTTATTGTATTAATAGGTTCAATCTTTCCAACAGAGAGAGCGTTAAAAAGAACATTTACGGACAGTGGAATACGAAGATAACGACCAATTGATAGAAAGAGGAAAATAGGAAGTTCTTGAAGTGACAAATTGGGTTTTCTCGAGCCAAGGAAGTAAGAATTTGGAGACGAGAACAAAAGAATGGAAGAAATATTCAGGAATTTCAAATAGCTTCAGCTGATTTGGGAGGAAAAATCTTATTTGAATTAGAAAATAAAAATGACTTATGGTAGCTTGTGGAATTTATCTTGTGAATAAAAGCGAGTATAGATAAAGAGAATATCACTTAGTCCGGGACTTGTATGTGGTTTATAAGCAATCTTTATATTTTTTAGCAGAACACAACAACTTCCGGTTTGGAGAGGAAACTTTTCACCGGAATAGGATGAATACAAAAAGTTCAAGGAGAAAATCTCTGTCATGAAGTTAATTCGTATATTTCACCAAAGCCAATCATCTCAACAAAAAAATGGAACTTTTCGGGGTATCAGTTCCTTTACACTTCATATCATCGCCATACTTCTTATGCTGTGCGACCATCTTTGGGCGACTGTTTTTTCCCAATACGACTGGCTCACCTGGGTAGGCAGGCTTGCTTATCCCATCTTTGCCTTTATGCTGGTGGAGGGCTATTTCCACACCCGCAATTTGAAAAAGTATCTGGGACGGCTGCTCTTTTGGGCGATTTTATCTGAGTTGCCCTTCAACCTGATGTACGGAGGCAGCCTGATCTATCCCTT
>JAQXIR010000051.1 GCA_029007885.1 Lachnospiraceae bacterium | reverse complement strand
GAATAAACGCCTCTTCCGTTTGTTGACTTTGCAGATAATTTATAGGAAGCAACAGGTAATTGATTTCCTGCATCCCTTCCATATTGTTCTTCGTCTATCATCTACTGTGGATGTAGTAACCGAAATCATACGGCAAAAGCTTTTGGTTCCATGGGAACCTTTCTTTTATATAGCGTTTCAAATGTATCACGAGCGCTGTGTCCAATCGCCAATATAACAGTATTAGTCTTAATCTGTTCCTTATCATTGATGGTTAACCCTATTACTTTACCGTCTTCTATAATAAAATCCGTTACACAACTTTCATAGTGAATTTTGGAACCCCATTGTAACATACGGGTTCTCATATTTTGAACGGTTTTTACAAGAATATCGGTTCCAATATGTGGCTTGCTGTCATACAATATCTGCTCCGGAGCTCCGTTTTCCACAAAAATTTTCAGTACTTCTTTGTTTTTTCCTGTTTTGTCTTTAATAAGTGTATTTAATTTACCATCTGAAAAAGTACCGGCCCCGCCTTCTCCGAATTGAACATTGGAAGATAGACATAATTTTCCTTCTTTCCAGAATTTTTCCACATCTTTTGTACGCTCTTCTACCGGTTTCCCGCGTTCAAACAGGATTGGTTTGAATCCATGTTTGGCAAGCATATATCCGCAGAAAAGCCCTGCCGGCCCCATTCCGATAATAACCGGGGAATCATCGCAATTTTCCGGTGCGGAATAAGGGAATTGATAAGAAACAGGCCTTACAGAAAAAACGTCTCTATCGCGGCATCTTTTTAAGATTTTTTCTTCATTCTTAATATTAACATCAACCGTATATACAATATATAGTTCCGGTTTCTTTCTTGCATCAATCGACTTTTTTACAATTATCGGTTCCCCGATTTCTTCAATCCCGATTCGCAATTTTTTAGCTAATTTCTTTTTTAAATTTTCTTCGCCTTCCGTAATGGAAAGTTTCAATTGTTGTATTCGAATCATGAATTATTCACACTTTCCGGATGCATGATTGCCTGCAAGATACCCTGATGTCCATGCCCACTGCAAATTATATCCGCCGCATTTTCCGTCAACATCTACTATTTCACCACAAAAATAAACATTTTTTGAAAAAGTTGACTGCAAATTATCATCTAATTCTCTAAAATCGACACCTCCCGAACATACTTGCGCATGTTCAAAAGAATTTACAGCATACGGCGTAACTTTAAACCGTTTCATAAAAGATGCGATTTTAAGCACATTTTCCTTTTGGTTTTCTGTGATAACATCTTGTGGTTTCACACCATTTATTTTCAAAAGCATTGCCGTAATCTTTTTATGTAGGATTCCAAGAAAGAAAGACTCAAATGTCTCGCCTTGTTTTATGAGTAGGCGAGTATTAATAAAATCCTCCCATTCATCTTCTAAATAATCCGGCAAAAAATCAATCATTACCGATAGTTTTTTTCCTTCCTCCAGTTTTTGTGCTGCAATACCGGAAAACTGAAATACCGGTATTCCGGAAATTCCGTAATCCGTCAACTGTAGTTCTCCCCTCTCAGTCATAAGACATTCTTTCTCTTCCATAAGAGAGAGTGCCGCATCGCAACGGACTCCTGCTATCGCAGGGAAAAAGGGTTCTTTGCATCGTATTTGTACCAGAGAAGGTCTTACCGGTATCAGAGTATGACCGAATTTTTTAATAAAGTCATAACCGGCATGATACTTTTTATCCTTTGATTCTTTTTCTTTTGCATGAATTCCGGCAAAACTCCCGCATGCAAAAATAACAGCATCAAAGCAATCCTTTCCCATAGTGGAAGTAACGATAAATCCTTCTTTGTCTTTCAGCTTAGAAACTTTGATATCAAAAACCTGTGTTATCACACGGACTTTCATTTGTTCCAAAGAAAGCCGCAGAATATCCGAAACAACGGACGCCTGTTCGCATGCCGGATACAGATAACCATTTTTGTCCTTCAGCAGAAGTCCGCAACTCTTGAAAAAAAGTATCGTATCTTCCGTATTAAATCTTTCAAAACATCTTCTTAGTTTTTCCTGATCTTTTACATGATAAGCAGACAATGTCAAATTCCGATTAGAAAGATTACACTTACCGTTTCCTGTCACGAGAATTTTCTTTAATATTCTGTCATTTCTTTCATAGATAGTAACGTCTGCACCGTTTTTGGCTGCTGTAATTGCTGCCATTACACCGGATGCCCCACCACCGATAATCAGAATCTTTTTCATAGAGTTCCTTTCTTTTTGTTTTAACTTGTATACGATTCTAAAAAATCATATAATGCTTCCAGATTATTAAAACATTTAATTTGAATAATATCCTGCTGCACATCATCCGGAAGCTCGTCCATTACAAGATCAGTTGTCATAAACACATTTTCATCATCTGACCTATATGCAACAATCTCATTGTTTTCCAGTTTCAAATAATACACGGTTTCCTTTTCCTGTACTTCATACTGCTTTTCTACTGTAATTTTATCAGGATGAAATGATATCAATTGCATGGAAACAAATCCTTTTTCAAGATCAGTAAAGGATGGTGATTTTTCGTAATCAGCCACCGCATCAATCAATTCCTCCTTATTCAGTCCCATAAAATAAAACGGTATGGCCTCCTGTTTAAGAATCGGCTCTTTCCCGTTTTCACAGGAACGTACAAGATACACCGTGTCACACGTTGTAATTTGTTTCGTAGTATTTACGGGAAGCGTTTCTTCCTGTGTCAATTTTATTTTTGCCTCTTCCTCTAAGTTCTCTTCTTTACTTTCATGACTATTTAGGTTGTTGGTTGCATAAATTCCTATTAAAATTCCACATATAAGTATGACACAAAACAAACTGATACTCTTCAAAAATTTCATAGGCTAACTCCTTTTTGAATAGTATCAGCATTTTTAGAGGAAAATATTCCCTACCACAATCGTAATTTATCTGCAATAAAATGAACCGGAATATAATTTATTGTCCGTTTCAAAGATTGCTCATCCTTTTTACTGATTCCTCTTATCGCAAAAAGAACAAGGTAGAATACAAGATAACATAATACAATGGCAAGAAACATCAAAAACACATTCATCATGATAAAAGTATCCAAAATCACTTCTACAACTGCCATAACAGACACTGCAACCGTTACTTTTCCCACTTTTATTAAAATATCAACCAAATTCGGACGAATCATTTTATAAATAAGTATTGCATATCCCAGTAAACAGATACCGAAATATACAAATAGAGAATACAGAAGAAACATGCTATTGCCTTTGCTCTTTGATAATACAATCCATAAAAATACAATCTGTACAAGCATACTTCCCGCATTTATGATAAATACCGTCATATTCTTCTGCATAGAAATTAAAATTGTCTTAAGGGTATATGTCAAACCTCCCAGAAGTAGTAGAATGCCGCCGATTCTAAACATTTTTACAGTAATCTTGATCTCATCGCTAAAAAATACTTTTACAAACGGGTCTGCAAGAAATATCAAAATACATGCGGCCGGAAGCAGCATAAAGAAGGTATTCTTTATCAGGTACTGGCTTCGTGTCAGAAATCCTTTCATCTCCTCTTTTTTGAAATCTGTATGCAGTTTATACTTTTCCCGAATGACATACTCTTTAAAGACTGTATAAATTAACACACAAACAAGTCCGAATTTTACAAAGAATATTCCAAGATTTCTAAAAATTTCATTAACATGTACTCCATATTTTGTTGCAAGGTGCATGTACATTATAGAAATCAGAAAAGTCATCATCACAGGAATAATGCTATTTTCCAATGTCTTAAAGGACAAGGCTATGAAATTTTTAAAAAGCCTTCTGTCAGCGTCGATTCCCCTAAGACTTCCATATCCATTTCTTTCTTCCGAATTTTTCTCTGATTTTTTAAACCATATCAGACAAATAATCAATACCAAAAAGGAGGTTAATATTTGAATCAAAACGCCACCGATTGCTCCGTAAAGATTTGCGAATTGTCCGTTTTGTAACAACCCGGCAACTTTTAAACCATAATGATACAAAGCATTAACCAGAAAAAGTCCACCACCCAAAGGCAAAATGATTCTGCATAAATGAGAAATATTAACTAAAATTCCATTCCCGGATCCCATTTGAAATCCAGTCAATACATCAGTCAAACCGTTTAATAATACCAAGAAAGAAAATGATTGTATAACAGGTGTCGGGTTTGAAGTTCCAAAGAAAAGAAGGCAGAATTTTTCTGAAAGCAAGAATGTCAAAACGATAAAAACCGTTCCTGTAATGAGTACATAAAGGATACTGTTTTTCAGGATTTTTCTGGAATTGTTGTACAGTCCTTTATGATTCCGGATACTGACCATTTTTGCAACACTACTCTGCATACTGCCCATCAGAATCGTATAAAAGAATGCATAAAAAATAATCCCGACTGCAAGATAACCTGCCCCACAATCCAATACAAGGTTCTCCAATATTAATAAAAAGCAGATGTTTGCCATTTTCATCAAGCAATTCAAAGAAATTCGGTTTTTCATTCGTATTTTGCCTTTCTTTAGGATTCCAAATCACGTGTAATTTGAAGCAATTGCAATATTTTTTCCTGCTTTTCTTCCATAACAACAGCTTCCTGTGGAGTCATATGATCATATCCACATAAATGATACATACTGTGTGCAATTAGGAATGCAAATTCTCTTAATCTGCTGTGTCCATACTCATTTGCTTGTTCCAATACTTTATCTGCGCAGATAACAATATCTCCTAATACAATGTTGCCGCTCTCTGGGTTTACATAATCAGCCATTTCCTGCGGGGAAATTTGAAACAAAGACGGTTCTTCAAAATAAAGCCCCGGAAATGACAGTACATCCGTCACTTTATCAATTCCTCTCATTTCCTGATTGTATTTTTGTATGCCCTTTTTATCGGTTAGGAGAATATTTACTTCCACCTGATAAGGACATTTTTCCTCTTCCAGTACTTTAGCGATTACTTTCTCTGCAGTTTGATAGATGTCAAATTCAAACGTGATGGTACTTTCATTGCTTACATACACAATCATCTTGTTTTTCTCCGTTGCGATTCTTTTGCCTCATAGTTTTCATATGCTTTTACAATCTGTTGAACAAGCGGATGACGTACGACATCCTTACTGGTGAGTTTGCAGAAAGCAATCTCTTCGATTTTGTTTAAAACCCTGCAGGCCACATCCAAGCCTGATTTTGTTCCTGCCGGTAAATCCTTTTGAGAAGCGTCTCCGGTAACAATTACTTTTGAACCGAATCCGATTCTTGTCAAAAACATTTTCATCTGTGCCGGCGTTGTGTTCTGTGCCTCATCCAGTATAATAAATGCATTGTCAAGCGTTCTTCCTCTCATATAGGCCAAAGGAGCCACTTCTATCAAGCCCTTCTCCATATTTTTCACAAAACTGTCAGCACCCATAATCTGATAAAGTGCATCATATAGCGGGCGCAAATACGGATCAATTTTGCTTTGTAAATCTCCCGGTAAAAATCCGAGTTTTTCTCCTGCTTCGATTGCCGGTCTTGTTAAAATAATACGCTCTACTTCGTTGTTCTTAAAGGCTGTTACCGCCATTGCAATTGCAAGATATGTCTTTCCGGTACCTGCCGGTCCCATACCAAATACAATCATATGATTGCGGATTGCATCTACATAATTCTTTTGTCCGAGCGTTTTCGGCTTTACCGGTTTCCCGGAAACCGTATGGCAAATCATATCTTTATCAATTGTAAGTAATGTGTCTTCTTTTTCCTCCATGCTCATAGCAATGGCATAATCTACGTTCTGCTCCAAAATTATGTTTCCTCTTTCCGATAATTCCTTTAATGTTGCAAGAATTGTTTTTGCCTTTTTTACATTTTGCTCTTTTCCCTTAATGGCAATCATTTCATCACGGTTAACAATGTCTACCTGAAACATTTTTTCAATTTTTTTGATATGAATATCAAACTGTCCAAAAACATTCTTGCAATGCTCCATCGACAATTCCAGTTTTTCTTCTATAAAATCACTCATTTACTTCCTTAACTGTCTCCATCTTCCCTATGAGGGAGTTCTTTTTGCTGTGTGGGTTGTTTTTGTTCATTTCTGATTCGAATAAGAAAGTTTCCATTCAATTCAATACTTTCGCTATTCTTATCTATTTTAACATTATTTTCTATAATTTGTACCCCTTTTTCATTTAATTCTTCTATGCTATTATTTAAGAATTCCTTAAGAAGGGAAATGGCTGCATCATCCGAATACATTGCATCGATTTCAACGTATTCCCGATATGTTTTTTTGCCTGCCCAAAAGGGAAGTTCTAATTTCCCCAAAATACTGATTTGTTTTTCTTCCTCAATTATATCATATTTAGGATATGTTATTTTCTTTATATTAAAAGCTAAATAATGATTTCCTGCTTTTAAATATCTCTTTTTCACACTTCTTCCTGTATAGTTTTTATATTGATAATAACGGCTGATGCTCTTATGAATCGGATAGTACATTTGTAAATAGATATCTGCATCTGCCTCGCAATAATCAAACGAAATAATATTTCCGTCATTGTCAAAAATCGGTACGCATCCCTCTACCAAGACTTCTCCTTTTTTTACGGTTTCCCCCTGCTTTTTTTGAGGAATTCCACGTCTTGTAATCATATTTACTATCGTTCCGTCAGATATTGCGGTAATATTCATTCCATTGCTTTTTCCGGTTGCTTTTTCAATTTCAGGCAAATCATTTTCTTTTATCTCAATAACAAGACATGTGCCTTTTATTTTTACAGATGTCCACGTTATACAATCAAAATTTTCTCTGATTTCTCGCTCCAGTTCCTCAATCTTAATTTTTTTTATTTCGGTACCTGTTTTAATCTGCTCATCTTTCAGAAAACACCTGATCATATCATCTGTAATCTGACTATTGCCGACAAATTCAAAAGACCATACAAATCCGGTCAGAATATATAAAAATGCAATACAGAACGGAATTCCGAAGAAAAACAGTTTACGTTTTCTATTTTTATGCATAAAAAAAGGCAGTCCACATTTTTTTGTAATAACTGCCTTCACACCCGTTTTTTTAGCAAACGGTTTAATCTTTTTAAAATCTTTCCGATTCATTTTTAAAACATAATCATGATTACAGGGAATAATATCCCATAAGAGAATTCCGTTTATTCTGCAAAGATTCAGAAAACGCTCCGGGGAATACCCGTTTATCCTAATGCAGACATACCCTTGCAAAAGTCGAATGAAATTAAGCATATATACCTTCCTACTGATATCTGATTGTCCGAATACATCCTAAGATTTTCATATCTTCATTGGAGTAATAGTCAATCACAAGTCTTTTTCCTTCAATGATAATATGTGTATTCTTTCCCTGTATATGAATCATCTCATCCGTATATTCTATAATTCCTCTGTAATTCTCTATCCAGATTTCCGTATCTCCGACTGCGGTCAGTATGCAGGACCCCATCGTAATGTCTTTTGGAAGTTTTAATTTATCGGAAATAGATTCTTTGTTTTTCTTTTTCATAAAACAATATATGCATCTGTTACAGAATATATTATTTATGATAAGGTTCACCTGCATTAATTTTAAATGCACGATAAATCTGTTCCGTCAGAATCACACGCATCAACTGATGTGGAAATGTCATATCGGAAAAACTGATCATTTCATCAGCACGCTGCTTTATCTTATCAAGTAATCCTAAAGAACCGCCAATAATAAATGTAATATGGTTGATACCGCGGATTGTAGTTTGATCGATTAACTTTGCAAACTCTAAAGAATCATATTTCTTTCCTTCAATTGCCGTGGCGATGACATAAGAATTTTCAGGAATCAGATTTTGAATACGCTCACCCTCTTTTTTCAAAATGGCATTCGAAACTCCTTCTCCTGCCTTATCCGGTGTTTTTTCGTCCAAAACTTCCAGTATCCTGCAATTACAATATCTTGAAAGTCGTTTCTCGTATTCTGCAATGGCATCCCGATAAAACTTTTCTTTAATTTTTCCTACTGCTATGATTGTAATTTTCATGACTGTTCAAACAGGAGCGGATAACATTCTTCAATCACATATTCGATAAAATTTTCGGAAAGCGTGTCATCATATTCTTTTAGCATACTCTTTAAACGATCTGTTCTTTTAAAGTAAGCTTCCTCCTGTGTCAGGCTGCTGTCGTTCATTTCCTGTAAAAACGTTTCGGTTTTTACCTGCTTTTCAAGCCATTCCTGCAGTTCTTGTTTCCGGTCATTTTCCTGTACAGACTGTTTCTTTAACTGTTTGTATGTTTTTCTGGAAAGGATTCCCAATACAACAAACAGTGCAAATAAGAATCCCATTACAACATTAATCAATACTTTTGTGTAACCTGTTAATGAAATTGGAATGATGCCCACATTCAAAAAAATCAGTGCCACAAGTCCTAATGCGCCGACTCCCAAAAGTGTATTTGCGCCGGTTCTGTAGTCTTCTGCCTTTTTTGCTAAATCTTCATAGCATCCTGTTTCCTTTTCCGGCTTACAATCATCTTCTGCTATTTCATTAATCTCTTCTTTTTCTTCACATCCGGAAACTTGACGCAGATATACAGACAGTGCTTTTTTAGATACTTCCAAATCTTTTCCATCCACATAAAGCTCATACAAGTCTTCTGTTTCATCATAACGAATCTCGGGACGTCTGATATGATTAGCCTCCAGAAAATCAGCCATATTTGTAAGCGCTTCTTCTGTTCCGAAATATAGCGGTTTTTTCCCTTCATCTAAAGATTCTACAAGTGTCGTACCGCAGTCAGCACAAACTGTTATGCCTTCTTTGTATTCATTTTTACAATTCGGACACCATGGCATACTTCTATCCTCCGTCTATTTCGATAAAAATTCATCAATTCCCTTTGCGGCTGCTTTTCCGGCTCCCATTGCAAGAATTACCGTTGCAGCTCCCGTTACGGCATCACCGCCTGCATAAACTGCATTCTTTGTCGTTTTACCGGTTTCTTCTTCAGCAATAATACATTTATGACTATTTGTTTCCAGTCCTTTTGTTGTAGAAGAAATCAATGGATTCGGAGAAGTTCCCAATGACATAATAACCGTATCAACATCTATAACAAATTCAGAACCCGGAATTTCCACAGGGCGTCTTCTTCCCGAAGCATCCGGCTCACCAAGTTCCATTTTGATACACTTGATCCCGTTTACCCATCCGTTTTCATCCTGCATAATTTCAACCGGATTTGTTAAAAGGTCAAAAATAATGCCTTCTTCTTTTGCGTGATGTACTTCTTCCACACGTGCCGGAAGTTCTTCTTCACTTCTTCTGTAAACGATGTGCACTTCACTTCCA
>JAQXIR010000050.1 GCA_029007885.1 Lachnospiraceae bacterium | reverse complement strand
TAAAAAACGTCAGCACTTGGATTTTTCAAGCATCGCGCCGAAAAATCCATAGTACTGCTACGTTTTTTATGGGCGGAAGCGTACCCGAACGGAGATTTTCATACCGGACTTTGCGGTGGGAAACAGTTCGCAATTACCTATCTAAATTTATTATGAAGAGGAGAACACCATGACATCTATGCTTGTCGGATACACCGGGTTTGTTGGTTCCAACATATCGGCAGCAGCAAAAGAAGCAGAGAGCCCATTCACCTGGGAAATCAATACTTCCAATAAGGAAGCGGCATTTGATAAAAAACCGGAACTCTTAATTTATGCAGGATTGCGGGCGGAAAAGTTTTTGGCAAACAAAGATCCCGAAAAGGACCTGCTAAAAATAGAAGAAGCCATGCAACAGATTGAAAAGATTGCGCCCAAAAAACTTGTTCTGATTTCAACGGTGGATGTTTATCAGAATCCGGTAGACGTAGATGAGGATACGAAGATTAAGACGCAAGGGCTTCTTCCCTACGGTAAAAATCGCTATGAACTGGAAAAGTGGGTGCAAAGTTATAAAGAAGATGCTTTGATTATCCGGCTTCCCGGATTGTATGGAAGAAATCTGAAAAAGAATTTTATTTACGATTACATTCATGTAATTCCATCCATGTTAAAAGAAGAAAAGTATGAAGAACTGGCAGGAAAGAGCAATTTGATTACGCAGTCTTACCGGAAACTGAACAACGGATTTTACCAATGTAATGTCAGGGAAGAAGATACCGACAAATTGAAACAGGAGTTTTTAAGTGTTGGTTTTTCTGCGTTAAACTTTACGGACAGCAGAGGCGTCTTTCAGTTTTATCATTTGAAAAATCTCTGGAAAGATATCAATATCGCTTTAGAGCATCAACTGCACCTGCTCAATATTGCAACGCAGCCGGTCAGTGTGGCAGAAATTTATCGTAGCCTTTCCGGGAAAGAATTTGTAAACGAGATTACGCTAACGCCGCCATTTTATGATTATCGTACAAAATATGCAAACCTCTTTGGTGGAAAGGACGGTTATTTTTCCACGAAAGAGCAGGTACTTGCGGATATCACAAAATTTGTAAAACAGGAAATGTAAATGTATGAGATTATCGGCATCTAATATTGCGTGGACAAAAGAATATGATGAGGAAATGTATACGTTTCTGAAGGAAGAGGGAATAGAAGGATTAGAAATCGCTCCCACCCGTATTTTTCCGGAAAAGCCGTATGAAAGATTGAAAGAAGCGGCAGACTTTGCAGATACGATAAAGGGAAAATATTGCCTGACAATACCTTCCATGCAGTCAATCTGGTTTGGGAGAAAAGAAAACATTTTTTCCTCTGAAAAAGAACGGGAGACTCTCCTTTCCTATACAAAGCAGGCGATTGATTTTGCGGCAGCGGCAGGATGTAAGAATCTTGTTTTCGGATGTCCGAGAAACCGCGCTTATCAAGAAGGAGATAACTTGGCGGCAGTGGTTCCTTTCTTTAAAGAATTAGGGGATTATGCAGCCGAAAACGGCACAGTGCTTGCCATGGAAGCCAATCCGCCGATTTATAATACAAATTATTGTAACTCAACAACAGAAGCAATTTCCCTGATAAAAGAAGTTGACAGTACAGGATTCTTACTTAACCTTGATGTCGGCACGATGATCCAAAACGGTGAGGAACTTTGTGTGCTGAATGATGCGGCGCCATATATCAACCATATTCATATCAGCGAACCGGGACTTGCGCCGGTTTTGGAGCGGTCCCTGCATATAGAACTGGCAGAATTTTTGAAAGAGACGGGATATCAGGGATATGTGTCTCTTGAAATAAAGACGCAGGAAGATATTGCGGTTGTAAAAAAGCAGATTGAGTATATCAAAAAAATATTTCAGTAGTGGAAAAGATACTTTACGAGATGAAACATAAATGATTCAATTTGGCATACTGATTGTAGCAATCATAGGTCTTGTATACAAGATAAGTCATAAAGACAAAAAATAACCGCCCCCTGCCAAGTGTGCGGTTATTTAGCAAAACATTTGCAAGGGGTACAATCGTTTCCCCTTTTCTAAATAAAATGTATCATAATTAATTAAAAATAGCAAGAACATCTTAGCAATAAGTTTTCCGGTAGAAGGAGCATATTATGCATATAGAAGGAATAAAAGGTGTCCCCAAATTCAGCGTCTATGAATGGCAAGGAAAGTCATCGGATTACTGCGTACTGATTCCGATTATTAATGAAGGAGACAGAATCCATAAAGAACTTTTCAGAGCGCAGAAATACGGAATCGGACAGGAAGTAGATATTATCATCTGTGACGGCGGCTCAACAGACGGCTGTACAGATGAAAAGAAACTGAAAGCACTGGATGTCAATACGTTGTTGGTAAAGGAAGACATCGGCAAGCAGGGTGCCCAGTTAAGAATGGGAATCTGGTGGGCATTAAGCAGAGGCTATCAGGGAATTATTACAATAGACGGCAATAATAAGGACAGCATTGAGGATATCCCACGCTTTGTAGAGAAACTAAAAGAGGGGTATGATTTCGTGCAGGGCTCCCGTTTTATAAAGGGAGGACATGCGGTGAGAACACCGTTTATCCGGCTTTTGTCGGTGCGCCTTTTGCATGCACCGGTGATATCCCTGACGGCACATTTTCACTTTACGGACACGACGAACGCATACCGTGCCTATTCGCGAAATTATCTGACCCATCCTAAGGTACTGCCGCTTCGGGATATTTTTATGACTTACGAATTACTGGCATATCTTTCGGTGCGCGCGACACAACTTGGCTTAAGAGCATGTGAGATTCCGGTTGATCGTGTATACCCGAAAAGCGGAAAGACACCGACAAAGATTTCTTTTGTGAAGGGAAACAGTGAATTGTTAAAAATTCTTTTTAAAAATCTTAAGGGAGATTATAAGCCGGTACATGAGGACTAGTCCGCGAATTGCCAAGTGACTTGTCGCAGGGAAGATTCTGTAATATAATAGTGATGTTTGAAATAAGAAATCGGGAGAACAGCAGATGGACAAAATAGCGGTTTTAATTCCATGCTACAACGAAGAAAAAACAATTGAAAAGGTTATCAAAGATGCGAAAACGGCCCTTCCGGAGGCGGTTATTTATGTCTATGACAATAATTCGACGGACCGGACGGCAGAAATTGCCATACAGGAGGGGGCTGTTGTACGCCGTGAATATATGCAGGGAAAAGGAAACGTTATTCGCAGAATGTTTCGTGAAATTGAAGCAGAATGTTATGTAATGGTAGATGGGGATGACACCTATCCGATGGAATTTGCACCGCAGATGGTAGACAAGGTACTTTCCCATAATGCGGATATGGTAGTTGGTGACAGACTTTCTTCTACCTATTTTACGGAGAATAAACGACCGTTCCATAATTTTGGCAATTCACTTGTCAGAAAAAGCATTAACCAGTTATTTCAGTGTGATATTAAAGATATCATGACGGGTTTCCGTGCATTCAGTTATCAGTTTGTTAAGACATTCCCGGTTCTTTCCAAAGGATTTGAAATTGAGACAGAGATGACAATCCATGCAGTAAACAATAACATGCAGGTGGAGAATGTAATTGTAGAGTATCGTGACCGCCCGGAGGGAAGCGTTTCCAAACTGAACACGTACTCAGACGGATTCCGCGTTATTTCGACGATTATCCGACTTTTCAGGGAATATAAACCATTTCGCTTCTTTTCATTACTTGCGTTTGTTTTGGCAGCACTGGCAGTTGGTTTCTTTGTTCCGGTTTTGATTGAGTACTGGGAAACAGGACTGGTAGCGAAATTCCCAACCTTGATTGTCTGTGGTTTTGTGGCACTTGCCGCAGTACAGTCATTTTTTGCAGGGCTGATTTTAAATAATATATCCCAGCGTGACCGGAAAGAGTTTGAATTAAACTTAATCCGGATGCACATGGAAAGGAGATAGGAATATGAAAATCGCAGTTGCGGGAACCGGCTATGTCGGTCTTGTTGCAGGTGTCTGCTTTGCGGAAGTAGGACATGATGTAACCTGTGTAGATGTAGATGAACAGAAAGTAAAACTGATGGAAAGCGGTGTTTCACCGATTTATGAAGACGGCTTGGAAGAACTGATGAAAAAGAACAATGCGACGGGCCGCCTTCACTATACAACCGACTATGCGAATGCTTATAGAGAGGCAGAAGCCATTTTTATCGGAGTCGGAACACCGGAGATGCCGGATGGCAGTGCAAATCTAAGTTATATTGCCACGGTATGCAGACAGATTGCAGAATCTATCGTACATGATTGTCTGGTAGTTGTAAAGTCTACGGTTCCGGTAGGTACAAATGATAAGGTAGAGCAGTTTATCAAAGATTTTCTGGTAAATGATGTAAAAGTAGAAGTGGCATCCAATCCGGAATTTTTAGCACAGGGAACGGCTGTCCGTGATACCTTGCAGGCAGCAAGAATCATCATCGGTACGGAATCAAAATCAGCAGAAGAAAAACTGATGAAAATCTATGAACCGTTCCATCTGCCGATTGTATCGGTAAAACGCCGTTCGGCTGAAATGATTAAGTATGCATGTAACGACTTCCTGGCACTTAAGATTTCCTATATGAACGACATTGCCAATCTATGCGAACTGCTCGGTGCAGACATAGAGGATGTCGCCAAGGGAATGAGTTACGATAAACGGATTGGAGAAAAATTCTTAAATGCCGGAATCGGATTCGGCGGAAGCTGTTTCCCGAAAGACACTAAGGCTTTAACATTCCTTGCAAAACAGGCAGGATATGAACTGAAAACGGTTGAAGCATGTGTAGAGGTAAATAAGAAGCAGAAGACACGTCTTTTTGACAAAGCAAAGGACAGAATGATATCATTTGACGGCTTAAAAGTGGCAGTATTGGGGCTTACCTTTAAGGCGGGAACGGATGATTTAAGAGAAGCACCTTCTTCAGAAAACATCAAACT
>JAQXIR010000049.1 GCA_029007885.1 Lachnospiraceae bacterium | reverse complement strand
GTAATGCTGTCTATAAACATAGCAAGGATGCTGGACATAATCATAAAAGTGATAAAGATAGGGATTGTCTGATAGTGGACAAGTTTTGCAATACGCATGCATAACCAACGGAAATACCCGACATGTCCCATTCCTTCAACCATAATCATCATTCCGGCAATAAAAATGATAGTCGCCCAGTTAATACCGCTCGAAGATTCGGTAGCCTGACCGGTATGGTACCAGAAGTCAAGGGTAAAGATTTCCTTAAAATTTAATGTATTGATTACAGCATCCATACTGTGCATGCCGATACCGAATACCAGGACAAGTGTCAGAATACCGCTTAACAACGTAACGACATGACGTTCCAGCTTTTCCGTGATAATCAGTACAAACATGATAATAAAGATTGCAATAGCTAATATTTGTGCCATATCTTTCATCTCCTTTATGTATTTTGGCATAAAAAAACACCATTGTGTGCCGACATTGGTGAAATAATAATTTAATATTTATGCTGATTATATGACCCAAAACGAACAGATTCAACATAAAATTACATTCTTAACGAATTCTTAGCATATCTTAGCACAGAGCCTCTTTTATGGCAACAGATTATTTGTTAAAAAAATATCGAAAAAACGAAAAAATCTTGTTAAGGATGACGAACCAAACGATCTATATTAATATAGTATATGGAAAATGAAGACACAGGTGAATTCGGCTGCTCAATTGTCGGTACAAAGATTTCCTTCAAAAGGCCCTTGAAAAACGTCAGTACTTGGATTTTTCAAGTATTGCGCCGAAAAATCCTTAGTACTGCTACGTTTTTTCATGGAGCGAAAGCGTGCCTGAAAAGGAAATCTTTGTACGAACAATTGAGCAACTGAATCTACTTGTATTTCATCTTCATAGTATGTACAGAAGGAGAAGGACATGAAAAAGACCGTCTTTTTAGACTTAGATGATACAATATTGGACTTTCAAAAAGCGGAGCATGCGGCATTGCAGAAAACGCTTAAATATCTTGGAATAGAGCCGCTTGCATCTACGCTTGCCCGATACAGCGTAATTAATAAAAGACAGTGGGAACTGTTAGAAGAAGGAAAATTGACAAGACAGCAGGTTTTACACAGACGGTTTGAAATTCTGTTTTCGGAGCTTGGAGTTAATGTTGATGCAAAAACAGCACAGAAGAAGTATGAGAGTGAACTGAGCAAGGGACACTATTTTGTAGAAAATGCTGAGTGGCTGCTTAAAGAACTGTATCCGAAACATGATTTATATCTGGCTTCGAACGGAACAGCCGTTGTTCAGGAAGGCAGAATAAAGAGTGCGGGAATTGCACCTTATTTTAAAGAGATTTTTATTTCGCAAAATACCGGATATGTAAAACCGCAAAAAGAATTTTTTGACTATTGTTTTGAACGGATACAGAACTTTAAAAGAGAGGAAGCAATCATCATCGGAGACAGTCTGACATCGGATATCCGGGGAGGAAACAATGCAGGAATTGAAACATGCTGGTTTAATCCACAGGGAAAAGAAAGAATAGAAGGGATTTTGGTGGACTATGAGGTACGCTCCTTAAAGGAAATTCCGGCCTTGCTTTTGTAAACAAATTTGTGCAATTTATTCACAAAACGTTCACAAACTCTCGAATATTTGTCACATTTGCATGATAGAATAAAAGAGTAGAAACAGGCGGTGGCAATTGTTCGGGGGAATGCCTATGAAGAAACGTACAAAGATGATTCTGATAGGAATGGTATTGGGAACCGTTTTATTAAATATCATTGCATGGACAAGCAAAGACTTTTGCGATTTTTATGTGGAAAATGTATTCCCGATATGGCTTTTCACATACGGAAGACTGACAAGTCTTTTTTCTTTCTCGGTCGGTGAAGTCATGATTGTTATTTTGTGCGTATTACTGGTTGCGGCTGCAATACTCGGCATTTTTGCATGCGCCTTTTTGATATGTGATAAAACTGCAAAAAAAGGTAGGACTCATTTTCAAAGATTCTTATCCATTTATTTCAATGGACTTTTATGCCTGGGCTGCGGCGTGTTTTTTATTATGACATTAAATTGCTTCATCCTATACCATTGTTCGACTTTTGAAGAAAAATATATGACTTCCTATATAGATGGCACAAAGGAGTATAGTGTTGAGGAACTGGCGCAGGTAAGAGATTTTGTTGTAATGCAGGTAAACCGATATGCCAAGATGATGGAGCGGGATGAGAACGGATTAATCTGTTATGAAGGAAATATGGAAGAAGAAGCGATTCGTTCCATGCAAAATCTTGCCGTGCAGTATCCGCAGCTTGCGGGCTACTATCCGATGCCGAAAAAAATCCGGGCTTCGGAGTTTTTAAGTCAGCAATATATGCAGGGATATTATTTCCCGTTTTCCATGGAAGCAAATTATAATGATGTGATGTATGTAATGTGTAAGCCGGCTACGATTTGTCATGAACTGGCACATACAAAGGGCTTTATTTATGAAGATGAAGCAAACCTGTTGGGATTTTTGGCATGTATCCATTCGGATGACATTGTTTTTCAATACAGCGGTTACTTATCTGTATTAACCTATATCGATAATGATTTTAAAGAGTCGATTCATCAGGATAAAACAGTTTACAATTCCCATGTAAAGATATCCTCTCGGGTTAAAAAAGACCGCGTTTTCCTGACAGAAGATGCATGGACAAAGGTGGAGCAAAAGGCTGTTGTAAAAACGGAGACTGTTAAGAAAGTAAGCAGCCGGTTGATTGATGCGAATCTTGTATTAAACGGAATTGAACAGGGAAAAGCCAATTACTGTGAAGTAGTCGGACTGATTATGGATTATTATGCAGGTCCGGAGGGCGATTTTAAGTCAGAAGAATATATGGTAATGGGTGAATAAAAGAAGTGTATACGAAGGGCAGTACCGTAAAGCGGTTACTGCCCTTTTATCAATTTCATTTTAAAAGTGATTGTATTTTTTTCAGCGGAAGATAGCCGGTTTTTGTGTCGATATAGGTGGCGGTTTCTTCCCCGGTCAACTCGGGAGAAATATCGGTATGAATGTAGAAAGAATCCATACCTACCGCATTTGCAACGGCGATATCGCTTTCAAATTCATTTCCAATCATAATGCTTTCTTCCACAGCCAGGTTATGTTTATCAAGAAGTTTCTGCATAAAGGCGGTATCCGGTTTTTTGCAGGACAATTCGGAAGAAATCAAAACATCATCAAAATAGTCATAAATACCAAGTTCCTTCATTTCCGGAACAGTAAAAAGTGTCTGTGCATTTGACAAAAGATAGACGTTTCTGCCGGCTTGTTTCAGTGTCTCTAAAATAGCAATCGTATCCGGATAAAGGGATAAGAAATCCCTTGAGAGAACACGGAACGTTGAGGCGTAGTAGGAAAGAAAACTCTTGTCAGGATAAAATCCCTTATCTGCAAAAAGAGAAAGGAATACCTTGGACAAATCAACTTCTGGGTATGTAAATTTACGGGAAAGGTCAACCTTCTGTAACTTAATATAGTGAAAATATGCCTTTCTTAGTTCTGCGGGTTCATAAGGACATCCGAATTCCGTAAGCAACGCCGCACATTTTTTCCAAAAAGATGCCTTCCTTTCATTCGTATGAATATCGACTAATGTTCCATATAGATCAAAGATAAAATTTCGGTACATAAAAGTCCCCCTTTAAAAATTCACTCCTATTTTACTATAGATGAATCAGGATTTCCA
>JAQXIR010000048.1 GCA_029007885.1 Lachnospiraceae bacterium | reverse complement strand
GGTCTGATGAAATGCCGTGTCAAATACAGCAACCATCGGTACATTCGGCATAATTGCTTTGCAGGAATTAATTCCGATTAAGTTTGCCGGATTGTGCAGCGGTGCAAGATCGTTACATTCTTCAATTGCCTTCATAACCTCGTCATTGATTACAACAGAAGAAGCAAATTTTTCTCCGCCATGTACGATACGATGTCCGATCGCATCAATTTCTTCCAAAGACTTGATAACGCCGACTTTTTCATCCGTCAGCTTTTCAATCACAAGACGCACCGCATCGGTGTGATCTTTCATCACAACTTCTGTAGTTACTTTTTCACCGCCTTTTGGCTGATGAGAAATGGCGCTTCCGTCAATACCGATTCTTTCACAAAGTCCTTTTGCCAGCACTTCTTCCGTGTCGGAAGAAATCAACTGATATTTTAATGAAGAACTGCCGCAGTTAATGACTAAAACATTCATTCCAATTACCTCCCCAAATTAATATGCTCTACCCCAGTATACCATTTTTTTCGCAGGTTTTCCGCAGCATACACAGGTATCGGAAAGCTGTTCCTGCTCAAAAGGCATACATCTGCTGGTTGCTGAATATTTTTCCTTAATCAAATCTTCACATGCCTGATCTCCACACCACATTGCCTTTACAAATCCAGGTTTTTCGTTCAGGATATTTTCCAGTTCTTCCATATTCTTTGCAACATAAGTATGGGAATCACGATGTTTCTTTGCTCTTTCAAACATATCGTTCTGGATTACATCAAGAAGGTTCATAACGGTTTCTTCCAAATCATCCAGGCTGACTTCGATTTTTTCTCCGTTATCACGGCGTGCAAGAACGCATTTGTTTGCCGCAATATCCTTCGGTCCGATTTCCACACGAATCGGGATGCCTCTCATTTCCTGTTCGGAGAATTTCCATCCAGGACTCTTGTCGGAATCATCTACTTTCACGCGGCATCCCTTCTTGGCAAGACGTTCTTTTAACTCAGCTGCTTTTTCCAGAACACCTTCTTTATGCTGCTGAATCGGAATAACGCATACCTGAACCGGTGCTACCTTAGGAGGAAGCACAAGTCCCGAGTTGTCACCGTGAACCATAATAATGGCTCCGATTAATCGGGTTGTCATACCCCAGGAAGTCTGGTGAACATATTTTAAGGTATTATCTTTATCGGTAAACTGGATTCCGAATGCTTTTGCAAATCCGTCACCAAAATTATGACTGGTTCCTGACTGCAAAGCTTTTCCGTCGTGCATCAGGGCTTCAATGGTATATGTTGCCTCTGCGCCGGCAAATTTTTCCTTGTCTGTCTTTCTTCCCTTAATGACAGGCATAGCAAGAACCTGTTCACAGAAATCCGCATACACGTTTAACATCTGGATGGTACGTTCTTCCGCCTCTTTAGCTGTTGCATGTGCCGTATGGCCTTCCTGCCATAAGAATTCTCTGGAACGTAAAAACGGTCTTGTTTCCTTTTCCCAACGTACAACGGAGCACCACTGATTATATACTTTCGGAAGATCGCGGTAAGAATGGATATCATTCTTATAAAAATCACAGAAAAGCGTTTCCGATGTAGGACGAACACAGAGTCTTTCCTGTAACGGATTTAATCCGCCGTGTGTAACCCATGCTACTTCCGGTGCAAATCCTTCTACATGATCTTTTTCTTTCTGTAAAAGACTTTCGGGAATAAACATTGGTAAGTACACATTCTGTACCCCTGTTTCTTTAAACCGCTCGTCTAACTGCTTCTGAATCAACTCCCAGATTGCATATCCGGCGGGCTTAATTACCATGCATCCTTTTACACTGGTATAATCAATCAGTTCTGCCTTTTTTACGACATCGGTATACCACTGTGCAAAATCTTCGTCCATCGATGTAATCGCTTCTACTAATTTTTTGTCTGCCATTTCTCTTCTCCTTTTTATTGTACTAAAAAACGCCGCATCTCTCCGCAAGGGACCGAGATTCGGCGTTACCACCCTAATTAATGCATTTACGCATTCACCTTAAAACCGTTAACGCCGGTTCTACGTTGTATTTTCATACAAAACTCCAAGGTGGGTTCAAAAGTTTCTCCCAAGGAACCTTCCACCAATCGGTTCCCTCTCTGCATGAGATACATTTTCTACTATTCCTCTTCAACGTCTGTCTAAAAATTATTATATGGCAGTTTTTTTGGATTTGTCAACGATAAATGCCTGAAAAATCTGTTTAAACAAAACAACGGCAAACGGTCCTTTGATAATTCCGAAAACACCGAAAAGCTTTACACCCGCAAAAATGGAAAACAAAAGAATGACCGGATAGATGCCGAGTTTCTTTCCAATCAGCTTTGGCTCTGCAAATTCTCTTGCCACAATACAGAGTACATAAATAACAATACAAAGGACTGCCTGCAAAATATCTCCTTCCATCAATTGAAAAAATGCCGTCGGTACCAGTACAATCCCTGTTCCGATAAACGGCAGGGCATCCATAATACCGGCAAGAATCCCCAGTAAAAACGGATAGGAAATCCCGGAAAGTTTAAGTCCCACACAACAGATTACAGAAACAATCAGAAGAATTGTCAGTTGTGCTTTCATATAAGTTCCGATTGTATGAAGGATTCCCTCCATTCCCGTCATAAATGCATCCAGTGCTCCTATCTTATGCACTTTTTCCATCATCCCGTCAAAGTCTTTTGCAAACAGAATGGTAGCAATCAGATAAATGCCGACAAAAGCAAGGGCAGGCAGTACTTTTTTGACATAAGCCACGGAATTTTTCATCATATCGGGAACTATGGACTCATTAAAAGATTCTATTCCGTGATTAAGCTGCTGCGTCAAAAAGTTTTCTACGTTTCTGCCGTCTATTCCCATCCTCTCTTCCAGAAAAACCGTACCGCAATGCAGCGTATGCAGGGCATCGTCCTTCCATTCCTGCATCCCTAAAAAAAGCGAGGTAATATTGCCGCCTGTCAGATAGATTATCAGACCAAGCAGCATAAAAATCAAGCTGACCGCCAAAAGAAGAATGACAACTGCAGTAATTGTTTTACTGATTTTAAAACGCTGCTGCACCTTATACAAAATCGGATATAGAGAATAAATTGTAAGAAATGCCAGTAAAAACGGCGATATCAAAGGGAAGACATATTTCAGAAAAAAATATAACAGGATGGCAATCACCGCTCCTGTTATCATTTCTTTTTTATATTCCCGTAAAGCCTCCATCTGATATCCTCCTGTTTTTTGTTTCATGGTCTGTTCGAAGTATATTTTCCCCGATTCCCATGATAATAAACAGAAAAGGTGTACAACAAACCTGCTGATAGCAGAAAAAATTATGTGCCGCATAGGAAGCAATGCAGAGTGCAAACGCAATACTGTATGGATTTTGGATTCTGCCTTTCACAAAGCGGAAAATTCCGCCAAAAATCATAATCAGGAAGGAAATAAATCCCAGAATCCCAAGGTTGTACAAAACAGTCAGATATTCATTATGAGCATTGGTGAGGTTTAGTCCGTTCCAGTATTCATTCAGTCTTTCTGCGTATTCCGGAATACTGTACAGATATGCTTTAAAACAATCCGGTCCGACACCGAATATTTTTTTCATTATAGGAAGATCCCGGTAAGAAGAAACCGTAAATTTCCATGTAAATCCTCTGTTATTTCCCCAGTTATCCTGAAACAGAAGATAATTGTTTGTGTTTTGATATCCAAATGTTTTCAGCAAAAAACCGTTGGAATTCAGTACGATAAAAAGGACTGTCCCTATCAGTACCGCAACACCTGCCGAAAGCAGAATATAAAACGGCTTTCTGTTTTTACAATTCTTTGGTTCCCTCTTTTGAATATGATATTTCCATAGGTACAGGCAAACCGTAACCACAAAAAATATCGTCGTAGTCATACTCTGTGACATCCATATCGACAGCTTATCCAAGACCGTTGCACGTTCTTTGAAAAGCACCTGCAGGATTCCGATTGCTTTAAACGAAAGAAGCATCAGAATAAGCAACTGCAGAAAGCGCTTCTTTTGTTCTGCTTTGTCAAAACTTACATAGTAAAGAAGAAGAAAGACGGCTGCCAGTGACAAATAGGCACTGTCGGAATTTTGTGTCACCAGTGTCATAAAGGTAAGTGCTGAATAAATTCCGAAAAGAATCTTCATCCTTTTTTCTTTCGTCAGAAAAAAGACCGTTACTCCGAGTGGAAACACCGTGCAGGCAAAACTGGAATACCAGCTCGATTGTCCGATTGTCGATAAAAACATCTTTTTGTTTTCTTCCGAAAGTCCAACACGTATCTTAAGCGGGTCGATATCAAAGCGATGCAGAATACCCAAAAGAAACACCAGACTACTGGAAACAAATAGAACATACAAAATTTCTTTCCTGAATTTTAAATCTCGTGACAGGAAAAAATAAGCAGCACAGAAAATCATCTGTGAAGCCAGCCCCATTGACCAGCCCTTTGCTCCCAAAAGTGCCTCCCCCTTATAATCACAAAAAAGAAAAGAAAGGATTACACAAAGAGAATAACAAATGACTCCGATATCCATCATGGAGAATTTGATTCTATTGTTCGTCACTTCCGAATGTTTCCTGTTTTTTATATAGCCGATTCCCTGAAGCAGGAATAGCAGGAAAAGAAGTCCCAAGCAAATCAATGATATGTAAAAAAAGAGTTGAAATTTCGAAGTTCCCATTTTGGCATACTGCTTCTTGTAAAAAAGAGGGAAAATGCCAAGCATAATGAACAGATAAAGATATAAAATCCCATTTTTCAGTTTTGCTATCATTCTTTATCTCCTTGTATTATGTCAACTATTAACGGGTGCTCCGGATTGATTTGATAAGTAAGGTTCTCTTTGCTGACCGGATGTTTGAAAGTAAGTTCATAAGCACACAGAGCTACTGTCTTACAATGGTATCTATCTGTTAATTTTAAACTTTCTTCGGTTCCGTATTTTCGATCGCCCAAAAGAGGATGTCCGCAACCCGCAAACTGTACCCGGATCTGATGATGTCGTCCTGTGAGAAGTTCAATTTCCAAAAGTTGACTGTCCTTCTTTGAAGAAATAGTCCTATATCGCAAAGCTGCCCTTTTCCCGTCCTTATCAGATTCGTTTGTGATGACGGAAAGATTTGTTTTCCGATCCTTTTTCAAGAAATTTATCAGTTCTCCTAATTCTTCTTCCATATTACCGCTGATTACTGCATAGTATTTCTTTTTGATTTCACCGGACTGCATCTGCTTTGTGAGGGCTGCCGCCGTCTGTGGATCTTTGGCTAGCAGTACGATTCCTTCCACCGGCTGGTCTAGCCGGTTTATGATTCCCACATAAGCATTCTTTTTCTGCTCTTGTTTATCAATATGATTCTTAACCCGGCTTACGATATCTTCTTCTCCAAGCCTGCTTGTCTGTGTCGCAATTCCGGCTTCTTTATAAATAAGAATCAGGTTTTTATCTTCGTAAATAATGTCCATCGTTTTATTCCTTACAACGTTTTAGAATTTCCAAAACAAATGCATATACTCTCTGTACGGAGGAAATACTCATGCTTTCCCGCACCGTATGAATCTGTTTTAAATCCGGTCCGAACGAAACACAGTCCAGGTCTTTGATTTTTCCGGCAAACATGCCGCATTCCACACCTGCGTGGATTGCTTCCACTTTCGGCTCTCTTTGGTACTGTTCCTTGAAAATCTCTATCATCAGTTCTCGCAGCTTGGAGTCTTTTCTATATTCCCATGCCGGATAATCACCTGTTATATGACAGGTTCCGCCCAACTGTTCCATCATACTAAAAAGACGTCTGTTAATCATTTCCTTTTCGCTTGCAACGCTGCTGCGTACACAAAAAGATATGCTTAGTTCTTTCTCTGTCGTCTTAACAATTCCCATATTCAGGGAAGTCTGTACCAACCCCTCGATATCCATACTCATCTTCTGGATTCCGTTTGGCAGACAGCATAATAAGCAGATAACCTTTTTTGTGGTCTCCCGGTCACACAATCCAACGTTCTGTGCTTCCTTTTCTTCAACCGATATTGCAATGTCCGGATCCGTCGAAGCATATTCCCGACGTAAAGTTTCCCGGAAAGAAACTGCCTCTTTTTTAAGAATATCCTCTTGCCCCGTTACCCATGCCGTAGAGGAAACAGGAATCGCATTATCTTTTAATCCCCCATCGACACGAAGCAGTGAAATCTTCGCCTTGTCTGCTATCTCCTGTAAGAAACGTCCCATCAAAACGTTTGCATTAGCTCTTCCTTTGTTAATCTCAACGCCGGAATGTCCACCTTTTAGTCCTGTTATGGTAATCTCATAAGCCTTACCGGAGTATGCCTCTTTCGTAAGCGGTAAAACACATTCGGCAACATTTCCGCCCGCGCAACTGACCGTAAAAACACCTTCGTCTTCCGAGTCTAAGTTTAACATCGTATGACCTTTTAGCATGGAAACATCAATACTTACTGCTCCCAGCATACCGATTTCTTCATCTACCGTAAAGACTGCTTCCAGACGCGGATGTAAAAGAGTTTTATTTTCCAGAATGGCAAGTGCCATTGCAACTGCAATTCCGTCATCACCGCCAAGTGTTGTCTTATGCGCACGGATTTCATCCCCGTCCACATAAATGGAAAGGCCTTCTTTTTCCATATCAATCGTACAGTCTGCCGTCTTTTCACAGACCATATCCAGATGTCCCTGTATGATAATCGGCTCTGCCTTCTCGTAACCCGGTGCGGCATCCTTTATTATAATGACATTATTGTCGTTATCCTGATACCACATAAGTCCCTGGTCTTTTGCAAATTCCACGCAATAATCGCTAATCTGTTTTGTATTACGGGAACCATGCGGTATTTTACACAGTTCTTCAAAATAATAAAAAACTCTTTTCGGTTCTAAATTTTCCAGTACACGCATTCTTTTCACCCCGCTAAACTCTATCATCTATTTTATCATCTCTTTTGAAGAAAATGAATCTGTTGTTCTTCAGTATTTTAAGATAAGAAATCAATCTTTCGTACAATGGTTGTGCCGCTTCCCCGTAACGCTCTTGCAAAAGGACTGCCAATTCCCCGACCGTATTAACGCCATCCATCTGTTTCCATAGAAAACTTCCATATTCATCCAGTCGTATCCGGCTGACCTTTGGGGTAAAAAACAGGAACTGAGCGACCTTATCAAAAATCCCGTTGTGTATCATTTGAATGGTGATAAACCCGCTTTCACCTTCTTCATAAGAATTCGACGAGTTGATAATTGGAATGTAACTTAAAAAGTTATCTGCTTTTCTTCTTATCAATGCCATTCACCTGCCTTTTATTATACACGAGAAAGAGATGCTTTTAAAAGTGTCAGTAAAAGCAGACCAAAAAAAATCAGCCCACCGATATTTCCCAGGTTTACAGAAGTCGAAAGGTCAATTAGATTCCCGACCGAAGTATCTACGCCTGCCGGGATAATTGCCAGTACCGCTAATAAAATCCCGACAATTCCTTCTCCTGCAATCATACCGGAAGAATACAAAATTCCTCGTTGTATTCGCTCTTCCCTTTCTTCCTCACAAGCATATTTTTTCTTTTCCAAAAAGAGGCGTATCAATCCGCCTGCCATAATCGGAGTCGACAGATGAATCGGCAGGTAAAGTCCGATTGCAAACGGCAAAACCGGTATCCCCAGAATTTCAATAAAGACTGCAATAAAAACTCCCGTAAATACAAGTGTCCATGGAAGGTTACCTCCCATTACCCCTTCCACTACCATTTTCATCAAAGTTGCCTGCGGTGCCGGAAGTTCCGAAGAACCATATGACCATGCCAGATTCAGCAGATAAAGAATTCCTCCTATCGCAATGGCAGAAGCCACACATCCTATCATTTCTCCAATCTGTTGTTTCACCGGTGTAGAGCCTACTAAAAATCCGGTTTTCAAATCCTGAGAAGTGTCTCCCGCGATTGCGGCTATCATACAGATTACGGAACCGATTGTTATGGAAGCGACCATACCTCCTGCCCCTGTTGTTCCCGTTGCTTTTAGCAGAATGGTTGAAATTAGCAGTGTGGCAATTGCCATGCCGGACACAGGATTATTGGATGCACCAATCAATCCGACCATCCGTGATGAGACCGTTGCAAAGAAAAATCCAAATACAATAATAATAAGAGCACCAAAAAAAGTAACCGGAATAACCGGAATCAGCCACATAAATACCGCCAGTGCAACAATCATAATCAAAAGAATCTTCATCGGAATATCCCGCTCGGTGCGAAGAGTGCCTGCATTTTTCTTTCCGTAAACTCCGACTGCCTCCCGAAATGTACGGACAATCAGCGGAAGCGATTTGATAAGACTCATAATTCCGCCGGCTGCAACAGCCCCTGCACCGATGTACCGAATATATTTTCCCCACAATCCCCATGTTCCCTGTTGTGCAAAAAGTTCAGCCACCGACATATCTGCCGGATAAATAATCAGATTACTGCCAAACAATGCGATTAACGGCATCAGGACAAACCATGCAAGAATTCCGCCCGCGAGCAGATAGGAAGACACTCTTGCCCCACAGATATAACCGACTCCCGCCAGTGCCGGAAGTACATCCATTCCGATACCGGAGCCCTTTAATTTTTTCATGGTATAATCCACTTCACTCGGAAACAGTTTCAACCCATCTGCAATGAATTTATAAACTGCGGCAACGGCAAGTCCCACAAAAACGGTTGCCGACTTTGCTCCTCCCTCTTCTCCCGCAATCAGTACCTGCGCACATGCCTGTCCTTCCGGATAAGTAAGAACACCATGTTCCTTAACAATCAAAGCACTTCTAAGCGGAATCATCAGAACGATTCCAAGAATTCCGCCACTGAGCGCAATCAGCCCAATTTCCAATAAAGAAGGCATTTCTGTTATTCCTTCGTTTGCCCACATAAATAATGCCGGTAAAGTAAAAATAGCTCCTGCAGCAAGTGATTCCCCTGCCGAACCGATTGTCTGCACCATATTGTTTTCCAGAATAGAACTTCTTTTCATCACTTTCCGGATAATACCCATAGAAACGACTGCTGCCGGAATAGATGCCGACACGGTCATTCCCACCCGCAGACCCAAATATGCATTCGCACCTCCGAAAATAATCGCTAACAAGATTCCCAATATGATAGAAACCGGTGTGAATTCCGGCATGATTTTATTCGCAGGAACATACGGTTCAAATTCTTTTTTCTCCACGTCAAAACCTCCTGGTAATTGTTTCGTAAATATCTAATTTCTAGTATCTCAATATATTCCTACATTATCCAAAATCGAAAAGAAAAAAGAAGATACTGTAACATTTTTACAGTACCTTCATCTATTTACTTATTTTTCAAGACTATTATTTTCTGCTCGATGCTGCCAAAGGAAAAAGTCGACTTTCTTTGTATCTGTTATTTTCACATTCGGAAACATTTCGTAAAAGATTTGTAAAATTAAACTCGCTTCTTCACATCCTAAAAAATCATTATACCACTGGCATATTTGTTGATATGCTTCTACAATTTTTTGCTCTCTGTTTTTTGCTGATGATTGTATTTTCTTTACACCTAAATTTTCTAAAACAAACATATCCCATACGGGCTTATCAGGATTTAGTGTCGCTAATAATTTACTACTAAAAGACGCTTCGCATCGATTAGTTTCCTTTTGAATGTAAAAAAACACCTCTTCAAAAGTAAGTGTGGATGCACTACACTTCATCCTTTCCATATAATCATAATATGTTTGATAAAACTCCGGTTTGCGTTGTCTCATACGATAAAAGTGATTATACATCTTTTGAAATTCTATATTCCTAGAAACATCTGTACTATGCAGATACTCCATAATATCTACGTATTTCTTTAGACCATTTTTTAATGCATCCTTGTTGAAAACAGCAACAATTTCTTCTCGTGTATACATATCAATAGCCTTTCTATTTACACCTTAAACCTGTATCCGACTCCCCATATTGTTTCAATATACTGTGGATTGGCCGTATCAAATTCAATTTTCTCACGAATCTTTTTAATGTGCACGGTAACGGTAGCAATATCTCCGATGGAATCCATATCCCAGATTTCCCGGAATAATTCTTCTTTTGTGAAAACATGGTTCGGATTCTCTGCCAAAAAAGTAAGTAAATCAAATTCCTTTGTAGTAAACGCTTTTTCTTCCCCATCAACATAAACACGTCTTGCGGTCTTATCAATTTTAATTCCACGAATTTCTACGATGTCGTTTGTCTTCTGGTTTGTACTAACGAGTCTTTCATAACGTGCCATGTGTGCTTTAACACGTGCTACCAGTTCACTCGGGCTGAACGGCTTTGTCATATAATCATCTGCTCCAAGTCCCAGTCCGCGGATTTTATCGATATCATCTTTCTTAGCAGAAACCATAAGAATCGGAACGTTCTTTTCTTCCCGAATCTTTTTACATACTTCAAATCCATCCATACCCGGCAACATTAAATCTAATATAATGAGGTTAAACTCTTCCTTTAACGCCTTCAAAAGACCGGTATCTCCGGCATGTTCAATCTCTACTTCAAATCCGCTAAGCTCCAAATAGTCTTTCTCTAAATCTGCAATTGCCTCTTCATCTTCAATAATCAAAATTCTACTCATTTTCATTTTCTCCCATCTCTTTGTACTTCCGGATAACAAAGTGCATACATGTGCCTTCGCCGACTTTGCTGGTAGCCCAGATATAGCCTCCGTGATCTTCTATGATTTTTTTCACAATAGACAATCCGATTCCGCTGCCTCCCTGCGATGAATTACGGGAAGCATCCGTCCGGTAAAACCTCTCAAATATTTTTCCCAGGTCTTTCGCTTCAATTCCTTTTCCGTTATCTTCAATTTCTACCCGGATAGAATCCACTTCATCCAACAAACGGATATCAATAACACCCTTTTCCTTATCGATATACTTAATACTGTTCCCGACAATATTGTTAATAACCTTTTTAAGTTGCTCCGGATCAGCGATAATCCTGGTATCCTGCGGCAGAAGATTCGAATAATTCAGCTGAATATTTTTAGATTCCAAATCAAGTCCCACGTCCTCTACGCAGTCATTAAAGTACTCCGAAACATTGATTCGATGGAAATTATACGGAATGCGGTTGGAATCAATGCCGGAATAATAGGTCAGTTCATTAATCAACCGATCCATTTCATTTGTCTTTGTATAAATTGTTTTAATATATTTATTAATCTTCTCCTGTGTGTCGGCAACTCCGTCCATAATTCCTTCCACATAACCCTTGATTGCCGTAATCGGTGTCTTCAGATCATGGGAAATATTCGTAATCAGTTCACGGTTTTGCTTTTCATTTTGAAGCTTCTCTTCTGTAGATTCTTTCAATTTCAGACGCATGTCTTCATAGCTCTGAAATAATTCCCTGATTTCACCGGTATTTTCTTCTGCCTGAAGAGCATATTCAAAGTTACCGTCCGCAATACTGTGCATTGCCTTATTTAATTGGCGAATCGGATAGAATACACCTTTGTTAATCCATCTTGTCAGCATCACGCTCGTAAAAATCAGGATTGCAACAATCGCAACAAAAAGATTAATCACGATATGACTGGAAACTACATTGTTGACCTGCGTTACAATAAACAGGCTTCCCTGCTTTCCGTCCGGAAGTTCAAAATCAATTTGCTTTACAAGTTTTCGCAGTCTTTTATAAAGATATCCTCCATCCTCTTTTCCGTTGCCAAAGCCGTATCCCGGAAGTTTATCATATAGATTTTGTGAAGCTTCCTCATCACCGGTATAATAAATCGCATCTTCCGTACGAACAATAATAAAAGAAGACGTTTCTCTTAATTTATCATTGACTTCTTCCAGATATTCACGATTCATAAAACGTTCCGGATCGATGGACACCTGAGATTGAAGTTCATAAAAAGTCTCATCCGTCAACTCCGTTATGGCGGAAATAGCTTCAAAAGATATATCATATTTTCCGTCTATTATGCCGCCCTGTTCATCCGGTTTATAGGAAACGATTCCTCCAATCCATAAAAAGGCAACTGCCGTTAAAATAACCGGCAGAAAAATGATGGTAATAAATGTGATCGTCAATCGTTTTTTCAGGTTCATATGCCTTTTCTCCTATTATCTTTTTAATTATACCACAGGAATTCATAATAAAAAGAAAACACCAAAAATATTATTATTAAAAATCCATAAACTTGTTGACAAAAAGTTCTCACTTGTATAAGATATCAATATCAGTAATCATTATCGATTTGGAGGTCTTATGAATCTGAAGCATAGTAAGCAGAGAGATGCCATTAAAAACTTTTTAATGACGAGAAAAGATCATCCGACTGCTGATGTGGTTTATGAAAATGTCCGTAAAGAATTTCCTAATATCAGTCTTGGAACGGTATATCGGAATCTTACTCTTCTTTCCGACAAAGGTGAACTTCTTCGTTTACGTGTCGGCGACGGAGTAGATCATTTCGATGCAACAACCACTCCGCATTATCATTTTGTGTGCAAAAAATGTTGCAGAGTTCTTGATTTGGATTTTGATACGGATATGATGAATTCAATCAATGACATGGCTCAGAAGTCTTTTTCCGGGTTGATTTGTGAACATGTTACTTATTTTTACGGAACATGTGAAGATTGTGAGAATTCGAACTAATAATTTCTTTATTTTTGTTAAAATTATTAATAATCATTATATTAAAGAAAAGGAGATTAAATTATGAAATACGTATGTCAGGTATGTGGTTATGTTCATGAAGGAGATTCTGCACCGGAAAAATGCCCTCTTTGCGGAGCACCGGCAGATAAATTTACTGCTCAGGCAGGTGAAAAGGAATGGGCTGCAGAACATGTTGTCGGAGTTGCAAAAGGTGCAAGTGAAGACATTATGGCTGATTTAAGAGCAAACTTTAACGGTGAATGTTCAGAAGTCGGCATGTATCTTGCAATGGCAAGAGTTGCTCATAGAGAAGGATATCCGGAAATCGGTCTTTACTGGGAAAAAGCAGCTTGGGAAGAAGCAGAACATGCTGCAAAATTTGCTGAATTATTAGGCGAAGTAGTAACTGACTCTACAAAGAAGAATCTCGAAATGAGAATTGATGCTGAAAACGGAGCAACAGCAGGTAAATTTGATCTTGCAAAACGTGCAAAAGCTGCTAATCTGGATGCTATCCATGACACAGTTCATGAAATGGCACGCGATGAGGCTAGACACGGCAAAGCATTTGAAGGTCTCTTAAAGAGATACTTCGGCTAATCGACAGTCGCATAAGAAAACATAAATCGAGGAATAAGTACATTTGTATTTGTTCCTCTTTTTATCTAAAATTTATTGATTTTTTTAATCTTTGATATATATTTAAAGTATAGCAAAATTAAGGAGGATTACATCATGGACAGATTAAAGGGTAAAGTTGCGATTGTTACAGGCTCTACCAGCGGAATCGGCATTGGAATTGCCAGACTTTTCGCAGCAGAAGGAGCAAAGGTTGTTATCTGCGGACGTAGAGCAGAAAAGGGCCAGGCGGTAGTTGATAGTATCGTGGAAGAAGGCGGAGAGGCTTCTTATCACTTTATGGATATCACGGATACGGAAAGTATTGAAAAACTTATGGCTGACACCGCTGAGAAATACGGAAAAATAGATGTATTGGTTAATAATGCAGCCAATGTAGCATTAAAGGACGGTCGTGTGGACGAGTTGACTGTTGAGATGTGGGATGGCATCTTCCAGAGCGATATGCGTGGTACATTCTATACAACCAAGTGTGTACTTCCATATATGCAGAAAAATGAAAACGGCGGTTCCATTATCAATATCGGCTCTATGGCTTCCTGCGGAGGAGACCTTGGTTCAACGGCTTATGCATGCGCGAAAGCCGGCGTAGATATGCTGACAAAATCCACGGCATTACAGTACGGCAAGCAAAACATCCGCTGCAACTGTGTACGTCCGGGACTGATTGTTACCCCACAGAATGAAGCTCATGTACCACAGGCTCTTAAGGATGTATTCTTAAGTAACATCATGGTTAATCGCTATGGATGTCCTGAAGATATTGGACATATGTGTGTATATCTTGGTT
>JAQXIR010000047.1 GCA_029007885.1 Lachnospiraceae bacterium | reverse complement strand
GTTATGGAGTTCTACGAAGAATCAAAATAGAATGATGATGCTTTTGACAGGAGCGGTAATATGGCTCTTACTGGCACTTTGTTTTGATTTTTACTATGACTTGAATGATGATGTAGTCATTAAAAACATTATAAGCGGTGCTTACACAGGGACTCCCGAGGGACATACACTTCAGCTTTTGTATCCGCTCGGAAGATTGTTGAGTCTTCTGTACCGTGTTGTTCCGGCATTTCCGTGGTATGCCCTTTTCCTGGTGGGATGCCTTTGCGGCAGTTTTGTCTGTATGGGGATTAGATTACTCGGATATGCAGATAATAACCGAAAAAGATTTTTTTTACTTGCCGGTTTTACACTTCTTTTTATGGCACTTTCTTTTTATGAACTGATATTTGTTCAATATACGGTGGTTGCTGCCGTTTTGGTATTGACAGCGGCAGTTTACTTTGTTACCACGCCTGCCGATTTAGCGACAGGAAGTTTTCTGGTAAAAAATATACCGACTATTCTTCTTTTGCTTGTGGCATTCTGCCTCCGCAGTGAAATGATGCTGTTATGTACGCCACTTCTTGCAATGGCGGGTATCTATGTGTGGAGCCGGGAAAAGAAAATATTTTCGAAACAATCTTTTCTAAAATATGGTTTGTTTCTTTGTATCGTAGCAGTGGGAATGGCAGTTTCTTTTTTGTCTGACCGGGCAGCATACAGTGCAAAGGAGTGGCAGGAGTCAACCGCTTTTTTTGATGCGAGGACGCAAGTGTATGACTTTACTTGGTATCCGTCGTATGAAGAAAATGAGGAATTCTATGACAGCATCGGCATCAGTGCAGCGGAATTTACATTGCTGGATGAATATAATTTCGGATTGGATAAACGGATTACTGTCGATACGCTGAATCAGATAGCGGAATACCAAAAAGAGAGGATACCACAGAAGAGAATTGGTACGATACTTTCAGAGTATCTTTACAGAATGCGTCAGTATTCTTTTCCCATCACATGGGACGAGACAAATGATATGCCGTATAATCTGATTGTGGTTTTACTATATGGATTATGCGTGATTGCAGCAGTATCCGCTAAAGATAAGACGATGTTTATAAAACTGCCGATAATGCTTGCTCTTCGCAGCATTCCCTGGTTGTATCTTTTATATAAAGGACGGCTTGTGACCCGCGTCACACATCCGTTATACTTTTTGGAAATAGGAATTCTGGTCTTTTTACTGATTAGTGATGATAAGACTAGAAGAGATAAAACCGAAAATGAGAAAAGTGCATGCAAAATATTGGAAAAAGTCATATTATCGGGAATATTTCTGATTTTTTGCATAGCAGTTGTGTTACAGGTAAAACGCATAGGTGAAGAAAGCAGCCGGAGGGAGTATGTAAATCTCCCAATGGAGACTTTGGCATTATATGCGCAGGAGAACCCTGATAACTTTTACTATCTCGATGTTTATTCGACAGTTGCTTTTTCACAAAAAATGTTTTCCGCGGATGATGGCATCATCCAGAACTATGATATTATGGGCGGCTGGACATCGAAAACAGAGTTGAGCAGAAAAAAAGAGACGGCTTACGGCATTCAAGATGTTGAAAAAGACTTTCTGACAAAGGATACCCTGTTCTTTGCGGCGCAAAAAGAACGTGATGTTACATGGCTTACAGATTATTATCGGGAACTGGGAAAAACGGTCAGCGTTTTGAAAACAGAAAGTCTGGGAGAGAAAGAAACCGACTTTATCATCTATCGACTGAAAGAGGAATGAAGTGTACATGGATAAGAAACCAAACAACGAGCACGCTATAGAGGGAAAACGGGTTTACCTTCGTCCGATTACTTATGAAGACAGCGAGTTGATTGTGAAATGGAGAAATCAGGAAAATGTGAGACGGTATTTTATTTACCGGGAGCCGTTTTCGAAAGAAGGACAGGATAAGTGGATGCGGGAGCAGGTAGAGACAAAAAAAGTATACCAGTTCATCGTATGTGAAAATCAAACGGACCGTCCGATTGGCTGCACCTATTTAAGGGATGTCGACCTTGCGTACAGGAAAGCAGAATATGGTGTGTTTTTAGGAGAAGAGGATACGCGGGGAAAAGGAATCGGAAAAGAAATTCTTATGCTGACAATGCAGTTCGCATTCAAAACCCTGCAACTGCATAAGGTATTTGCCCGGGCACTGGCAGATAATCCCGCTTCCATCCATTGCTTTTTAAACAGCGGATTTTGTAAGGAAGCAACACTTCGGGACGATGTTTATGTGGATGGAGAATACCGCGATGTGGTATTTGTCGGAATGTTGGAGGAAGACTATGAAAAAAGTAAGTTTTGTGATTCCCTGTTACAGGAGTGAAAAGACGATAGAGGGTGTTGTCAGAGAAATAAAGGAAACAATGGAAACACTTTCTGAGTACTGTTATGAAATTATTCTGGTAAATGACTGCTCTCCGGATGATACGTTTTCAGTTATTACGAAATTGTGCAGACAGAATGAAAATATCTGCGGAATCAGTCTTGCAAAGAATTTTGGACAGCATTCTGCTTTGATGGCCGGCTTTCATTATGTGACAGGTGACATTCTGGTGTGTCTTGACGATGATGGGCAGACACCTGCCAATGAAGTCGGGAAACTGCTTGCTGAAATTGAAAACGGCCAAGATGTCGTATATGCAAAATATGATCATAAAAAGCATTCTGTTTTTCGGAATTTTGGCAGTGCCGTTAATGAGAAAATGGCACAGTTCCTTTTAGGAAAACCGAAGGAACTGTATGTATCCAGCTATTTTGCGGCAAGGCGCTTTATTGTGGACGAAATGCTACGGTATGACAAATCATATCCGTATATTATCGGACTTGTACTTCGTTCCACAAAACGAATTTCTAATGTGACAGTAAGCCACAGAGAACGCGAAATCGGTACTTCCGGTTATACACTGGGAAAACTGGTTGCACTTTGGATGAACGGATTTACCGCTTTTTCCGTAAAACCGTTGCGGATGGCGACGGGGATTGGAATTCTCTGCGCCTGCGCGGGATTCCTATATGGAATTTATACCGTCATTAAGAAACTCGTAAATCCTCTTGTACCGATTGGATTTAGTTCACTGATGTCAGCAATTATGTTTATCGGCGGCATGATTTTATTTATGCTCGGTATGCTCGGAGAGTATATTGGCCGTATGTATATCGGAATGAATAACGCACCACAATATGTAATCAGGGAGATTGTAAATGAAACCAATGCGGAGTGTGAGTAAAGCAAACTTATACCCGATCTGCCGGATGATTCTTCTGATCGCTTTGGCTTTTGCGGGAACATACGGAATCATGGGAACGATTGCACAGACTGAAATGCTGCGTTATACAAACAGTTTTGCGGCATTTCTTCTGTTTGCACTGAATTTATATATCTTAAGACATAGTCTGCCTCTTTTTTTAGCGACGACAACACATCATAAAGTGTATGCCGTCCTTTTTGCGTTTGTATTATCCGGATGTCTGCACTTTGGAAGCAGGCTGGAAAGCGTGGAAAATGTTCCATTTACCGATATCGGCATGTGGATATCCATTCTCCTGTTTGCGTCATATGGTTCTGTATTGATTCATGCACTTTGGGAATGGATGATGCAACAGGCGGTAAAGTGCAAAGAGGAGACAGGCTTCTGCCTGCTCTCCGATCGTTTTTTTATGACGGCAATCTGCATTTTTTTGATGTGGCTGCCGGTGTTTCTGGCATTTTTCCCGGGAGCATTTGTCTATGATGCCCAGGAAGAGTATGTAGA
>JAQXIR010000046.1 GCA_029007885.1 Lachnospiraceae bacterium | reverse complement strand
CTTTTCAAAATAATCATAATATTCGTCCTGCCAGACAGCCTCCATCGGAGTTTCTTCAAAAACTACCGGCGACTGTATACAGGCCCGGTCTCCGAAAAAAAGAGTACACGAGCTTAGGTCCCCCTTTGCTGCCCGAAGCCTGACGGTAAATACATCCTCCGCCTCGGCAAACGCATACTGGGACATAGGTATATGTAAAATTGCACTTCTATTCATGTTCTGTTATCCTTTCACGCCTCCCGCAGTCAAGCCGGAAACCATATACTTTTGAATGCAGAAGAAGATAATCAAAATCGGAACGGACACCAAAATTGCCGCTGCCGAAAACAAAGGCCAGCTCCGGCTGTAATCATTTGCCTGTAATTGATATAGTCCCCCTGCTAACGTATAGCTTTCTTCCTTCAGCATAAAGGTTGTGGCAAACAAATACTCATTCCATACATAAATTAAAACCATTACTGCCGTAACAATAATTGCGGGTCTGGCAAGGGGTAAAATAATTTTCCGTATCAGTTGGAAATTATTTGCCCCGTCTATTTTGGATGCTTCTTCGATTTCAATAGGTATTGAATCAAAGTAGCCTTTCATATTCCAGATACTGAAAATACACATACTGCCTGCGTAGACTAAAATCAATCCCGCATGGGAATTGAGCAGATTCAGATTTTTAAACAGGCGGAAGATTGCAAACATTGTCAGTATCTGCGGAAATGCATTCAGCAGCAAAAGTAACTGCAGCATGGCATTTCTCCCTTTAAATTTGAATCTTGAAAATGCATATGCAGCCGTCACACTGGTACTCATCGCAAGAATCATCGTACCGATGCTCAAAATTGCTGAATTCATAAGCCATCTTAAAAACGGTTCCTCTAGTATGATTTTTTTATAGTTATCAAATGTAATCTGTTTCGGTAAAATTCCCATTCCCGAAGTCAATGCTCCGCTTCCCTGACTGACAGAAAGGATTACGGCATAAAGAATCGGAATAAGACCGAGAAAACACAAAATCATAAAAATAATATTTAAGAAAAAAAGATTCCGCTTTTGTTTTCCTGCCCGTTTCATGCTTCTTCTCCTCTCTCTCCTTTTCCGGACCGATTCATACCAAAGGAGAATACAATGATAATTCCAAAGATTACAATTGATACTGCGGAGGATAATCCATAATTGTTTGATACAAACGCATTCTGATGCGCATAGGTGATAATTGTCTGCAAACTTGCTCCGGAAAGTGATCCTTTCTGCATCGTCAACAGATAAATAATATCGAACTGCTTAAAAGTCGTAAAAGTTGTCATAATGACTGCCGGCGCAATGATTTTTTTAAGGGAAGGAATTGTTATATAAATATTTTTCTGTAAAAATCCCGCTCCCTCCAATACAGCACTTTCATACATACTTTTGTCAATGCTTTGCAATGCGCCGTCAATCATCATAATCATAAATGGCAGAGCCATCCATAAGTTCAGCACCATACAGGCCAAGAACGCGGAACTGTTTTTTGAAAGAAAATCCATTTTGGAAAGCCCCAAAGCTACCAGTATTTTATTGAAGAGCCCGAATTCGGTATTATACATTCCCACTCGCCAGATTAAAATCGATACATATGCCGGCATTGCCCAAGGAAACATGAGAAGTGTTTTATACAATCGGTTAAGCTTTAAGCCTTCCGCATTCAAACCTACCGCAATCAGATACGCTATCACTACCTGTAACACCATATTGCCTGCCGTCCAAAGGAGAGTTGTTTCCAAGGCGCTTAAGAATCCCGAATCCACTTTTAACAGGGCACGTTTATAATTTTCCAGACCAATCCATTCAAAATCCGACCAATGGTAAAGATTCATATTAGTCATTGATATGTATCCCGTATAGACAATCGGGAATACTACAATAATTCCGATTAACAACATTGCCGGAAAACTATATAACCATGGGACTGCCTTTTTCTTTTTCATTCTATCAAACCTCAATTCCGCGTTTCTATCCGCTTACTGCATATCTGCAATTGCCGAAAGTGCCTCGTTCTGGTATTTTTCTGCTGCCGCATCCACATCTTCACCCGATTTATTGACTGCGGCAAGAAGAGATTCTGTCGGTCCCCACATAACATTCATCTGCGGGATATTCGGCATCGGTTGTGCCACTTTAGCCGTTTCTTTCATCGCAAGAATCATTTCGTTTGCTGCAACCTCCGGATCATCATATGCCTTGCTGTTTGCCGGGGCACAATTAAATCCTTTGGCAAGTGTAATGCCAACCTCAGGCTGTGCTAATGTTTCCAGCACCTTAACGATTGCATCATGTTTATTTTCTGCCGCATATTTTAATACACCAAGGCATTGTACTCCTGAATATGGCTTTAACGTATTTCCATCCGGAAGTGTGAAATCTGCAAGAGACTTGATTCCAAGATTAATGCCTGCTTCCTTAATACCGGAAATCAACCACGGTCCGCCGATAATTGCTGCTGCTTTTCCTTCGTTGAACAATGTTGTAACCGTATTGTAATCACCGTCTGCCTGAAGTGCCGCAAATTTCTTATTATAGGTAACAGCGTCTTTGGTTTCCTGCAAATCCAATCCCGGGTTGCCGTCACTATCAAGAATGTAGCCGCCAAAACCGTTAATAAACGGTGCCACGTTGTAAGCCCCTGAATGCTGGTTTACCAATGCGTAAGTGCCCGCTTCACTGTCAGTATGCTCTTTCATATAAGCATACAGGTCTTCGGTTGTAGAAGGAATCTCTCCTTCCCATAAATCTTTATTATACATAAAGAGCAGGGTTTCATAGTATACGGGCATCAGATACTGTTCCCCTTTGTATGTAGCTGCCTGAATCGTCATCGGAATCAAATCACTTTCCTGCTCAGCACTAATCAGGTTAGATACCGGTTCCAGAATTCCCATTTCCGCAAAACTTCCTAACGAATCATGTGCAAACAGATACATATCCGGTCCGTTTTGTGCATCGGTACCATATAATTGAATCTGTCCTGTCACATCACTTTTCTTTTCAAATTTCAGTGTAATATTTTCTTCTTTTAATGCTTCGTTAACAACATCTGCCAGTGCGTTCATCATGGTTTCATCATTGTCGTGCCATGCCGTAATCGTAACCGGTTCTTTGTTTACGTCTGTCTCTTTTGTTTCCTGCGCGGATTCTGTCTCCTGTACAGCCGGCACATCGTTATCCGTTGTGACACTTTCGCTTCCTGCGCCACAGCCTGCCAAAGATGACACTACCAAAATCCCCGCCAATATCATGCTTAACTTCTTCATATCCTCTACACCTCATTTCTGTGCGGTTCGTAAATATTTTAGGAAACCGCTTTCATTGTTTATCTGTTTCATAAATAATTGTGCACATCATTTATTTACGCTATTTATACCACTTTAAATATATTTTATCTATTGTTTTGAGATGAGTTTCTTGACTATGTTGGGAAAGCGCTATACTATATTTTTAAATTTAGACATTTTTACAAGGAGATACCTATATGGCAATAACAATCAGTGATGTAGCAAAAGAAGCAGGTGTTTCGACCTCCACGGTTTCTAAAGTCTTAAATCATTGGAGCAGCATTTCGCCCGCAACTTGTGAACGGGTACAGCAGGCAATGAAAAAACTGAACTATACCCCGAATGCAAGAGCCGTCAGTTTCGCCAGGGGACGCACCAACACGATTCTTTTTCTTTCCGATTTTTCAAAAGAACAGGCATATAGTAATCCGCATATGTTTGATATTTTATGCGGTGCCGGGAAAAAACTTGCTGAAAGCGGCTATTCCCTGATGCTGGCTTCTATTCCCGAACAGGAAAATGCAGAAGACTACCTATCCTCTCTGATTTCTCAAAAAGCAGCAGACGGCATCATTATTCACGGTTCTTCCTACTCACCCAAACTTGACCACGTTCTGTTAGATGCTCAATTTCCGCATATTCTCGTAGGGCATCCTGCCCCTTCCTGTAATCTTTGCTGGATTGATACCAACAACGGACTTGCCGGTTCCTTTGCTGCCAAGCACATGATTGAGTGTGGTTATACAACCCCTGCATTTATCGGAAGCGGGAAAGGTGATCATATTTCCCAGCAGCGTTTAAACGGCTTTATCGGAGGTATGTACGAATATGGTTATCGCATCCCGGACTGTCATATCGGCTATACCGATTCCACCATACAAGCAAGTTATCGGACAGTTAAGGAAATGTTGCAAAGCAGCAATCCTCCCCGTGCCATTGTCTGTGAAAATAATACAATTGCTCTAGGCGCTATGAACGCAATCCACGAAGCCGGTTTGAAACTTCCGGAAGAAATTGCGTTTGTCACCTTCGATACCTACCCGTATTCCCTGCTAATCGAACCTTCTCCTACCATTATAGACATCGACGTATATGATTTAGGGATTCAGGCATCTACCCTGTTACTGCAGAAAATTGATACTCCTTCCCTTCTCATCCAAAGTTATGCCACCCTTCCGGTATTAAAAAAAGGAAAGACTACATAGTCTTTCCTTTAATTCTCTGCGCTCTCCACCGTATGTTTAAGCAGCACCGAGGTCGTAACGGTTCCGACACCACCGGGAACCGGCGTAATCGCTAAAACAATGGGACTTACCGCATCATAAGCGACGTCTCCGCAAAGTTTTCCGTCTTTTACGTTGATTCCGACATCGATTACAACCTGTCCCTCCCGTACATAAGAAGCATCTATCATCTCTGCCACACCTGCTGCCGCAAATAGGAAATCAGCATCCTTACATTCTTCTTTTAAGTTTTCCGTTTTTGTATGGCAGACCGTAACCGTGGCATTTTTCTTTAACAGCATCATTGCAAGCGGCTTGCCGACCACCATGCTGCGTCCGACAACCACTGCTTTTTTCCCGGTCAAATTAAAACCGTAAAAGTCAAGCATCTCAATTACTGCCTGTGGCGTACAGGGTGCATGACCTTTTCCGTCCTGTGCAAATACATGGGCATTATTGATACTGCCCATACAATCCACATCTTTTTGGGGCGTTACCAGTTCTTTAATCCGTTCTTCATTCAGATGTTTCGGAAGCGGGCGAAACACCAGAATTCCGTGCACATCCTTTTCTTCATTTAATCTTGTGATTCCCTCTTCCAGTTCTTCCTGTGTAACAGTATCCGGATATACGTATGATGCAACCTGTGCCCCGACTGCCGAGAATCGTTTTAGCAATCCTCTTTCATAGGAAAGGTCATCTTCTCTTTCGCCTACCCGTACAACCGCCAGCTTCGGTACAATTCCTTTTTTGGAAAGTTCTTCGATTCTCTTCGTAATATCACCGGCAATCCCTTTCACAACCGGCATTCCTCTTAATTCCTGCATATAATATGCTTCCTTCCTGATGTCATTTTTCTATTTCATATTTACTTCATACCTGCTGTGATTTCCTCATAAACCTTATCACATCTAAAGCATCCATCTTTTACCAATTCTGCGGCCTTCCTGTTCATCTCATCCGCAACTTTTCGGTTTTTCATGGATTTTGTATTGATGTAAATATTCATAACAGCGCCTTTTAATGCGCAGCTGCACGATGCTGCCGCAACTGCAACATCACTGATAGCAAGTCTTGAGCCGATTACGGAAAGTTCTTCCAGTACCGGAACCAGTTCGCTGATATCCGCAAGGATTTGCATCGGTGCCTCACAAGCCGTAAGCAATGCTTCTTCCATAATCCTGTCACGGTCCGGATGCTCCTTATCAATTCCGTATGCTTTCGATAGCGGCAGAAAAGCATCCGCATCTTTTTGAATATCCGATATCAATTCTTCCCGTTTCTTTTCCAAAAAAGGAAGCAATTCTTCGATACGTTCCTGATACTGTGCATACTTTTTCTTCCCCGAAGTTAAATTTGCCACCATACTGCATAATGCACAGCCCACCGCACCGACAAGTGCACTGGCACCGCCCCCACCGGGAACCGGTTCACCGGAAGCTAATGATTTCAAAAATTGTTCCATTTCTTTTCCTCCTAAATTGCAAAATCAAACAGGCTGATTTGGTTTGATTCCGGAATGTCACCGAACAAGCCCAGCGAATCCATCAATTCCACAACGGTTTTCGATACTTTTGTCCGCATGCGGAAATCATCCTTAGATAAAAACGGACCGTCTTTTGCCGCCTCAACAATCGCATCTGCCGCTTTTTCTCCAAGACCGTCGATGCTGCTTAATGACGGCATCAGTTTCCCGTCGATAATTTGAAAAAGCCTTGACTGTGCTTTAAAAATGTCTATCGGTAAAAACTCAAAACCGCGCGCATACATTTCCTGTACAATCCGCATATCTTTGAAAGATGCCTGCTCCTTTTGGGAAAGCGTATCGCTCCGTTTTTTGTAATCGTTCATAACACGTTCCAGATGACTTTGTCCCTGACACATCAGTTCATAGGAAAATGCCGATGCACGGATGCTGAAATATGCTGCATAATATGCTAACGGATGATATACCTTACAGTAAGCAATTCTCCATGCCATCATAACATAGGCTGCCGCATGGGCCTTCGGGAACATATACTTGATTTTTTTACATGACCATATATACCAGTCCGGAACACCTGCCGCAATCATGGCTTCTTCCATCTCATTTAATCCTTTTCCTTTCCGGACACTCTCCATAATCGTAAAAGAAAGACTACTCTCTACGCCGGTCTGAATCAGATAGGTCATAATATCATCTCTTGTACAGATTGCTGTGGAAATTGTTGCTTTTCCTTCTTCAATCAACGTCTGTGCATTGCCGAGCCACACGTCCGTTCCGTGTGACAACCCGGAAATACGAACAAGGTCCGAGAAAGATTCCGGTTTCGTATCCAGTAACATCTGGATAACAAAATCCGTACCAAACTCCGGAATTCCTAAAGACCCCACCGGACAACCGTCAATCTGCTGTGGTGTAATGCCAAGTGCCTTGGTTGACTGAAACAGCGACATTACCTGTGGGTCATCTAACGGAATCGTCGTCGGATCGATTCCGGTCAAATCCTGCAGCATACGAATCATAGTCGGATCGTCGTGTCCGAGAATATCAAGTTTTAACAGGTTATGGTCAATCGAGTGATAGTCAAAATGTGTTGTGACAATGTCGGTTGTCATATCATTTGCCGGATGCTGAACCGGGGTAAAAGAATTAATATCCTCCCCCACCGGAAGTACAACAATACCGCCCGGATGCTGTCCGGTACTTCTCCTGATTCCCGTGCAACCGCCCACAAGCCGGTTAATCTCACAGGCACGTTTTTTGACTCCGCGTTCCTCATAATAATTTTTGATATATCCGTAAGCCGTCTTATCCGCCAGTGTACCGATTGTTCCGGCACGGAAAGTTTGTCCGGCACCGAAAATAACTTCTGTATATTTATGTGCTTTACTCTGATATTCGCCGGAGAAATTCAAATCGATATCCGGTTCCTTGTCTCCTTTAAATCCCAGGAATGTTTCAAACGGAATATCAAATCCGTCCTTTTTTAGTTTTTGCCCGCAGACAGGACATACTTTATCCGGCATATCAATTCCGGCTTTTCCGGCATAGGCTTTTACTTCTTCGGAATCAAATTCGCTGTAATGGCAGTTTAGGCAATAATAGTGCGGACTTAACGGGTTGACTTCCGTAATTCCGGACATGGTTGCTACAAACGACGAGCCTACCGAACCTCGCGAACCTACCAGATAACCGTCCTCAACCGATTTCCATACAAGTTTTTGTGCAATGATATACATAACCGCAAATCCATTTTTAATAATAGAATCCAGTTCCTTTTTCAGGCGGTTTTCCACAATCTCCGGCAACGGGTCTCCGTACAGTTCATGAGCTCTTGTATAGCAGATATCGGTCAACGTTTTATCACTGTCTTCAATAATCGGCGGACATTTATCCGGCCGCACCGGCGATATTGTCTCTATCATATCCGCAATTTTATTTGTATTTGTAATGACAACTTCCTGAGCCTTATCACTTCCCAAATAGGAAAACTCTTCCAGCATCTCTTCCGTCGTTCTAAGATACAGCGGTGCCTGAGAATCCGCATCTTTAAATCCTTTTCCCGCCATGATGATGCGGCGGTAAACCTCGTCCTCAGGGTCCAGAAAATGCACATCACAAGTTGCCACTACCGGCTTGTTGAATTTTTCTCCCAGGTCTACAATCCGTCGGTTAAAGTCCTGAATATCCTCAATCGAATTGACATTGGTGATTTTCTCGGACTCAATCATAAACGCATTATTGCCAACAGGCTGTATCTCCAGATAATCATAGAATTCTACCAGTCTTGCAATCTCTGCATCCGATTTCTGTGCCAGAAGCGCACGGTATACTTCGCCCGCCTCGCAGGCACTTCCCATAAGAATTCCTTCCCGATGTTTCAAAAGCAGGCTTTTGGGAATCTTCGGGCGCTTGTTAAAATATGTCAGATGAGATTCGGAAACCATCTTATAAAGGTTCACTCTGCCGGTATTGTTCTTTGCAAGCATGATTGCATGATAAGAAGGCAGTTTGCTGACTGCTTCCACGCTTTCTTCTTCCAGAGAATTCATTTCCTGCAGGGTTTTTACCCCTTTATCCCTGACCATATCCATCAGTTTGATAAAGATTTCTGCAGTCGCCTGTGCATCATCCACCGCACGATGATGATTTTCCAAAGAAACCTTCAGAGTCTTTGCTACGGCATCCAGTGTATGCTTTGCCTGATTCGGCAGTAAAGCTCTTGAGAGTCCCAATGTATCAACACAGGTAAAGTTGGCAGCAAGTCCTTGCCGCCTTGCGTTTTCTTCAATAAACGACATATCAAAGGATGAGTTGTGTGCCACAAGCACGCAATCTTTGCAGAATTCCAAAAAACGAGGCAATACATTCTCAATTTCTTCTGCATCCATTACCTGTTCATCAGATATGCCGGTCAGTTTTTCAATCTCATACGGAATCGGCGTCAACGGATTCACAAACTCGGAGAAATGATCCACAATCTCACCGTTTTGTACTTTGACACCGCCAATTTCAATTATTTTATTCTTCACACAGGAAAATCCCGTTGTTTCTAAGTCAAATACCACATAGGTATTATCAAGAGACTGTCCTTTTACATTTGTCACAATCTCCTTTAAATCATCGACAAGATATGCTTCTACCCCGTAGATTACCTTAAAGAAATCATTTGGATCAGGATTTTCTTCTCCTGCCTCTTTCCGTTTTGCTTTTTCTGCCTTCCATAAATCTTCCCAGACATGGTTGGCATCCGGGAATGCCTGCACCGCTCCGTGATCGGTAATCGCAATCGCAGGATGTCCCCATTGATACGCACGCTTTACAATATCCTTTGCTTCGGAAACTCCGTCCATATCACTCATTTTCGTATGACAGTGCAGTTCAACACGCTTTTTCACACTATGGTCCATTCGGGTAGTTGTAAAGTTCTTGATTTTCATAATGCCGTTAATGGAGCCAACCGTCAGTTCCCCATCAAACTTATCTACGATTGCCATCCCCTTCACTTTTAAGAAAGCTCCCGGCGTAATGTCCTTTGCAATCTCTTCCACCTGATCGTTACGCAGGAAGATTTTAACGGTCATCGTATCGGTAAAATCTGTAATATCAAAAAAGTAAATCGTTTTTTCGTTTCTGATTTCCCGTTTGTCGACACTGATAACTTTTCCGCGAATGACCACTTCTCCGATTTCTCCAATAATATCTTCAATCGGAATTGCGTCCTCTTCAAATTCCTTTCCGTAAACTACATCCGGATGTTCCGAGCGTTTTAACGGTTTCTTCGTTTCCTGTTTCTCAGATGCAGACCGCACTGTATGCTTTCCTTTATCCGGCTCTTTCTGTACCTGCACCGTTTCCGGTTCCTTCTGTATCACCTCATTCTCTTGCGTATGAGGATGCTCACCGATACCGGCTCTTGCCGCAATTTGAGCCACCTCGCGCAAAAGAATCATCTCATCTTCTTTTTTCTGTTCGCTTACTTTGGATTCCCGGTATTCCATATGCAGTTCACAGCGGATTCCACAGCGTTCTCCGATAATTTTTTCCAAAACGGAACGCAGTTCCTGTTCTTTTTCCCGAACCGGAACCGAATCCGCAAGCACAATGTTCATTGTATCCCCTTGAAAGGAAATCTCTGCTCTTTTCAAGGCTGTATAAATAATATGATCGTACTGTTCTAATTCCAGTAACAAACTGTCCCTATAAACCTCCCAGAGTGTCTGCACCGTATACTGGGAGGATAAGACAAACTTTTCCTGTATTTTGATCGTCATGGAAATTTTCGGAAACAACTGTCGCTTGATTTCTTTTTCCAGTGCATAGATCATTTCTTTTCTGATCAGATGGCCGGACAACAGATAAATCCGCAGAAAGTCTTTCTGCTTATTGGTCGTAACACGTTCTACCGTCACATCCGCAAACAGCGGTTCCAATTCTTTATTCAGTTGCAGAGTCGGAAACACTTCCGAAAATATTTTTCCCATGCGTTTTTATCCTTACTTCCAGTTCAACAGTTCTTCCCGCAGTGCAGAAAGAAGCTGATCCTCCGGTACCTTTTTTATAATCTCGCCTTTTTTGATTAACAGGCCCTCTCCGATGCCGCCTGCAATTCCGATATCGGCTTCTTTTGCCTCTCCCGGGCCGTTCACGGCACATCCCATTACTGCCACTTTGATATCCAGCGGAATATCGGCAACCATATTTTCCACCTGTGTGGCAAGAGAAATCAAATCAATCTTTGTTCTTCCGCAAGTCGGACAGCTTACCACTTCAATACCGCCCTTACGCAGACCGAGTGTCTTAAGAATCAATTTTGCCGATTTAATCTCTTCTGCCGGGTCTCCGGTTAAGGATACCCTGATTGTATCACCGATTCCTTCATGCAGAATTATTCCCAGACCAACCGCAGACTTGATATTTCCGCTAAGCACGGTTCCCGATTCCGTAATTCCGACATGAAGCGGATATGGCGTCTTATCTGCAAGCAGTTCGTGTGCTTTGATACACATTAATACATCTGATGACTTAATACTGATAACCATATTGTCATAATCACAATCTTTAATCATCTTTACCTTGTCTAATGCGCTCTCAACAATTCCTTGTGCCGTAACACCGCCGTATTTCTCCACCAGATTTTTTTCCAAAGACCCGCTGTTTACGCCGACACGAATCGGAATATTCCGTTCCTTTGCCACTTTTACAACTGCCTCTACATTTTCCCGACCGCCAATGTTACCGGGATTGATGCGAATCTTATCGGCACCGTTTTCCATTGCCGCAATCGCCATCTTATAGTCAAAATGAATATCCGCAACAAGCGGAATGTGAATCTGCTTTTTAATCTCTTTTAGTGCTTTGGCCGCTTCTATATTTGGTACCGTACAGCGAATAATCTCGCATCCGGCCGCCTCCAGTTTCAGAATCTGCTCCACACATCGTGCAACATCTTCTGTCGGCACATTTGTCATTGACTGAATTAAGATAGGGTTGCCACCGCCAATCACCTTATCTCCGATTTTTACTACTTTTGTATGATCTCGATACATCGCATACTCCTCATATATAAAGATTTTAAAAACTTTTGCCTACTGATTAGTATACGTTATCGAGGGGTTATTTTCAACTGCTCCGGATTCTTTTCGCAGACATTGGAAAGAAAATTTTCGAAAGCTTCCGCTTTCTGTATCACTGCATGAAACAACGATTTCATTGATGTTTTTGGAAAGTTCTTCCTTGGGAATCTGCACAAAAATATCTCCGTCCGTTTCCCACACTCCATCCTGCTTAATCAATATTTTTCTCCCCTGTCCGTCGTACAGAATCGGTGAAAAAGATTCCCTTTCCTGATATGCTTTTACCGGTAATTTTCCCAAAAACAGGAACACTGCTGCCATAAGTAAAAGCACCTTTTTCCCACATCCCCGAAAGATGTCCTGTTTCATCTTCCAGATAACGATTTGCTTTTGTTTTCTTTTTCCGACAAGCAGGACAAAGAAAAGAATGCATAAAATACACGCTGCAAAAGAAATTTCTCCTCTTCCTTTCGCAAATGCCAAGGCACAGATAAGAGTGCCTGCCGCAGAAAATACTTCCAGTAGAATGTCTATCGATTTTCGCAAGAGTGCTTTCCTATTGCTCTGCTTACCGATTCTGTCAATATGTTTTAAGTGATACAGCACTTCTTCCATCGACTGGTATCTCTTATGGGGTGAAAGCGCCGTGCATTTTGCAATAACAGATTCCATGCCTTCCGATATCGCGGGATTCAGTGCCCTTACAAGGAGTGTTCCCGTCCGATTCCTGTATTCTTCCTCTTTTCCGGTAAGCAGCACATACAATGTCATTCCAAAAGCATAGATGTCTGTACGTACATCCGGCTGTATTCTTTGTTTTCCGTAATTCTTCTGTTCCGGCGATGCGTAAAAAAGAGTTCCGCTGATTCTTTGCTGTCTGCTTTCCTCGCATGCATACATACTTCCGAAATCGATTATCCGTATTTCATTTTCCGGAGTTAACATAATATTGTCCGGTTTGCAGTCCATATACAGAAGCGGCGGCTCCATTTTATGTAAAAGCAGCATTCCTTCCGCAATTTCCGCTGCCCACATACGCACTTCCCCTTCCGAAACGGCTCCTTCACTCATTCGCTCCCGTAAGCTTCTTCCTTCTACATAGTCCATAACAAGGTACTGCCTATTGTTTTCCTGTATCAAATCAACAATCCTGGGAAATATATGACAGTTAAGTTTTCGAAATGCCATCAGACCGCCGGGCGGCAGTTCTTTACATTCCTTTAAGGCCCATTCCTTCTTTAGTTTCCGGTCATAGGCAAGAAACACCCTTCCGTCAGTTCCTTCTCCCAGAAGTTTTCGACACTCATAACGGTCATTTATCGTAATCACATGATTTCTTTCCATGCAGACCTCCTTACTTTATTCTTTTGATAAAAACTGCAGTAATATTATCTGCTTCTTTTCTTAAAAGAGTTTCTTTTGTGATTTGTTCCAGTTTATTCTGCATTCTCTCTTTTGAACTTCCCATATTTTTCAAAAATTCTTTTTTGCAAAGAAACGATTCATTTTTTCCCGAAAATCCATCACTGCATAAAAGAATCGAAGTTCCCTTGCAGATGCAGAGTTTTTTAACATACGGACGATAAAAATTCCCCGCTCCGATTGCCCGCACCAATGCTCCTTTCTTATTGCGCTGGTCTTTCGTTTTCTTCTTTAGTTTTTGTTTTCCTACATAAATGCTGCTGTCACCCGTATGAAACAGAAATCCTTTATCTCCCGTAAGTACAAGCATGGAAAGTGTCGTGCCAAGTTTGATTTTTCTGTTTGTTCCATATCGTCTTACTCTTTCATGACATGCAAATATTTTGCGCAGGAAAAAACGCTTCATCTGTCTGCCGCTTACAGGTTCCGGATATTGTTCCAAAAATTCCGGCAATGCGTCCCGCAGGAACGAAATCGTAAAGGTTGCTGCATTCTTTCCTTCTTCCAGTCCTCCGATTCCGTCGCAGACTGCCGCAAACAGATAGGATTTTCCATCCCTTTCCATTTCACGAATGCAGAAGGCATCCTCGTTTTCCATGCGGCTGCCTTTTTCCCATACAAAACTGCTGATATATTCCATAAATAAATTCCTTGTGAAAAACAGACAGCAGAACGCTGCCCGATACAAATGATAGGTGATAAAAATTGTATTTGAATTGTATCATGTATGAGTATTTCCGTCAACAACAAATTCTCATGCATAGAAAAATAAAAATCCGGTTTTGCAAAGACGTAACGATTCGTTACATCCCAGCACAAACCGGATTCTATTTAAGAAAACAGGCGTGTGATATCATTGTACATCACAAACACCATCAAAATCATCAATGCGACAAATCCCGCAAAATGAACGATTCCTTCTTTTTCCGGCGGAATCGGCTTGCCACGGATTGCCTCGATTAGCAGAAACACCAGTCTGCCTCCGTCAAGTGCCGGTAGAGGCAAAAGATTTAAAATTCCCAGGTTCACACTTAGCAACATCGCAATGTTTAGCATATTCAGAATGACAACCCATGCTCCGTACGGTGCTGCAGCTTCGGAAACTTCTCCGATCACCTGCGCTATTCCGATTGGTCCCGCCACATCATCTTTACTTGCATTGCCGGTTACCAGTGCACCGAGACTCTTTATCGTTGATTTTAAGCCATAGCGCACTTCATAATAACTGTACTTAAAGATGTTGGTATTTCTACAGTCCACATATTCTCCGTATCCTTCAAAGCCAAGCAGATAACGGCCTTCTTTTTCATCATACTTCGGGGTCAGGGTTGTTTCATACTCTTTGCCGTCACGCTCATAGACAAGTGTCATATCTTTGTCTTTGTTCAGGTACATATTCACATAGATTTCCCTTGCCAGATAAATCTTTTCCCCATTCATCTTTTTAATCACATCACCAGGCATAATGCCTGCTTCTTTTGCAGGATATCCATCCATCAGCCCGTTGATGACCGGTCTGTCCGAACCACTGTAACCTACTACAATCAGGGCCAGTAAAAATGCCAGAATAAAGTTAAAAATCGGGCCTGCTGCCACTGCGGAAATTCTTGCCCACACCGGCGCATCCGGAAAGGCCATTGTCTCTTTTTTGATGAGTGCGCCCTGTTTTTCACTTTCAGGCTGTATCGCACTATTTTCTTCTAAGTTGCCGTCTTCTCCCTCAAACATACAGGCTCCGCCGATTGGCAGAAGGCGCAGTGAATACCGTGTTCCCTTTTTGGTAAAGGAAAACAGTTTTGGTCCCATTCCGACCGCAAATTCAACAACTCCGATTCCGTTTGCTTTTCCCAGTAAAAAATGCCCGAATTCATGTGAAATTACTATCAGACCGAATACCAGTATAAATAAAATAATTGTCATTACTGTCTCCAAACATTATATCCTATTTTCTATAAACTCATAACTTTCCTGTTCCGCCGCAAGAATCTGCTCCACTGTCGGATTTTCTATCATGTGGTGGTGTTCCATTGCTGCCTCAATTAATTCGTAAATCTGCAGGAAACGAATTTTTTTCTCTAAAAAAAGTGCTACTGCTCTTTCATTGGCTGCGTTAAAAACGGTCGGCATACTGCCTCCTGTTTCCGCTGCCCGGTATGCCAGTTTCAATCCCTCAAACGTATCACTGTCAGGTTCCTCGAATGTAATCTGTCCCAATTTAAAGAAATCAATGCGTTCTTCTTTCATCGGTCTTCTTTCCGGATAGTAAAGTGCATACTGAATCGGTAATTTCATATCCGGAATTCCGAGTTGTGCAATCACCGCTCCGTCCCGATACTGTACCATCGAATGGATAATACTCTGCGGTTGTATCACCACCTGAATCTGTGACAGTTCCACATCAAAGAGCCATTTTGCCTCCATCACTTCCAGTCCCTTATTTACAAGGGAAGCGGAGTCAATCGTAATTTTTCTGCCCATCGACCAGTTCGGATGCTTCAAAGCATCTTCTACCGTCATGTGCTCCAATTCTTCCCGTTTCTTTCCGCGGAACGGACCTCCCGATGCCGTCAGCAGAATTTTCTCCAGTCCGCCTCTGTCCTGTCCCTGCAAAGACTGAAAGATGGCACTGTGTTCGCTGTCAACCGGCAAAATGGAAACTCCCATCTTTTTGGCAAGCGGCATAATAATATGTCCTGCCGTAACAAGTGTTTCTTTATTGGCAAGTGCAATGTCTTTTTTGCTTTCAATCGCTGCAATCGTCGGACGGATACCAATCATTCCCACAATGGCTGTCACCAAAATTTCTGCCTGCGGCATTGTGGCAATCTCAATCAGCCCTTCCATTCCCGTCACAACTTTTGTATCTGTATCTTTTACGGCATTCCTTAGTATTTTTCCCGCTTCTTCTTCCCACATACATACAAGCTGCGGATGGAATTCCCGAATCTGCTGCTCCATTAATTTTGTATTTCTTCCGGCTGCCAGTGCCACTACCTCTATATCTTTATTCTCTCTTGCAATTTGCAGCGTCTGTGTACCGATTGAACCGGTTGAACCTAATATTGCTATCTTTTTCATGTGTATGTCCCCATTAATGAATCAAATAAATAACCAGGAAGTAAATCATCGGAGCCGTTACGATGACACTGTCAAAACGGTCCATAATACCTCCATGCCCCGGAATTAATTTCCCGTAGTCTTTCATCTCGTGATTTCGTTTAATTGCAGATGCCGCCAGATCACCAAGTTGAGAAATGACGCTTCCCACTGCACCGATGATACCGCAAATAAAAATCATTGCATTTCCCTGCTGTATCTTCAGGCCAAAGAAATATCCGAATAACATACCGGCAAGTGCGGAGCCGACAATCCCACCAATACTTCCCTCAATTGATTTTTTCGGGCTCAATACAGGTGCCAGTTTGTGTCTGCCAAACAGCATTCCCGTCAGATAAGCAAAGGTATCGCTGACCCAGGACGCCACAAAAACCATCCACACCAGATAAATTCCGTAAGATGTCTGCCGTATTTTATAAATAAAAGAAAACATAACCGGTGCATACAGTACACAGAAGTATGCCGCCATAATCTGATTTGCCGTAAACTTTGGAAAAGAAAATACATAAACAAACAAAACCGCAAAGAAGAATACAATCAGCCACGGAACAAATAATGTATCGTCAAGATATGCATACATCATTCCGTAATAAACCGTAATCGCAAGATAGCAGATTGCCTCCAATGCATTGCATTTTACCTGTGTATGTATTTTGCATGCTCTGGCAAGTTCAAAAAAAGCAATCATGGAAATCGCATACAGGGTAAGTGCCAGAACAGGTCCACCCATAAGGAGTGTAACAAGTGCTATGATAACCAGAAACACTGCACTGATACATCTTGTTTTAAACATTTATGATTCCTCCTTAATCTTGCCAAACTTTCTGTCTCTTTGATTATATGCCGCTATGGCTTTTTCCAATTCTTCTTTTGAAAAATCAGGCCATGCCACTTCCGTAAAATAAAACTCTGTATAAGCATTCTGCCATAACAGAAAGTTCGATATTCTTTGTTCTCCGCATGTACGGATTAAAAGATCCGGGTCCGGTATTCCCTGTGTATCCAGATGCTCTTCCACCACCTGCTCAGTGATTTCACCGGGGATGAGTTTTCCTTCTTCCACTTCTTTTGCAATCTTTTTCATTGCACGTGTCATTTCATCGCGTCCGCCGTAATTAATCGCTATCTGAAAATGCAGACCGGTATTGTTTTTGGTTGCCTCTTCCAAATCCGCAATCTTTTCCTGAATATCTGTGTCAAGTCTCGTTTTATCTCCGAGTACACGGACACACATATTGTTCTTATTGGCACGCTTTTTACAGTTTACCATATAATTGCGCAGCAATTTCATCAGCGCATTTACTTCTTCCTCCGGCCGGTTCCAGTTTTCTGTGGAAAATGCGTAGACCGTAAAATACCGGATTCCCATATTATATGTAATTTCACACATTTCTTCCACGGTTTTGGCTCCCTGTACGTGACCATAGTTTCTGGGCATACCATGCTGTTTTGCCCAGCGTCCGTTTCCGTCAAGAATAATTGCCACATGATTCGGTATCTGCATAACTTCCTCTCATTCTGCCGCTTTGGCGGCGCACTATATACAGACAAAGAGGGGACGACCTTTTGTCTGCCCCCTCTTGTATTCTGTTTTTATACAGTCATAATCTCTTTTGATTTTGTCTCAACTGCCTGATCAATGTCCTTAATATATTGATCTGTTATCTTCTGGAGTTTATCACCCAGTTCCTTAATCTCATCTTCCGAGATTTCTTCTTTCGCCAGTTTTTTCAAAGAATCATTGCCATCGCGTCTGATATTACGGATTGCCACTTTGGCATCTTCTCCCTTTTTCTTAACATCCTTAACGAGTTCTTTTCTTCGTTCCTCGGTAAGTTCTGGGAATACCAGGCGAATTACGGCACCATCATTGGAAGGTGTAATTCCGACGTCCGAAGCAAGAATTGCTTTTTCAATTTCTTTAATCAGGCTCTTTTCCCACGGAGCAATTTGAATCATACGAGGCTCCGGAACGGAAATATTGCCTACCTGCTGTATCGGAGTCGGTGTTCCGTAATAATTTACCTTTACCTTATCCAATACATGCGGATTTGCACGTCCTGCACGAATCGTCTGATAATCACTAAGCAGATAATTATATGCTTTATCCATTTTCTCATCAAATACTTTTAATCTTTCATCCATAACCTATACCCTTTCCTTCCCACGGTTTCTATACAGTCACTTTAGTACCTTTAAAGGTACCCTTTACTGCATTCACAATACTGTTTTCTTCATTTAGTCCGAATACCCACATCGGCATTTTATTGTCTCTTGCAAGAATGGAGGCCGTCATATCAACAACCTGAAGATTTTTTTCGATTACTTCGTCAATCGTCACTTCATCATATTTCACTGCCGCAGGGTTCTTATGCGGGTCATCATTGTAAACACCGTCTATTGCTTTTGCAAGTAAAATTACATCTGCCTCCACTTCGATTGCCCGTAATACAACTCCGGTATCTGTGGAAAAATACGGATGTCCCGTTCCTCCCGCAAAAAATACAACCATTCCTTTTGCAAAGTATTTATTGGCACGATCCTTGGAAAACAATTTTGTAAAGGAACCGCATTCAAACGGTGTCAGAATATTGGTCATCATCCCGACAGAGCGGAAAATTTCGGAAACATAAATACAATTCATAACGGTCGCCAGCATTCCAATCTGGTCTGCTTTGGTGCGGTCGATATGTTCACTGGTACGTCCCCGCCAGAAATTACCTCCGCCGATTACAATTCCGACTTCGATTCCATCGTCTACAAGTTCTTTCACCTGTAAAGCAACTTTTCTGACTGTCTCTTCATCAAATCCTGTTTTCTTTTCTCCGGCGAGTGCTTCACCGCTTAATTTCAATAATATTCTTTTCATGAGAACTCCTTTTAAAATTAGTCCTTAAAGAATTTAGACGGGCTGACATCCGCATAGCACTGTGAGCAAAGGCCCTCGATTACAGCGCCGTTATTAATCTGTACAGCTTTTGATTTAATATTTCCCATAACAATTGCAGAGGAATCCAGAATAACCGGTCCTTTTACATCAATATCACCTTTGACTGCTCCCGCAATGACAGCGCTTGTTGCAAAAATATTGCCGCGGATAACGGAATTATTGCCAATTTTAACACTTCCTAAACTGGTGACATCTCCGGTTACCATAGCTTCCTGTGCATATACCTCTGCCGCCTCGGAATTGCCTGTAATTTTACCTGTGATATTCAGTTTTCCGCGAATCTTGATATTTCCGTTAACCGTTCCGATTACATCTAAAGAACCGGATGATTCCATATCACCGTTTACAACCATTTTCTCGGTAATGGTGGAAACTTCTTCCGAAGCCTCTTCTGACACTTCCGATACTACCGTTTCTTTCTGCTTGGAATAAGCAGGTGTTACCTTTTGTTCTTCTTGTGAAATCGGTTTTACAACAGGTTCTGCGCTCTTTGCTGCCTGTTCTGTCTCTTTCTCGACAGTTTCTGTTTCAGCTACTTCTTCGTCCAAATCTTCGTCCGGAACCAGTTCATTTACCGCTTGTGATAAATCTTCTTTTAATTCTGAAAAAAAGCCCATTTTCTTTCCTCCGTAGTTTACTTACTGTTTTTATGATGAACAACAACCGTATCTTCTGTAATCGGCAGAATCGCCGTATGCTCCATTGCCTGTATTGTCTTAATAATATCCGGCAATGCCTCGACTGTCGAATCCTTCTTTACTGAATCATGCAGCAATATCACTGCATTTTCATACTTTTCCAATCCGTCTGTGCAGTTGGCTACTATATCCTGTGCCAAAACCGCACCTCCCGCATCCTGGCTGGAAATGTTCCAGTCAAAGTAAACAATCCCCTCTTCATCCAGATATCGGCAAAGATCTTCCATCTCAATTTTGCTTACCGTATTGCTGCTTCCTCCCGGAAAGCGATAATACTGTGGCATAACTCCAGTAGTATCATACAGGAAATCACGCAGTGTTTTCAAGTCCAAAACAAAATTTTCTTCCGACGCATAGATTTCCCCGTATTTATGACTGTAAGAATGCATTCCCAGTGTATGTCCGCGCTCAATAATCTCCCGGTATCGTTCGGGATGCGATTTGGCCTCTTCTCCTGTTACGAAAAATGTAGCCTTCACATCATATTCATCCAGAATCTCCAGAATCTTTTCCGTATTGGCACTCGGACCGTCATCAAATGTCAGATAAACCTTTCTTTGAATATCCGACGGTATCGTTTCCTGCTGTGCATCCGCTGTATCCTGCGCTACCTGTTCTGCCGGTATTTCCGTAATTGTAATTGTCTTTTGACTGTCAACCGCACTGCTTAGCAGTTCCTCATAAGAAACGCTCAGTGTCTGCAACTTCTGTTCTAATCTATGTACACGTAATGACAATACGATGCATGCTGCTGTCGGCACGGCAATTGCCAAAAGAATGCCGGTTATAATCATCCGCTTTAAGCGTCTGACTCTTTTTCTTCTTGCTTCCTGATGCGATTTTTCCATCTACTGTTCGCTCACTGTCTTATCTTTAACGTTACTATTATATAATCTGGCAAAGGATTTTGCAACGTTATCCTTTAGCGCACTTTTTCTCTTGACATCCGATAAAACTCTACGAATGCCTTTCTACCGATTGCAATAATTTTTCTAAAATTAACAGAGTTCTTTCCGCCTTGTCTGTTTAAAAAAGTAATCGGTAAAAACTTTACCGTTCTGTTATGCTTAATAAAGAGAACTGACAACAACACATTTGTCAGGAAAAAGTCTTTCGGCACATAAGAAATCTCATCCCGCAAGACTTCTGCCCTCATCAGTCGATACGGTGTATTGGCATCTTTTACCCGGACGGAAAAGCAAATCCAAAGTACCAGCCTAAGCACCTTTGCGACAAATACTCTGCCAATTCCGTCTTTACGATGTTCCCTGCTGCCGATTAGTGCATCCGTTTCTTCCCGTTCCTGCCAGAAATCCTCAAATTCCGATGCAAGTGTCTGTCCGTCCGAGTCAGTCTGAAAGATGTAAGCTGCTCCCGCTTCCAAAGCGTACTGATATCCGCGGTAAATTGCTGCCCCATGTCCCGCATTTTCCTGGGTAATCGGGACAAAGAACGGATGGGTCTTGGCAAATTCCTGCATCATTTCAAATGTAGCATCGTTACTTCCGTCATCTATTACAACAAGGCGTGACGTCTGTTCCTGCGCGTGGGTTTCTATGATGGAATACCATTCCGTCATAATATTGGTAATATTTTCTTGTTCATTATATGCCGGAATAATTATATATAGCGGTTCCATATCCCTTTTTCTGCTCCTGTATTCTAATATACGCTTATCGTATAACTGCCCTCAAAAATTTCTCCCGGATTTAAGCTGTTGGTCCATTCTCTTTGTGCAAATTCCCCGTCAAAGGATTCTTTATCGCATCGTCCGTACCAGGGTTCAATACAGACAAACGGCGCCTCTTTTTTAGGAGGAGACCAAATCCCCACAAGCGGTGTATCAAATGCAACCGTCACATACGGTTCCTTTTTCGGATTCAAAAGAGAAATTTCCTGTACCTGGTTATTTTCCAGAATCAGTGCCTCTCTGTCAAACAAATGCGCATCAATCGGAAGAATTCCGTCCTGCATGTGATAAACCTGTTTTTCTTCAGACAAGCCAATCGTTCCAAAAAGAGAACTTTCCACGCGTTCTACCGCCTTCCCGTGTTTGGTGAAACGTATGAAATATTCACTCTGTGTTCCCTGTCCGTTATGTGGACAGAAAAATCCCGGATGGGCACCGATTGAAAAATACATCTGTTTATCATCCGTATTTTCAACCATCCATATTACCCGCAATGTTTCCTCTTCAAGCCGGTAACGAATTGTCAGGCGGAAATGAAACGGATATTTTTCATAAGTTTCTTCTGTATCTGTAATCTGCATCGCAATCTGTGTGTCACTCTTTTGCGTTACGGAAAAAACCATATCTCTGGCAAAACCGTGTTGCCCCATTGTATATGTTTTTCCTTCATGTCGGTACTGACCGTTTTTTAACAATCCCACAATCGGAAATAATACCGGCGATGTTCTGCCCCAGTAGCGGGCATCCGCATTCCACAGATATTCCTCACCATTTCGTTGCAGAGAAACAACCTCTGCTCCTTTTTCTTTTATCACTGCCCGCAGATGTTTGTTTTGTAATAGATACTGCATTTTCTCTTACTCCTCAATCTTAAATTTCCCGATTTCCTGTGTCAGTTTTTCTGCCAGAGCTGCCACATCATGACTGGAAGTTGATACGGTATCGATTGACTTTGATTCTTCCTCTACCGCGGCTGCTGCCTCTTCCATACATGCTGCATTCTCTTCGGAGAGTGCTGACAGATTGCTCACCATAGTGACAATCGCATTTTTTCTTTCTTCCATCTGTCTTGCAGATGCATTGAGTTCCTCACAGTTTTCTTCCATCCCACGGATATGTTCTGCAATCGAATCAAATTTATTCTTCGTATCTATAACACTCTCCGTCTGCAATTTGGAAGAATCCTGCACGCCGTCAATCATCTCCACTGCCGTTTTCATCTTCTCTGTCAAATCCTGAATGATGCCTTCGATTGTATCAGTCAGTTCGTTGGTTTCTCCCGCAAGATTACCGATTTCTGTTGCAACAACCGCAAACCCCTTGCCCGACTCACCTGCCCTTGCCGCTTCAATCGAAGCATTTAAAGCAAGTAGATTGGTCTGAGTTGAAATTTCCCGAATCTGCACACTGGCATCTTTAATGCGTTCCGTCTGATGGCTTGTTTCCATAATTACTTTGTGGACATTCTGAGAATTTCTATTATTTTCTTCCGTATTTTCCACAACTATTTTCAGCGCCTCAAGTCCCTCATCCTTTAATCCGGAAACTTCCCGTACCGCACCGTTTAAAATATCCATATTCTTTTCCACAACTTCAATCAAGCGGCTTAAAGAGGCCACCTGTTCCTGTCCGTCTGCCGTTTCCTGTGCCTGACCGGTTGCACCATTTGCCACTTCATTTACCGTAAGAGAAAGCTGCGAGCCCATCTCTGAAACTTTTTTAGAAACATCGGATAAGGATTCCGCCTGCTGTGCCAGTTCTTCAATGACCGTTTTGATTTCCTGCAGCAGGTTGATAATACTGTTTCGCATAGTCTCATAATCCCGGCTGATAATGCCGATTTCATCTGAGCGTCTTCCGTACTTTTCCATTGCTTTCGACTCGTCTTTTGTCAAATCATACTGCGCCATTCTGGAAATGTTGAGAGAAAGGCACTTGGTCGGTTTTATGATCAGAAAATAAATTGCGCCACTTAAAACAGCCATTAAAAATAAAGAAGCCGTCACTGAGTTCATAGTTATCCGAAACAGGGACAATCCGACAATCGAATACATTGCACCTTGATCGATGGGAACACCAATGTTTAAAGCACCCTTTAAAGTTCCTGTCGTATCGTATACCGGAGCAAGAATATCCAGCGTTTCTTTTCCGCTTGCCGGATCGGTATCTTGTCCGATATAAGGCTTTCCTTCTCTTGCTGCCGCAATGCTTTCTTTATCCTCAAGTACATCTCCGACTCTGTCCGGATTGCTGTGTGCTACCGCCGTCATCGCCCCGTTAACATCTTCCATATAAAGAGCATAGTTTACGGTATTTTCTGCAGTAATATCATCAATAAAGGACTGATACTCTTCCTGTTCCCGGTAATTATATGCCTGCAAAAGTTTGGCATATGTCTGTACCAGTTTATAATCCTCACTCTCCCACTGTTCACTCACCGTACTTTTCAGGATACGGATTGTAATCGTATTCAGTGTAACAAAAGTTGTCAGCAATATAATAAATAATACTGCAACGATTTTGATAATCAGACCTCTTTTTTTCTTCATATGTATCCCTCCTATGTGCTATACCGTTTCTATTTTACAACGTTTGGCTTTCTTTTACAACAAAACACATAAAAGCAGCCGTTCATAAGTAGTTTATGAAGCGGCTGCTCAAATTCTTTATATTTTTACTTCCAAAATTTTCTTCGTGTATTCCCGAATTAAGGATACCGACTCTTTAAATCTTGCCAATTCGCCGGGCGTCATGTGAATTTCCAATACATCCGATGCTCCCGTGCGGTTTAGGATAGTAGGCACTCCTGCGTAAACATCCCGTTCTCCGTACTCCCCTTCCAAAAGAGTCGATACGGGAACAATTCTGTTTTCATCATCTAAAATCGCTTTGATGACTCCGGCACATGCCGTCGCGATACCGTAATAAGTGGTTCCTTTCCGGTTTAAGATTTCCCATCCCTGCTGTGTTGTCTTATAGACGAGATTGTCAAGGTCTACCTCTCCGATTCTCTCTTTATTGTCCTGAATTACATCATAAAACGGCTTTCCCGCAACGGTTACGGTAGACCACGGAACCATCTGGGAATCCCCATGTTCTCCCATAGAATAAGCATGTACGCTTCGCGGGTCCACTCCGGCAATCTGTGCAATCATATTCTGTAGTCTGGCAGAATCAATCGCGGTTCCCGTCCCGATTACCTGATTCTTCGGCAACCCCGACAATATCTGCACATAGTGTGTGATAATATCCACCGGATTTGATACGACAATAAAGATTCCATCAAATCCGCTCGCCATAATCGGCTCTACAATCGACTTGCAGATTTTGGCACTGACTTCCAATGTATCCAGTCTGCTCTGTCCCTGCTTTGGCGGAGCTCCCGCTGTAATCACGATGATATCGACATCTTTACAGTCTGCATATTCTCCGGTCCGCACTTTTACGTTGCGGTTTAAGTACTCGATACAGTCCGCAAGATCCAGCATTTCTCCGTAAGCGCGTTCTTTATTAATGTCAATCATCAATACTTCATCACAAATTCCCTGTGTAATCAAACTGAATGCCGTGGTAGAACCAACAAGTCCACATCCTACAATTGCTACTTTATTTCTTTTCATTTCCATAGTATTTACCTTCTCTTCTTTTAGATTGCGAAAAGCAAAAAAGCGGGGATACCAACAGCATCCTCGCTTTTGTCTTATTATATACTCTTTTTTCAAAAAAGCAACCCCAAAATTCAATCAACCAACGTCCATTTATGGGACGCAATATAATATCTGATTCTAATCTGCCGCATAACTCCTTCCACACTAATCTGGCATACATACAAAAAAGAGCTGATTCCTGCATATTTTTCCTCTTTTACCTGCTCTATGTTCTCTATCTTATACGTATGCAGTTCGTGGTTTTCATCCTCCAGTCTGACATATCGCGGTTTTATCTCTCCCAATGGATTAAAAGTAGCATTCGCGTCAATCGTTACATTCATTCATAATACACTTCCTCTCCGTCTGCCCGAAATTTTTCCTTACTGATGCCACCGTTTAACGGTCTGATTGGCCCATTTAAATAGGATGCCCTGAAAACAGATTCCTCCCCATACCGCTCCCTTATCTTATCAATTGCGGTATCCAGTTTTTCGTATTTATCATAATCGTCCATCGTAAACAGGTTTAACTGCCTGTCACAGGAAGAAGATATCACCCTGCCGGTGTGAACTCCCAACTGCCGAATCGGCGTATAGCCATCCCATAATTCATCAAATGCAAGTGCCGCACACCGGAACAGTTCGTTTGTCTGATTTGTTGCAGTAAATAAGGTCTTCTGATGCCTTGCGGTCTGCAGGGCGAAATTTTTGACAGACACGGCAATAACCGACACCTTAACCCCGTCTTTTCTAAGCCTCATACCAATTGTTTCGCATAAAGAAAGCAATACCAGATGTGCCGTAGAAGTATCCGTCACATCAAACGGTACTGTCATACTGTTCCCGTATCCTTTATTGTCCGGCACATCACTTGAAACCACGGATACATCTGCTCCATTGGCAAATGCCCATAAAATCTCCCCATGCTTTTTTAACATACTTCTTAGCAGTGCCACATCCGTGTTTGCCAGTTCTCCGATTGTGGTAATTCCGAACGATTTTAATTTCTTTTCCGTTGCCCTGCCGCAGAAAAACAACTCTCCTACCGGCAGCGGCCACATCTTCTTTTCTATCTCATCCGGAAATAACGTATGCACAAGATTCGGCTTTTTAAAATCCGAAGCCATCTTTGCCAGCAGTTTATTGTTGGAAACACCGATATTTACGGTAAAACCAAGTTCCCTATAAATCTTATCCTTTATCAGATTCGCCGCTACCACAGGACTGCCCCACAGGCAGGAAGTACCGGACATGTCAAGATAAGCTTCATCAATGGAATATTGCTCCACAACCGGTGCAAATTCTTTTAAAATCTCCAACAATGCTTTCGATGATGTCTCATAAAGGCTGTACTGTGGTGCAACCAAAACAAGTCCCGGACATTTCTTTAATGCTTCGGAAATTGTCTCTGCCGTCTTCACACCGCACTTTCCGGCAGGAAGAGATTTGGCGAGAATAATCCCATGTCTTTTTTGAATGTCACCGCAGACTGCGGACGGAATCTCCCTTAAGTCCTGTGTCTCTCCCAGACATCTGAGCCGATATACCGCTTCCCAACTAAGAAATGCCGAATTTACATCCACATGAAAGATTACTTTGTCCATACCATCACCAAATACCAAACATTTGTTCGTATTCATTATACAGAACATAGGTTCTTTTGTAAATGGAAATTTTTCCTAAAAGAATTTTCCAGCTCTGAAGCCATTTCATCGTCAATATAATATCTACCGCACATAATTACTCCCGAATCATCAGCAAAGTCAAGAACTCCAATTGTCTGTCTCTTTTCCACACAAAAAAACATCACCACCTATATTTCTATAAGTGATGATGCCCTATTGCTTTTATGATCTGTAAGAACCGGTTCTTATGCGTTCATCTGTGCTGCAACTTCTGCTGCAAAGTCTTCGTTTTTCTTTTCAAGACCTTCGCCTGTTTCGAAACGAACGAATTTCTTGATAGAAAGGTTTGCGCCTGTTGCTTTTGCAACCTGTGCAACGTACTGTGCAACGGTCTGTTTGCCGTCTTCTGCTTTTACATAAACCTGATCTACTAAGCAGATATCTTTTAATTCTTTGTTGATACGTCCTTTAATCATACCTTCGATAACCTTTTCCGGTTTCTGGCTTTCTTTCGGATCGTTCATAATCTGTGCTTTTAAGATTTCTTCTTCATGTGCGATGTAGTCTGCGGAGATTTCTTCTCTGCTTACATACTTCGGAGAAAGTGCTGCAACCTGCATTGCTACGTTTGTCAGGCACTCTTTTACTTCGTCATTAACAACATCGGTATCTGCTTCTACGATAACACCGATTCTTCCGCCGCCGTGAAGATATGTTACAACACATCCGTTTGCTGCCACAACTTTTTCAAATCTTCTGATTGATAAGTTTTCTCCGATTACGGCAATCTGTTCAACCAAAGCATCTTTTACTGTCTTGGAAGAATCTTCTTTCCAGCTTTCTGCAAGGAAAGCATCTAAATCTGCTGCGTCGGATGCAACTGCCTGTTTTGCAACAGCATCAACAAATGTCTGGAATTTTTCATTTTTTGCAACGAAGTCTGTTTCAGAGTTTACTTCTACAACTGCTGCTGTCTTATCATCTGTCTTGATAACTCGGCAAAGACCTTCTGCTGCGATTCTGCCTGCTTTTTTCTCAGCTTTTGCCTGACCGTTCTTTCTTAAGAACTCGATTGCTGCGTCCATATCACCGTTTGTTTCATTCAGGGCTTTTTTACAGTCCATCATTCCTGCACCGGTTACTTCTCTTAATTCTTTTACCATTGCTGCTGTGATAGCCATTATTTTTTCCTCCATCTGCCTTCTGAGATTATTCAGCTTCAACTTCTGCTTCTGCTACTTCTTCGATATCAGTTGCTTCGCCTTCTGCTGTAGCTGCTTCTTCCTCTGTGTAAACAGCTTCGCCCTGATTTGCTTCGATAACAGCGTCTGCCATCTTTGCAACAATCAGTTTTACGGCTCTGATTGCATCATCATTGCCCGGGATAATATAGTCAAGTTCTTCAGGATCGCAGTTTGTATCACCGATACCGATTAAGGTAATACCAAGTGTACGTGCTTCCTGAACACAGATTCTTTCTTTCTTAGGGTCTACTACGAAGATTGCATCCGGAATTCTTGTCATATCTTTGATTCCGCCAAGGTTCTTCTCTAATTTTTCCCATTCTTTTTTAATCTGGATAACTTCTTTTTTCGGAAGAACATCGAATGTTCCGTCTTCTGCCATTGCTTCGATCGCTTTTAATCTTGCAATTCTGGACTGGATGGTTTTAAAGTTTGTCAGCATACCGCCTAACCATCTCTCATTTACATAGTACATTCCACAACGCTCTGCTTCTGTTTTAACAGCATCCTGAGCCTGTTTCTTTGTTCCTACGAAAAGAATTGTGCCACCTTCGTTTGCAATATCAAATACTGCCTTGTAAGCTTCATCAACTTTTCCTACAGATTTCTGTAAGTCGATGATGTGGATACCGTTTCTTTCTGTGAAGATGTAAGGAGCCATCTTAGGGTTCCATCTTCTTGTCTGATGTCCGAAATGAACACCTGCTTCTAATAACTGTTTCATTGAAATAACGCTCATGTTTTCTACCTCCGTTTGGTTAACTTGCTTCCGCATACTTCACTTACAAAATTTCTGTACTCTTCTGCCACCTTCGCGTCATAAGGCACCGGCAGACCATCCGTATGCGTGTTTTATAGTCACAACGCAAAGATTATACCATAGGAATTGCCTGCTTGCAAGCAAAACATAACATAGTTACGTCATCGTTACTTTTTTGTCGATACTGCTTGCCATATTTTGTCGATATAGGTATAATATTGTTAAAAATAAACAACAAAGGGGTAATGAACTATGTTTGATCGAATATTTGCAGATTACCTGCTTAAATCCGGCAAATTGTCTCAGGAACAACTGGATCTTGTTTTTGAGACGCAGGAGAAAAAGCGGGCACGTCTCGGTGTAATCGCCGTATCTGAACAACTGATGACAGTTGAGCAGGCAGAAGAAGTAAATCAGTTACAGGCTGTTTGCGACAAACGTTTTGGTGACATTGCTGTGGAAAAAGGTTATCTTACCGATGAGCAGGTCAGCCGTCTTCTCTCTTTACAGGGTAATTTATATCTGTCTTTTGTGCAGTCTATTGTGGATAATGAATTGCTCTCCATGCAGGAGATTAATGAAGCACAGGAGCAGTATCAACGTGAGAACAGTTTCACCCTAATGGATATGGAGAATTTAAAGAGTTGCGATATTGACCGCACCACTCCGATTTTCCTACACGGACAGTCGGAATTACTTACCGCTTTATGCGGTGTTATGGCTCGTACCACTGTACGTCTCGTAGATTATCATGCCTATATGAAAAAACCATATATTGCCAAAGAAGTACCGATTCAGTATTTCAGTATGCAGGAATTGTTCGGAGACCATAACATTATCACTGCCATTACCGGTCCCGCAGATGCCATGAAACAGGCTGCCATCGGATTTGCCGGTGAACAGTATATCAGTGATGAAGAAGATGCGCTGGATGCCATCTGTGAACTGATTAACTGTGTAAACGGTCTTTTTGCAACTGACATGAGTTTAAGAAATATCGAAGTCGATATGAAGGCACCTTATTATCAGGCAAAAGAAGGTATCCTAACGGCAGATTCTCTGCTTTGCCTTCCTATCATCGTATCCGGCAAAGAGATTACTCTTATCACAGCTATCGATACCGAATATTCAATTAAGTAATCAGTAAAGGAGTATGCGCTATGGCTAAAATTCTTATTGTTGATGATTCTAAAATATTCCGAAAAATATTACGTACCGTTCTTACCGACAACGGTTATGAAATTGTCGGAGAAGCCGGTAACGGACAAGAAGCTTTAGAGATTCTGAAAACCGTAACCCCGGATTTGGTAACCCTTGATATTACCATGCCGGTAATGGATGGATTGGAAGCTTTAAAGAACATCAAAACTTCTTATCCTTCCGTAAAAGTTGTTATGGTAAGTGCTGCCGGTCAAAAAGCAAAAGTTATGGAAGCATTAAAAGCCGGTGCTTCTGATTTCATTCAAAAACCGTTTGACGCAGATGCTGTACTTAGCGTAATCGGAAAATTAACTTCATAGAACAAATACTTGTAATTTCATCATACATCATAAACAAGTAAGTACGAAAAAGGATGCCATGTTTTACATGACATCCTTTTTTACAATAGACAAAGTCAAGAGGCGGAAACTGTTGGGTATAGCAGTTTGTTTCTTTCTCTCATACCCTGATTTGCTTCTGTTTTGGCAAGTTTTTTTCTTGCCGGGTATGGTGGTTTACTTTCTCGTCCCATACCCAGTATTTTGCAGTAATCTTTCACTTTCAGGGGTACAACGGTTCATTTTCTTCTCTTACACCCAGTTTTGCTCACATTTTGTCAAGATTTTTTCGGTTTTGAGGGTATGGTGGCTCATTCTCCCGTCTCATACCCGGTTTTGCTCAATAATCTTTCTCTTGCCGGGGTATAGCGATTCAGTTCTTTCTCTCATACCCATTTTGCTCACTAAAATGTACATTTCGGCACCAGCCTTGGTTCTATCTTCTGCACAATATCTCTGCAATTTCCTTATCCGAAGCATTCACCGGAATTTCATGACTTCCCGCTGCAATCTTCCTGTCATAGCCATTCTGCATCAGATAGCGGTCAAATGTTTTCGCATCTTCTACAAGTCCTGCCTCATATAATTTACGACTTACCGTATCAGAACCATCACCTTTGTTTACGACAATGATAACCGTATTGCCTTCCTGCAGTTCCTGAGTAATCGGCTCCTCTACTTGTGATTTTTCATCCGCTTGGGCCATCTCCTCTGCCTGCGATGGTTCAGTTGACTCCGCTTCGGTTAACTCCGCTTCAGTTGGCTCCTCTGCAGTTGACTCCGCTTCCGTTTCGGTTGTCTCCGGTACGGTTTCCTGCGGCACCGAACTCTCTGTTATGGTTTCTTCCTGTTCATCGGATTCGGATTCTATTTCCAAATCACTTAATACCGGATTTTCAATCATGCCCAGTTCTTTTGCCCTTGCAATGACCTGTGCATCCGTCATCGGTTTTGCAGAATCTTTCATACTAAGAAACAATGCTGCCGTTACCAGAATTCCGATTCCGAGACCTCGTAAGTAATATCGTAATTTCATGCTGTCTATATCCCTTCAAATAAATCAATGACCAGTTTTACTTCCCCGATTCCAAGTCCCAGTTCTTTAGCAATCGCCATATTGGACTTTCCGGCTTTATGGAGGGCAAGTATCCTTTCATTGCTGTTTGTTTCTGTATTGTCGGAATCAAACATGACTTCAATTTCTTTATTCTTTTTCGTTTGTGTCTTTGTCTTTGTTACCGGAGTTTTTCCTGTTTTTTGTGCCACAATCGGCTCAAAATGAATCTCTCCCGTTTTCTTTTCCTGCGGCTCTTTTATCTGCTTTTCTGCTTCCGGCTTCTTTTCGGTTGCAACCGTCTGTGCATGTTTTGCCGTCTTAATGGTATCGTTTAACTCCGCTGCCGTATTCTTAATCTGGGCATGCTTGTTATTTAACATATCATAAAGGAACATTGCTTCCTCATGATTTTTATGAATCTGTTCCAATACAGTGTCCGAATACTCATTGATTGCCATCATCTTTTCATTGGTGATGCGATCCATATATCGTTCTGTCGTCTCTTTTGTATGTTCTACCGAATCCTGCGCCGCATCTTCCAGCTGATACCGGAAAGATGCCATTTCCCTTTCAAGTGCCTCTTTTATGAACTTTTCTTCTTTCTTCGCATTTTCCCGGTTATCTGATTTGCGTTCCGGTATCAAGAAACTTACGGTAAACAACACCGCTCCCACAATCAGAATAATAATTTGTACTGCTCCCATCTTCCGTATCCTTACCTGTAACTAAATTTTCATGTCAAATCCGCCATGTCCTTTTACAAGGACTTTTCCATCTTTGGGCGGTTGTTCTTTTTTTCTTTTTCTGCCGCCGTCTCCTTCATAAGAGCCGTTTCCCTTTTCTTTGGCGTCGTAACGCGTGTTGCCGTTTTTCGGGTCGTCACCTTTATGCACCTGATTGAGCCGTGTATCAATTTCCTTCTTAAATTCCGCCTGGAAATTTGTCTGATCCACAGCCCCTTTTACATTTTCATTATGTTTTTGTGACGTAATATCCTGGAGCCTTGTCATGGCTCCGTTTAATTCTACCGGTCCGATTGCCATTCTTCTTCTCCCCAATCATCCTTGACGGGTTACATACCCACCATCTTTACGTCTCCCTGATATTTGACAAAACGACAATACTGCATACTTTCCTTAATAATCTTAGATACATCCGAAATCACAATCTTTGTTCCCGGATACACCGTTCCGCGCACGATAATCTGCGATTCCCTCTCTACTTCAATCAGTAGTCCCAGTTCCTCCATGCGTGCTGATTTTGTTGCAATTTCTTCGCGTTTTGTTTTGACTACTTTGGCAAGTTCTCTGACATTTTCAATTTGTGCCTCGCTCAGTTCCTTGCCCGCCTGATATTTGTCTCTTGCAGCTTCCAAAATCGGAATTGCCCGCTCCACAACTTTTCTGTCTTCAATCAGTGCCTCACCCAGTTCTTTATATTCACGTTTTGTAACAGGACTGATTCCGATTTCCGCTACCGTAACAGTTCCCATTTCAGAACCAAGAATTTTCGCATCAATTAATGTTGTTGCACTAACATGTCCCCCGGAAATAAATCCCTTCTTTCCGTTGACATGAATTTCCGTACCGGCCATAACCGTGCTATGGATAAGAGAGCCCGCCTCAATATAGCCGTCTGCCTGTGCCGATGAATTTTCAATGAATTGAGCAACAATGTTTCCCTTTGCTTTTAATACTCCCTTGCCCATTCCATTCATTCCGCGCGCAATCGTAATGTTGCCACCCGAAATAATTTCTGCGCCTTCGACAATTCCTCTTACTTCCACATTCCCTTTTGCATGTATTTTAAAATTGGAACATACATTTCCGTTTACCTGGACATTTCCTTCGAATTCAATATCTCCGGTAGAAGTATCAACATTTTCCAGTTCCATCAGTGTGCTGACAAATACTCTGTCGTCCACCAACGTAACATGCCCGTTGTCTGCCGCATACAGTTCTGTTTTATCTTCTGAGATATCAATGTTATGCCCATAGCGTAAAACCGTATGCTTTACGCTTCTCGGTTTGATTTTGGTGCCCATGATATCGCAACCGCTTTCTCCGGGGTCTTCCGGATGCAGCCTCGCCAACAGGTCCCCTTTATCGCAGTGGTTAATAATATTCAAATGGAAGAAATCTACACTGCCATCTTCCAGTAAGGTCGGTCTTGCTTTCAAATCGGTATTAAAGAAATATTCAATTTCAGCATCTTTTCCCTGTACCGGCTGTGTTCCTTCTGCCAATACGATGTCCGTCAGATAAGTCCGCTCTGCTAAAAAACGGTCAATTGTCTCCATTTGAATTCCGTATACGATTCCGTATCGTTTCAAAGAAGACAAAATATCGTCCTTATTCATGACAACACTTGCACTTGAAGGCGGCACAAAACGTCCGACCGCTTTCATATTTTCATCGGTAATAGAAATATACAGTTCTTCCTGAATCGGAAGAATCTTTTCCTGATTCAGTGTAATGGTTGTTTCCTCTTTCAGTCCTGAAACGGCAGCATTCAACTCAGATATCTGATAAGATATCTGATGGAATGTTAAATAATTTATCAATTCATTCATATTGATTGGCAGACCATCATCGGTTGCCGGAAAAAGTTTTAATTTTGTTTCCGAATCACCATTTAGAATCTGAAAATATGCGTTCACTCTGTTCTCCTTTTTAAACTTCGGACAAAATTCCCATATATTTGCCCATCTTCGTTTTCATTTTCTGTAACGCTTTCGTATGTAATTGAGAAACACGTGATTCTGACACTTCGAGAACCACACTGATTTCCTTTAAAGTCAGTTCTTCATAATAATACAATTCAATCACCCTGCGCTCTTTTTCTGTCAAAAGCTCCAGTGATTCTATTAACATCTGTTTTAATTCATTCTTTTCAAGAACATCTTCCGGCATATCAAAATGAGAAGATGCTTCTCGGCCGTTTGGAACATCACTTCCCTGTTCCACGTATTCATTCAAAGACACCAGATTGGTAATTTTCATCTGCGACTGCCATTCCAGATACTCTTCTCCTGAAATGCCAAGTTTTTCGGCAATTTCTTCTTCCGTCGCATTCCGTCCGAAAGCAGCTTCAATCTCTTTTTGTGCAGCATCTATCTTCTTTTGTTTCTGCCTGATTGTTCTCGGAATCCAATCCATTTTTCGAATCTGGTCTAAAATGGCACCACGAATACGCAAAGAGGCATATGTTTCAAACTTAACCGGTTTTGTACAGTCAAATTTGTCAATTGCATCAATCAGTCCGAAGATTCCGTAACTCACCAAATCATCATATTCCACGTTATAGCCAAGATACATGCTGAGTCTGCCCGCTACCAGTTTTACTAACGGAGCGTATTCCAATATCAATTTCTCACGTATCTCAGCCGATCTGCTTTTGGAGTAATCCTTCCACAACTTCATTCTTGCATTTTCATCCATTGTATCACCCGCCAATTACTCTGTATTCCGTTGATTTTCCTCTTCCTGCCTGCTATCCTTCTCAGACTTTTCTCCTTCCTGAGAAGAAGCATTTTCTTTCTCGACTACTTTGCCTTCTTCCTCGGCCGCTTTCTGTCTTTCCTTCTCATTTTCCTGTTCGAAGGTAATAATCAGTTTCTGCAGGATACATCCCATTGTATAGAAGAAAAGCAAAACAGCCAGCAAAATAATTAACGCTGTTTTGCCTTCATACTGAAACCGGTATGTCATAATACTGGTAATCGCTCCGGCAAGCAATGTCAGAAAAGCCGGCATTAATTTTAATCTGCTGCTCATGTATTCATCCTTTGCCTGTCTTAAATGCTTTTTGGTTCTTTTCCGATTGCCCGGATAAAATACTCTCCCGTCTGCGGATAAAAGACTACAGTTCTACCATAGTTTTCTCCGGTGTCCTCTGCTTTCAGCGGTATCCCAAACTCTTCCAGTTTCTTCTTAACTGCTTCAACATTTCGGTCACCTACCCGCATCATCGGAGATTTTCCCGAAAACATTTGTGCTCCACCTGCTATTTTGGCGACAAGTCTTTCTTTTTTTGCACCTTTTGCAAGGAGTTTTTTTAATAATTCTTCTAATCCCGTATCGGCAAATTTAGCAGCATTCTGATTGTTCGAAATTGCAGTAGAGTCCGGAAGCATAATATGTGCCATTCCACATATCTTCACTACCGGATCCCATAGCACCACGCCGACACAGGAACCAAGTCCCAGTGTCGTAATCGTGTCAGGACTCTCACAGATGTTCAAATCTGCCATTCCAACTTTTATTTCCATTTCCAATCCGTTCTCCGACCTCGTTTTTTATGGCATAACGCCTAAAGAGTGTAATATTTTCTCATAGGATTCCATATCCGGTATCATGATAAAGAAACCGTCAATCTCAATTTCATCGGAAATCTGCGACTGGATTAATAAGATTTTATCCCCCAGAATTCCGAATTCAATAGCCGGAACACTTAAGATTGCGCCTGCCATATCAACAGTCAAATCCGGTACGGACGGGTAAATCTTTAAATTTGTAAGGCTTGCTAATGCATTCAGATACGACCCTGTAATAATATTGGAAATCTCCTTTAACGCTGACCGTTCCATTTCCCCAAATTCATCGGAGGCCATAGAGCCCATCAATTTTTTGACAAGGTGCATTGCAACTTCCTTTTTTACCAAGAACAGAATACTGCCTGTTATGTCCCCTTCTACGGCAAGATATACTCCTGCCATTTCCTGTTCTTCTCCTCCCAGAAGAGTCCCCACGTCTTTAAAGTCAAGAACCTTAACTTGCGGAACCTTCATGTCTACCCTGCACTGCAGCATGGAAGCAAGTGCTGTAACTGCATTGCCGGCACCGATATTTCCCAATTCCTTTAACACATCGTAATAGGTTGTTGACATATTTTCCAATGTCAAATCACTCATTAAATTTCCTCCCGGGCTGTCTTATCCAGTACTACGACATTTAAATCCAGTAAAGATACCAATGTATCATCTACTTTTCCGACAGCTGTTACAAAATGTGTCGTGTCGTCCTTGCTGTCATATTTCATTTTTTCAATCTGATTTTCTTCCAATGCCACAACTTCTTTTACTGCGTCCACAATCAGCCCGATTTTTCCAAGCTGCTCCATCTTGATGATGATAATTCTGGTAGCCTTTGTCTCTTCTGCCTCGGCCAGTCCCATCTTAAGACGGAGGTTAATAATCGGGATAATTTCACCGCGAAGATTGATAACACCTTTGATATATGGCTGAACATTCGGTACTCTTGTAATTCTTTGCATTTTGACGATATTGTCTACATAACTGATATCAATCCCGAACAGTTCATCTCCCATTTCTACTTTTATGTATTGTACTGCTTCCGAAAAAATCTTTACCTCATCCATTTTGTAATCCTCCTCTTAAATCAAAGCATTCGGATCAATAATCAGGGCCACTTCACCATCACCCAAGATAGTAGCTCCGCTGATTACTTTGCTCTTATTGATGTATTTTCCAAGTGATTTGATAACGATTTCCTGCTGTCCTGTCAATTCATCAATTACAAGACCTGCCTGCTTGTCGCCCTTCTTAACGATGACAACAATCAGTTCTTCGTCTTCATTTCGTGTAGATTCACATCCGAGAACTTCGTTCAGGCGGATAATCGGGATTACATTATCTCTTAAATTGATTACTTCTTTCTGCTGTACATGTTTTACTTCATTCGGGGCAATGCTTTCCAGTGTCTGAATATTACCCAGCGGAATTGCATATTTCTCGTTTCCGATGACAACCATCAGAGACTGAATGATTGCAAGCGTAAGCGGAAGTCTGATTGTCCAGGTACTTCCTACGCCAAGTGTACTCTTTACCTCTACTTCACCGCTCAAGGACTCAATCTTTGAACGTACTACGTCAAGACCAACACCACGACCGGAAATATCGGAAACCGTCTTTGCGGTTGAAAAACTCGGCAGGAAAAGAAGATTGATGATTTCCTTATCACTCATTACCGCTGCCTGTTCTTCCGTAATGGTTCCGCGTTCGAGTGCTTTGCGCTTAACAGCCTCAACATCAATACCGTTACCATCATCCTGAACTTCAATTACAACGTTGTTACCATCCTGATATGCATTCAGGTAAATGGAACCAGCCTCCGGCTTGCCACGCTGTAAACGAAGTTGTACGTCATCCTCAATACCATGGTCAGCGGAATTTCGAAGAAGATGCATCAGCGGATC
>JAQXIR010000045.1 GCA_029007885.1 Lachnospiraceae bacterium | reverse complement strand
TTTTACCCGTAAGTACCGATAAGAGTGCCGTTGCCATTGTAATCCCCGCCGAAGGTCCGTCCTTCGGGACTGCTCCTTCCGGAATATGAATATGAAAATCATATTTTTTGAAAGTATCCGGACTGATATGATATTTTGACGCCACCGAACGAATATAACTGATACCGATATGCGCAGACTCTTTCATGACATCGCCCATCTGTCCGGTGAGCTCAATTTCTCCCTTGCCCGGCATTTTATTTACTTCAATCTGAAGAGTCTCGCCGCCGACAGCTGTCCATGCCAATCCACGTACGATTCCTACCTCGTTCTTCTTGTTTGCCATCTGCATACTATATTTTTGTTTTCCCAGATATTTATCAAGATTTGCCGATGTAACGGAGATATGCTCCGGCTTTTCCTGTAAAAACTCTCGTGCAGCTTTCCGACAGATTTCTCCGATTTTTCGTTCCAATTCACGAACGCCTGCTTCTCTCGTATAATACCGTATGATATCTTTGACTGCCTTATCGCTGATGGATAAGATTTTCTTTGTCATACCGTTTGCCGCATATTGTTTTTTTATCAAATGCTCTTTTGCTATATGAAATTTCTCGTTTTCCGTATAGCCGGACACTTCAATAATTTCCATACGATCCAGCAGTGGTCTCGGAATGTTAGCGGTACTGTTTGCGGTTGCCAAAAACAATACTTTGGATAAGTCCATCGGTATTTCTACATAATGATCCCGAAAGCGATTATTCTGATCCGGATCAAGCACCTCTAAAAGTGCGGAAAAAGTATCTCCTTTATAGTCATTGCTGACTTTATCAATTTCATCTAAGAGCATCAGCGGATTTTTTACTCCTGCCTGACGAAGTCCTGCTGCAATTCTTCCCGGCATCGCACCGACATACGTCCTGCGATGTCCTCTGATTTCCGCTTCATCCCGCACACCGCCAAGGCAGATACGCAGATACTTCTTATTAAGTGCCTGGGCAACACTTTTTGCAATGGAGGTTTTTCCGGTTCCGGGCGGTCCTACCAGACAGATAATCGGACTGTTTTCCTTTTCTGTCAGACTCTTAACTGCCAGGAACTCCAAAATACGATCTTTCACCTTTTCCATTCCGTAATGATTCTTTTGAAGAATTTCCTGTGCCAGCTCAATATCCAGAGTGTCTTTTTCCATTTTATCCCATGGCAACTCTAAGAGTGTTTCCAGATATCCTCGTTCCACCGCACTTTCGGAACTTGAGTCAGCCATACTTTCAAAGCGATTAATCTCTTTCTGGATTTTTTCCTTCACTTCGTCGGACGCCGTAAGTTCTGATAATTGCTTTTCAAACAATTCCTTGTCGCTGTAGGAGTCCTCCTGCTCGAGCTCCTTTTTAATATATGACATTTGTTCACGAAGAATATAGTCACGCTGGTTTTTTTCTATCTGAGCCTTAATTTCCTCTGAGAGTTTTTCACGGATGCCCGCAACATCATTTTCTTCGCAAAGGATTTTCGCCATTGCGTCAAAACGTGCCTTAGTCGTATGTGCAGCTAACACCATCTGCTTTCTGTCATACGGTACCGGTATGTTCATCGCCATACGGTCTAAAATTTTCGGCAAAGACATGGTTTCTTCTATCTGTGTTTCCAGACTCTGTGCAATCTTAGGATAATGAGACGCGTACTGTGTCATCATCTCCATAATCAGACGTAACATGGCCGTCTCTTCCGGGTCATCTTCCTTTGTTTCAGGTTCTTCCCAAATCTTTATAGTGGCAAGATTGAAATGCTCTTTTGTCTCATTGAGTCTTAAAAGTTGTGCCCGTTCTTTTCCTTCGACCAAAACCCGCATAATACGATTCGGCAGTTTCGTAATCTGCTTAATTACCGCAACCGTTCCGTCCTGATACAAATCGGAAAGAACCGGGTCCTGCGTATCATATTCTTTCTGAGTAACCAGAAACACTTCTTGATTTTCGGTCATCGCAGCCTTTGCTGCTTCAATTGATTTTTTTCTGCTTAAGTCAAAATTTATCACCATTTCCGGAAAAACGGTAAGTCCCCGCAAAGCAATTACGGGAAGAATTCTTTCTTCCGGTAAATTATTTTCTTTTTCCATATTATTCTCCAATAA
>JAQXIR010000044.1 GCA_029007885.1 Lachnospiraceae bacterium | reverse complement strand
AGTGCCTGTTCTCCGTTGTCCGGCTGTGAAATGTAGAGATTATCTACATCCACTCCGATATTCTTAGCGTATACAGGGTCAAGTGCATGCTCTGCATCAATAAATCCTGCAATTCCTCCCCGTTTCTGCACTTCCGCTATCATATGTAAGGTAACCGTCGTCTTACCACTTGATTCCGGTCCGTATATCTCTATAATTCTGCCCTTTGGAATTCCTCCAAGCCCCAATGCAATATCAAGACTTAAAGACCCTGTCGGAATTGTCTCCACATTCATCTGCGTCGACGGATCACCCAGTTTCATAACGGCACCTTTTCCGTATTGTCTTTCAATCTGTGAAAGGGCTGCATCGAGTGCTTTTAACTTATCTTCTCGTTCCATCACTATTCTCCTTTTCCTTTAGAACAGATGTTCTTGTAATAAGATTAAAACATATGTTCGTATTTGTCAACCGTTTTCAATCGGTTTTCGTTATTTTATACTTCTATTATCTACTTTTGCTGTCCCATAAAACTCTCTCTATATAATTTTCACTTTATAATTCGGATTTTTTACAAGAATTTGTACAAATGATAATCAAAGACTGGAATTCTAAATACTCTAAGTGCTCTGCTGTAGTATAGCATATGTAACCCTCAATCGTCAATATCATATATGATTCGTTTTGACAAAAACAAGAAAACTCTGTTACATGCCATCCGCACGCACATACATATTATTAAAATAATGAATTTGTTTGAACTGTTTTGCACGGTATGGAGGATTTATGCTAGCTTTAGTGTTTTCCCGCTACTTTTGCGAGTGTTGCCTTACAAGAAGTGGCGGATTTTTACTGACTTTAATGTTTTCCCGCTACTTTTGCGAGTGTTGCCGGTCAAGTCCTTTTTGTGGTGTAAATTCACCTTTAGGTATTGCGTTACAAGAAATAAAGAACGAATTACATATTCACCGGCTAAAATTCATAATAACATACCAAACTTTTTATATTGAGATGAATTCTTACATTTTTCGAATGTATTTGTCATAGTCTTTTACGGTTGCCGTAATCCAGCCGTAAGAATTATCCATGGAATAATTAAACCCGATTTCCATTCCGATGGGAGTATAAAAGATAATTCCACTGTTTCTGCCGGATAAGTATTCTTGCAGTTCTTCATCGGAAAGTGCATCTATCGCATCACTTTGCCCATTCTGGAAGTTACTGTTTTTTCTGAATTCTTTTGCAAGTTCCACAGAATAATCCAGAATCTTGCTATTGTCCATAAGCTGACCCGTTAAAAGATCGATATTTATACAGTATAAATCCAGCGTTGAAATTCCCTGCATCTCAAATTCTTCATTCACTACAATGGAAAGTACTTCCTCATCCATAAATGTCACATAAGATGTCACCTGCAACGTACAATCTGAAACATTGCCGTTTTCCGGGTTATTTGCATAGTTTTTGAGATAATAAAGTGCTCCGTTCTTAATTTCCCGATTCAAAACTTCAATATTCCGTACATCATCCCCGATTATCACCGGATAAACAATATCGATTTCGACATCATTTTCCTCACTTGTGAATTCATAAGTCTCCCAATCAATTTGATAAGACAAATCGTCCCGAATGGAATCCGTAATTTCTACATAATAAGGATCGCTTTCTGACGGCACATATCGTCCGTCTTCATCTCTTTCTTCCGCCATTTCCTCGTCCGGTATTTCTTTTTTCCATTCCTGCGCAGCATCCCGGCTGTCTTCGTTTTGTTGCTTTTCCAGATATTCCTCTATCTTTGTACGCAGACTTCCGTTTTCCTCCGTATACGTACTCACACCCACCATCACCGACTTAACGACTTGTGATACTGCTGCAATCAGGCTTGCCACCAGTAATAGCAGAAGAAGTGCAACTAAAATAATGGTAATCGAATTATTCTTCTTTTTATTTTTATTTGGATTATACAGAGGAGTATATTCGATATCCTCCTGATAATTCCGATGTATTTCTTCTTGAGGTAAAATCTGCTGTGATTCCTCTTGTTGCAGTTCTTCCTGTTGCAATTCTTCCTGTTGCAATTCTTCTCTTTCTTCCATGGCATATCTCCTTATTTCCCGAAAGTGACTTCGCTGTAATACTTCAGGATGCATTGACGCATCAATGTCAGTGCATTTGCAGTCGTCAATTCGCGGATTTTATTTCTGCTGCCGCTGAAATGGTATTCCTTTGTCGTGATTTTTCCGCATACATTGCAAGATATATATACAAGACCCACCGGTTTTTCCTTTGTGCCACCATCCGGTCCCGCAATTCCCGTAATTGCGACCGTCACATCCGCTTTTGTAATCATTGCGGCACCTTTTGCCATTTCCTGGGCAACTTTTTCGCTGACTGCTCCATACCGGTCAAGGGAAGATTTCTTTACTCCGAGGGTTCTTCTTTTTGCTTTGTTGGCATATGTGATAAATCCTGTCTTAAACACATCGGAAACACCCGGCACATTGATTAATCTTGCAGCCAGCATCCCTCCGGTGCAGGATTCTGCGGTTACCGCTGTCAGGTGGTTGGCTTTCAGTAAATCAACTACCGATTTTTCCAAAGTAACATCATCTTCTGTGGTATAGATATCATTTCCGAAGCGTTCTTTCAATTCCTTAACAACGGGCTTAATCAGGCGACGTGCCTCTTTTTCACTTTCAGCCTTTGCCGTAACACGAAGATGTACCTCTCCTGTTTTGGCATACGGTGCAATCGTCGGATTATCCTGCTTCTTAATCATATCCTTAACCATGGTTGCCACCGTACTTTCTCCGATGCCGCATATTTTAACGGTTTTGGAAACAATTATTCCCGAAGTAAACTTCTGCAAATACGGAATGATATCTTTTTCAAACATCGGAATCAACTCATTTGGGGGTCCCGGCAAAAGAATGACATGTTTCCCTTCCTGCTCCATAATGACACCGGGAGCCGTACCGTTTTCATTATCAACAATGATTGCGCCTTCCGGTATCATAGCCTGTTTCCAGTTGTTCTCGGCAATCACAATTTTTCGTTTTTCAAAATACTCCTGGATTCTCGCTTTTGTATGCTCATCAGAATACAATGCACGTCCCAGTATTTGGGCTGCCGTTTCCTTTGTCAAATCATCTTCTGTCGGACCGAGTCCTCCGGATAGAATGATAATATCCGCTCTTGTAAGTGCAGTTCTTATCGTTTCACCAAGACGTTCTTCATTATCTCCGACCACGCTCTGATAAAAACAGGAAAGACCAAGTTGTGCACACTTTTCTGATAAGTACGCCGCATTTGTGTTAACAATGTTTCCCAAAAGTATTTCTGTCCCAACAGAAATGAGTTCTACTGTCATCTTTTTGCCTCTCTTTTCTCTTTCGCCGTTATTACTTCTGTTCCTTCATCACATCTTTGTTTTTCGCCAGATAGTCCACCAGAGAAACTACCGTCAGAATCAAGGCTGCCCACATCACCAGATTCGTGATTGGTGCAATCGCCTCAATATCCACAATCATCAAAATAATCATTGCCATCTGAAATACCGTTTTAAATTTTCCCCAATAACTTGCCGCAATCACCACGCCGTTATCAGATGCAATCAGGCGGAATCCGCTGATAATAAATTCTCTGCTGATAATAATGATTACAATCCATGATGGAATTTTCCCCATTTCTACCAGACAGATCATTGCTGCACTGACAAGCAGTTTGTCGGCAAGCGGGTCCATGAATTTTCCGAAATTTGTAATAAGATTATATTTTCTTGCGATTTTTCCGTCCAAAAGATCGGTCAGACTTGCAATCACAAAAAGGGAAAGTGCAATCCATTTCCCGGCATCACCGCAAAAATCGGTCAACATGATAATTACAAACGGCACAATCAAAATCACTCTGAAAATTGTCAATTTATTTGGTAAATTCATTCTTCTTCTCCTGTCAAATCATATTCATGAGACCCTGTTACCAATACGTCAACAATGTCTCCCGTCATCCGTTCCCTGTTGCTTTTTACAAAAATGTAGCCATCAACATTCGGGGCATCTTTATAGGTTCTTCCGATATAAACACCATCTTCCGGCAAACTTCCTTCAATCAGTACCTTTACTTTTGTACCAACCATTTCTGCCGCCTTTTCAAATGCGATTTTTTGTTGAAGGCGCATAATTTCATTTCTTCGCCTGTTCTTGATAAACGCCGGAACCTGCCCTTTCATGGAAGCTGCCGGTGTACCTTCTTCCGGAGAGTATGGGAATACACCAAGACGATCAAACTGCATTTTAGCAACAAACTCTTTCAGTTCCTTAAAATCACTGTGAGTTTCTCCCGGAAATCCTGTAATCAATGTTGTCCTTAGACAGATATCCGGAATCTCGCTGCGTAATTTTCCGATGATTTCCTGCAAATCATTCTGATTTGTTCTTCTGCCCATGCGCTTTAAAATATCATCCGAAGCATGTTGAATCGGGATGTCCAAATAATGACAGATTTTCGGTTCTTCTTTCATAACCGCAATCAGTTCCTGCGTAATTTCTTCCGGATAGCAGTAAAGAATCCGGATAAATGCAATTCCTTCAATTTGGGCCAATTCCCTTAACAGTTGCGGCAGGCGCTTTTCATTATATAAATCTTTTCCGTACACTGTCGTTTCCTGTGCTACCAGAATCAATTCTTTTACGCCTTGCTTTGCAAGTTCCTGTGCTTCCCTAACAAGTAATTCCATCGGTACGGAACGATAATTGCCACGCACTTTCGGAATAATGCAATAGGTGCAATGCTTATCGCATCCTTCCGCAATCTTTAAGTAGGCAAAGTGACCGCCTGTCGTAACAATTCTCTTTTTCCCTGCGATTGGAACACTGTTAATATCCGCAAATTTGTTTTGAGGTGTCCCTTTTAAAACTTCATCGACCGCCTCCGCAATCTTATCAAACGATGATGTCCCTATGATTTCATCTACTTCCGGTATCTCTTTCTGGATTTCCTCTTTATAGCGTTGTGCGAGACATCCTGAAACCAATAATGCTTTTAACTGTCCGCTCTTTTTTCGTTCTGCCATCTGCAGAATCGTATCAATACTCTCCTGCTTGGCATCATTGATAAAACAGCAGGTATTGATTACGACAATCTCTGCTTCGTTCTCATCATCTGTGATGGTGTGGCCACGCTCGGCTAACATTCCGATCATCATTTCGGAATCCACAAGATTTTTATCGCAGCCTAGTGATATAAATAATATCTTCATTCATAACTCCATTCATTTTGGGAAATTCCGTATAAAAAAGAGAAAAACCTGACGGAATTTCTCTCTTCATGCAAACAGACCTTCCGGCCTGTTTTCGCTATCCTATTCCTCGTCATCGTCTGAAAGAATCTTAATCTTAGACTGATTCAACTCTTCTACTGCTATTGATAACGGTTTCTTTCCTTCTGCCGAAACTAACGGGTCTTCTCCTCCGATAATCTGTCTTGCACGTTTTGCGGTAGCCATAACAATCGAGTAACGGCTGTTAACTACTTTTGCTTCTCCCGGTTCTACCTCACTGTTTACTACTTTCATTAAATCTGAATAAGATGGATGTAACATTATATTTTCTCTCCTTTCGCCAGGTCCTTTAATTCCTGTCTGATATCCTGAATAAATTCTTCATTGCGGAATGCTGCATATTTTGCATTCCTGATAATCGTATGCATTTGCTGTACACATTCATTCAAATCATCATTTACGACCAAGTAATCATATTGCTCAATTCCTTCCGATTCCTCTGCCGCACGATGCAATCTTTGCAAAATCACCTCATCGGTTTCCGTTCCCCTTCCCTTCAAACGTTTTTGAAGTTCCGCGGCGTTCGGTGGTGTCACAAACAAAAGCAATGCTTCCGGAAATTTCTCTTTTATCTTAAGTGCACCCTGAATCTCAATTTCAAGGATGACATCTTTTCCTTCGTTTAATTTTTCTTCCACATACGCTTTCGGTGTTCCATAGTAATTCCCAACGTACTGAGCATATTCGATTAATTCATCTTTTGCAATATGTTCTTCAAATTCTTCTTTTGTAATAAAGAAATATTCTCTTCCGTTTTCTTCCCCGGGTCTTGGTGCTCTTGTCGTCATGGAGATTGACAACGCATAATTCTCATATGTTTTCAAAAGCAGATTCATCAAAGTTCCCTTGCCTGCCCCGGAAAATCCCGACACAACGGTAAGCACGCCTTTATGTTTCATCATAATCTGTCCTTTCCGATTGTGCTCTGTTTGCTATCGTTTCCGGCAGTAGCGCAGAAAGCACAATTCTGTTGTTTTCCATAATCAGCACCGCTTTAGTCTTTCGTCCCTGTGTTGCATCGATTGCACATCCGGCCTCCTTTGCATTCTGCACCATTCTTTTTACCGGTGCCGAATCAGGGCTTACTACTGCAATCATCTTATCCTTATTTACTATATTACCAAACCCGATATGAATAAACTGGTTCATGCCATCCCTCTATTCAATATTCTGTATCTGTTCGCGGACTTTTTCAATCTCCGTCTTTAATTCAATTCCCTTATTGGAGATGGCAAGGTCATTTGCCTTTGACAGAATGGTATTGGCTTCTCTGTTCATCTCCTGTGCCAGGAAATCCAACTTTCTGCCGATTCCGCCACCTTCTAACAAGGTCTGTTTTGTTGTCTCAATATGACTGCGCAGGCGTACAATTTCTTCATCCACGCATACCTTGTCGGCAAATATGGTTACTTCGGTAAGCAGTCTCGCCTCGTCTACCTGTGTATCGCCTAACATCTCCTGCACCTTTTCGGTCAGTCTGTTTTTATATTCTTTAATAATCTGTGGGGAGCGTTCGGAAATAAAATCGACTACGGTCAGCATTCCGTCCAATTTTGCAATCAAGTCATCGCGAAGATGTTCCCCTTCCCGGATTCTCGTCTCCACAAATCCTTCTGCAGCACCACGAAGAGCTTTTTCCAGCGTTTTCCAGATGCCTGCTTCATCAATCTCCACATCATCCAGCGTAAAAACTTCCGGATATCTGGACAGTGCTGCTACTCTGACATCATTTTCCAGTCCAAAGTCATCTGCCATCTGTTTCAGATAAGACAAATACTCTGCAGCAACCTCTTTGTGATAAGTGACCGTTACATTATTCTCCGATAAATCTTCATATGTGATAAATAAATCAACTTTTCCTCTCTGCATATATTCTTTCAGCAGATTTCTGATAGAAGATTCAAAGAAATTCAATTTCTTCGGCATCTTGATATTTACATCAAGATAGCGATGATTCACTGATTTCATTTCTACGGTAATCTTACGGTTTTCTTCACTGACTTCACATCTTCCGAAGCCGGTCATGCTTTTTATCATGTGTCCCCTTCCCAGCCGCGCACGTAATCTGTCGCCCGTCCGCGTACTTCTTCTTATTATAATTCATGACCCAATCAACGTCAAGGTTGCCTTTCGGAAAAACCCTTGTTATACTTACTCGTATAGATAAAAAGGAGAATTTACATGGCTTTTGATGGAATCACAATCGCAGCAATCCGTAAAGAATTAGGCGACACTTTAACGGACGGACGCATTTATAAAATCACACAACCGGAAGCGGATGAACTGCTTCTTACCGTAAAAAACAACGGTTCGCAGTATCGGCTTGTCATTTCTGCCAATGCCTCCCTTCCTCTGATATATCTGACACAGGATAATAAAGTAAGTCCTGTCACTGCACCTTCGTTTTGTATGTTACTTCGAAAACACATTTTAAACGGCAGGATTATTTCAATTACCCAGCCGGATTTTGAACGTATTCTTGTGTTTGAAATTGAACATTTAAATGAACTTGGTGATCTTTGCCGTAAAAAGCTGATTGTTGAATTAATGGGAAAATACAGCAACATTATCTTTGTATCGGAAGATGATGTGATTTTAGACAGTATTAAACATGTTTCCGCAGCCGTAAGCAGTGTCCGGGAGGTTCTTCCCGGAAAGCCGTACTTTGTACCGAGGACACAGGAAAAGAGCAATCCTCTTACCACGAATTTTGAGCACTTTTCAACGATTCTTTCACAAAATCATACCAATTGCTGCAAAGCGTTACTTTCTTCTTTTACCGGC
>JAQXIR010000043.1 GCA_029007885.1 Lachnospiraceae bacterium | reverse complement strand
ATGGGAATGAAAGATGTTGGATTCGGGATGACTGTACAAGATAGAAATGCCCCTGATTTGGTGCCTTTATATCAGTTATCCAATGAGATGAACATGGAATTTGCAACGGCTTCTTTGCATAACAGTTTCTATTTTGTGGAGGCGAAGAATATTATCCATGACCGTCCGATGGTTGCAAAACATTTTGAAGATCTTGTCAATGAACTGCTTGCATCAAAGAGCCCTAAAAAATGGTTCCGCGCTTATTTTAACCACGGACTCATTAACTATATCTACGGACAGAAACGTCTGTTGCCGTGTGACATGAGTTTTGACACCTTTTTTATCGATCCTTACGGAGATGTTATGCCTTGTAACGGGACGAAAGACAAAGAAGTCATGGGAAATTTAAATACGCAGGAGTGGGATGAACTCTGGAACAGCCCGGAGGCAGAAAAAGTCCGTGCCAATGTCCGTTGCTGTGACCGCAACTGCTGGATGATCGGGTCCGTATCTCCTGCAATGCACAAATATATCTGGGTGCCGGCATGGTGGGTCATCCGGCACAAACTGAAATTCTGGACAAAGAAAAAGTACAGTATGTATGAGAATAAGATTGTGCGTGATTATCGTGACGGAAAGGTTACAAAAGAGCAATTGGATGCCTGCTCAACCTGCGATTTGAACTGTATCGCAAACAATGGTCTTTCTGCGGAAAGCCTTGCGCAGTTGCAGCAAAAGAGCGGAGAAGAAATCGTTTCGGAAGATTTAAAACGCCAGGAGACGGAAAAACAGGATTAGGAGACATATGAAGCAGAAATTACGGGAATGGATTGAAGGGGATATGAAGCGGTACTACGGAGAATCGTCGCTTACCCTGAAAGAAAAGTTGGCAAAACCTTTACAGGTAAAATATCTGATTGTTTATCGAAAAGCATCTTTTTACGGCTCCAAAAGCCCGGCGGGTATCTGGTATCGTCTGCGTTTAAAGAGATTGTCTGAAAAAAGCGGTATTCAGATTCCGACCAAAACAATAATCGGAAAGGGATTTTATATCGGGCACTTTGGAACCGTTATTATCAATCCCGATGTGGTAATCGGAGAAAACGTCAATATTGCAGCAGGTGTTACAATCGGAAAGACAAACCGCGGCAGTAAGATGGGAGTACCGAAAATCGGCAACCGGGTATGGATTGGAACAAATGCAGTGATTGTCGGAGACATTACGATTGGTGATGATGTGTTAATAGCACCGAATGCATACGTCAATACAGATGTTCCGAGCCACAGTGTGGTACTTGGCAATCCCGGAGCGATTCACCCCAGGGAGAATGCAACGGAAGGGTATATTAACAGAACGGTATAGGATTATGAAAATATTAATTGTACGGACTTTTCCCAATATCATCAATCCGGATCAGTATAATATGCAGGAAATCGGTCTCGCGAAAGCCTTGATAAGAGCGGGACATACGTGCGGCATTGTTCTGTACTACGGAAAGAACAAGGATACTATTGAAAAAATTCCGGTATTATACGGTGATGAGCAGAGTGAGATTACGGTTTATCGGCTTCGGGGATTTAACATCTTAAAAAATGGTTTCTTCCCTTCTTTACATAAGATAGTAAAGGAATATGATATTATCCAGGTGCATGAATATGACCAGATTACCAGTTGGTTTTACTATGCATGGAGCAAACAGCCGGTTGTAATATACCATGGGCCATATTATCATTCCTTTAATAAAGGATATAATTTAAAGTGTAAGATATTTGATCATACGTTTTTAAAAATCAGGCAGAATAAAAATGCGGTCTGCCTGGCAAAGAGCCATGCGGCAGCAGACTTTCTAAAACGGAAGGGATTTTTTTATGTAACGGCAGCAGGCGTCGGACTGGATACGGAAAATTTTAAAACGATAAAAGAAAAAGAAGAAACACCGATTTCTGTACCGGAGGGACTCTTCAATCTTTTGTATGTCGGTAAAATAGAGGAACGGCGTAATCCATATTTTTTACTGGGTATTATGGAGAAGATGCTTAAATCTCATGAAGACATTAACTGTATTATTATCGGTAACGGCGAAACCCGGTATACAAAAGAATTTCTTCAAAAAGCGGAACCGCTTATTCAAACCGGAAGACTGCAATATTACCCTTGTGCATCGCAGAATCAGCTTGCGGATATCTATCGGGCAGCGCAACTGATGATATTTCCTACAAATTATGATATATTTGGAATGGTTCTTTTAGAAGCCCTGTATTTTGAACTTCCGGTTATCAGCAGTGAAAATGGTGGTGCGGATATGCTAATCCGGAATGGAGAAAACGGCTATATAATACCGGAGATGGATCAGGATGTCTGGTTGGAAAGAATAGAGCAGTTGTATCAGAATAAAGAAGAATATTTAACGGTAAAAAACAATATCCGGAAAGCAGATAAAGAAACACTATCATGGGATGCTGTTGCAAAAACATTTATAGAAGCATATGAAAATGCAAAGAGGAAACAAAAAGTATGAAAACAATTCAGAAGTTGAGATTTATTTTTACGAGAAAGCAAAAAATACACCTGGCACTATTATCAATGATTATTGTAATCGGAGCAATTTTAGAACTGGTGGGAGTTACTGCGATTTTGCCGTTTATTAATGTTGCAATGTCACCAAACTCCATTTATAAGAGTAAACCACTTTTATTCTTATATAATCTGTTTCACAGTCGCTCTGCGAATGAATTTCTGGCAATATTGGCAGTAATGCTTATCTTGATTTATATTATTAAGAATGCATATTTGCTAATGATGAATTATTGTATCTTCCGGTTTTCCTATAATAATCAGCGACAGTTATCCTATCGGCTCTTGGATGCCTATTTAATGCAGCCATATTCTTTCTTTGTATATCATAACAGTGCCGACTTAATGAGAAATATCAATACGGATACTTCCATGCTTTTTGATACGGTTCTTTCAGCAATGGAATTGGCAGTAGAATGTATCGTATGTTTACTACTGTTGTCTTATTTAATGCTTACCGATAAATCGATTACAATCGGTGTTGGAACTATTTTAGTCGGATTTCTGTTTGTTTTCATTAAGTTTTTCAGAAAGAACATGAAAGACAGGGGACAAAAGGAAAGAAAATATAAAGCACGTATGAACCGGTGGCTGCTTCAGACATTCGGTGGTATTAAAGAAACAAAAATTATGGAACGCGAACCCTTTTTCCTGAAACGCTATGATGATGAATATATAAAATATGCGGATAATCATTGTATCTATCAAATCTTTTCTTACCTTCCGAAGCCGACAATGGAAACATTATGTATCGGTGGTGTATTGTTTGTAGTTGCATTGAAATTAATGAGAGGGGTAGGGTCCGAGTATTTTATATCAACAATGTCTGTTTTTGCAGTCGCC
>JAQXIR010000042.1 GCA_029007885.1 Lachnospiraceae bacterium | reverse complement strand
GTCCTCCGGAAAGAGCATGAGGTGCCACATCCAGTTTTTCTGCCAGCCCAACTCTTTGTGCCTCTTCTTTTACTCTTTCTATCATTTCTCCCTGTAAAATACAGTCATTTTCCATAGAAAAAGCAATATCCTCTAAAACGGTCATCCCGATAAACTGTCCGTCTGTATCCTGTAATACAGTTCCAACATAACGGCTCAGTTCAAAAATACTCGCCTTAGATGCTTCTACTCCACAGATTTTGAGACTTCCCGTATGTTCGCCGGGATAACTAAAGGGATTCAGACCATTTATGCAATGGGCCAGGGTGCTTTTTCCACACCCTGACGGCCCAACAATAATGATCCGCTCCCCTTTATAAATCTCAAGATTAATATTTGTAATCGTAGGCTCCGCCTGCGACCGGTAATGGTATGTGTAATCTTTTAATGAGATAATCGGTTCCCGCATACTATTTAATCTTCCTTCTTAAGGCTTCCTTCTTTGGTTCTTGTCTTTGCATAAGCAATTAAGAGTAATGTACCGATAATAGCCGTAGTAAGTGAATTGAAGCCCCATGCAGTCAGACTCTGTGCTACTAATTTGCTGAATGCTTCTTTATAAATCAGAATATCCAATGCTGTTGCAATCCCAACCCAGCAAATTCCATGTGCAATAATCTGTGCTACATTGAAAATGATAATTTCCTTAACGCCGAATACACCGTTTTCAATATCAATTTTCTTCTTTACCAGTCCGATTAAAAGACCGAAAACTGCTGATGCAATAATCCAACTCCACCACGGACTTCCCCATGATAAGTCAATTAACGTATGTCCGATAAAACCGGCAAGTGCTCCGACTAAAGGTCCAAAAATGACACTGAATACAGAAAGAATACCGTACTGGATATTCGCTGTAGTATTCGGAACCGGTGTAGGAATTGCTACAAAACGTCCCAAAACAAAAAACAGTGCTGCACCGATGCCGATTGCGACGATGCTCTTAATTGAAATCTTACTTTTCTCCATGATCTTCATCCTCCGTCATAAGAATTTTTCTTTTGCCATTCATCATTTTAACATAATACCGGCATATTGCAAATGGTATTTCACTATTCATTACTCGAGAATAATGGTGTTGACAGATATCTGTCACCGGAGTCCGGAAGAAGCACGACGATTGTTTTTCCCTTATTCTCAGGACGGCTTGCAAGAATTCCGGCAGCCTTTAATGCCGCACCGGAAGAGATTCCGACAAGGATTCCTTCGCTTACCGCAAATGTCTTTCCTTCCGCAAATGCATCCTCGTTTTCAATTGTAATGACTTCATCAAAAATCTTTGTATTCAATACATCCGGTACGAAACCTGCACCGATTCCCTGGATTTTATGTGCTCCCGGCGTACCTTTGGAAAGTACCGGGCTTCCTGCCGGTTCAACCGCTACAACCTTTATATTGGGATTCTTCTCCTTCAAATATTCTCCGACACCTGTAATGGTTCCGCCTGTTCCTACACCGGCCACAAAAATGTCAACTTTTCCGTCTGTCTGTTCCCAGATTTCCGGTCCTGTCGTTGCCTTATGAACTGCCGGATTGGCAGGGTTTACGAATTGTCCTAAAATGACGGAACCCGGAATGGATTCTTTCAATTCCTCGGCTTTGGCAATCGCTCCCTTCATACCTTTGGCACCTTCTGTAAGTACCAGATCTGCCCCATATGCTTTTAACAAATTTCTTCTTTCAACACTCATTGTATCCGGCAATGTCAAAATTGCATGATATCCTTTTGCCGCTGCAACGGCAGCCAGACCAATTCCGGTGTTTCCTGATGTCGGCTCAATAATTGTTGCTCCCGGCTTTAATTCTCCTCTTTTCTCAGCATCTTCAATCATTGCCAAAGCAATTCTGTCTTTAACAGAACCTGCAGGATTCAAATATTCCAGTTTGGCAAGAATCGTCGTGTCAATGATTCCTGCTTTCTTTGCATATCTGTTTAGTTTTAATACCGGTGTACCTCCAATTAATTCTACTGCGCTTTCTTTAATCTTACTCATAATGATTACCTCCATATTTGCTTTATTATTAAAAAATTTGTAAAAAAATAGCAGATGCCATATGCATGACACCTGCTTAACTCCGATAACTATTGCTCTCAGGTACACAATGCATAGGAAAAATAGACCGTACTCATACATACAGCATGACAGCAACACATTGTGAAATTCTGATTGTTTGATACGGTTGCCTTGTTCATAACATTGTCTCCTTTTCTTATTCCTACTATTCAAGTAGGTTTTGTATGCATTTATTGTATACCCGGTTTTTTATTCTGTCAACAAATTTTCAAAATAAATTATCAATTATTTTTTCCCGCTAAATCCTTTATCACTTCGCCGGCAATCAAAAGCCCTGCAATTGCCGGGACAAATGATGTACTTCCCGGTATATCCCGCCGTTCGGTACATTTATGTACCGCCCCCGGCGGGCAAATGCAATTCGTTCTGCAGCTGCTTGCCATATCATCAATCGGTCTTACCGGTGTTTCTTCCGAATAAACCACTTTCAACTTTTTAACGCCGCGCTTTTTTAATTCCCTTCTCATTACTTTTGCCAAAGGGCAAACTTTCGTTTTATAAATATCGGCTACCTGAAACCGGCTGCCGTCAAGTTTATTTCCGGCACCCATACAACTGATTATCGGAACATTTTTTTCCTGCGCTTTTAGTACCAGTTCGATTTTGGCAGTAACTGTATCTACTGCATCTACAACGTAATCATATTCTTCAAAAGAAAATTGCTCGGCTGTTTCCGGTAAAAAGAAACATTTGTGTATTCTGACATCTGCCTCCGGATTGATTTCCAGAATGCGTTTTTTCATTACTTCCGTCTTGTAACGTCCTACCGTTTTTCTTGTAGCAATAATCTGGCGATTAAGATTTGTTAAACAAACCTTGTCGTCATCTACAAGATCAAAACTTCCCACACCGCTCCTGACAAGTGCTTCACAGACATATCCGCCTACTCCGCCTATTCCAAACACCGCAACCCGCGACTCTTTCAAACGCTCCATTGCTTCTTTTCCTAATAATAATTCCGTTCTTGAAAATTGATTTAACATTTTTTCACCAAATCCCATTTCTTTATTCTGACTGTTTTCCTACCACAGACAGTTTCATTTTACCGCAAATGCCATTACATTAAAACGGTATTTTTTCGGTTGTCTTTACACGACCTCTTATATGATAAATGCAAAATAAAATCACACTTAGGATTCCGGCCGTTCCGGCAAATAAATACGCAGTATGATAGTCGGCAAAAAGTACATTATTATAGTCCGTAACAACAATATAGCGATACAGCATATATTGGATGGAAAGTGTTGCATCGTTGATAATAGCAATTACAATCACTGATAAGATGCTGATAACCATCAATTCTATCGCTGCCATTAAAAGAATTGTTTTTCTTCGGTTGGATACATTTATCTTGATTAAATCCTGTAAGGTAAGTCCCATACTTTGCTTTTCACTCTTTGCATCATCCTCGTTTTCTGCCAGTTCATCAAGTGTTATAGAAAAAATGCATCTGATTTTTATCATGGACTCCCAATCCGGCACTGATACACCATTTTCCCATTTAGAAATTGTCTGCCTAGAAACATCCATTTTCTCCGCAAATTGTTCCTGTGATAATCCGCTCATTTTTCGAAGTTGTGAAATTTTCTTTCCGATTTGCATATTTTCTCTTCTCCTTACTTTTTGTTATTAAGATTTTTCATAATCGTACCTTATGAAGTTTTAATAAGTCCAGCAACATGAAGTTACATTTTGCTATATTTCATTACATCGTTATTATTTGAAATAAAAAATACTCTAAATGTCATTTTTCAACATTTAGAGTATTCCTTGCAACTGCCGCAGACCGGAATCGAACCGGTATGGGATTTAACTCCCGCAGGATTTTAAGTCCTGTGCGTCTGCCAGTTCCGCCACTGCGGCATTCCCAAGTAAACTTGGAAGTGGGACCTATAGGGCTCGAACCTATGACCCTCTGCTTGTAAGGCAGATGCTCTCCCAGCTGAGCTAAGATCCCATGGGATATTTCCCTGACAGTTATTATAATATTTTATATCATATTAGATATTTATTATAATAAAACGACCCAGAAGGGACTCGAACCCTCGACCTCCGCCGTGACAGGGCGGCGCTCTAACCAACTGAGCCACTAGGCCAAATCGTTTTATTTTATAATGGACCTTCGGGGACTCGAACCCAGGACCGACCGGTTATGAGCCGGTTGCTCTAACCAACTGAGCTAAAGGTCCGCATACCCTGCGGGTAACAATAAAGCAATACTTTTAATAAATTTATTGCTTAAGCCGATGATCGGACTCGAACCGATAACCTGCTGATTACAAATCAGCTGCTCTGCCAATTGAGCCACATCGGCAAGTTCAGTCTTGCAGCTGATTTGTAATCAGCCGCTCTGCCTACGCTTGACTCGTTTCACTCCTCAATCGTCATGAATTGAGCCACATCGGCAAGATGACTCCGACGGGAATCGAACCCGTGTTACCGCCGTGAAAGGGCGATGTCTTGACCGCTTGACCACGGAGCCTTACTTTTCTGTGGACTGCTTCGAAAAAGCATACGCTCTTTCTATTTTTTATTGAAGAAACAACTTGTTGTTTCTTCTACAGATGATTTAGTTTTCGTTAGGTCCGGTCCTTCCGGACCTTACCAAAACTTCATCTGTTTTACTCCCCGAGTAGGGTTCGAACCTACGACCCTTCGGTTAACAGCCGAATGCTCTACCGCTGAGCTATCGAGGATTATGAAGGCTTTATACCTTCAAAACCGAATACTGATTTAGATCACACATCCTTCACCTTTCCTTAC
>JAQXIR010000041.1 GCA_029007885.1 Lachnospiraceae bacterium | reverse complement strand
GTAACACCAACCGAATATCGGGAAGGAAAGGGTGAAAATGGGGTATAGGAAAAAGTATATTGTGTATACGGTGCTTTTGTTGCTGGCAGCAGTGGGGATGACAGCTTGTGGAAAAGGAGAAGATCACCGGGAAATACCGGAAGTGGAAAAAGAAGATACGATTGAGATTGGAATGAGCTTTGATACGTTTGTTGTGGAACGCTGGCAGCGGGACCGTGACATCTTTGTGTCGAAGGTCAATGAACTCGGTGCACAAGTGAATGTACAGAATCCAAACGGAAGCGTTAGTGAACAGATTCGCCAACTGGAATATTTTATTGATAAAAAAGTAGACGTTATTGTAGTTGTTCCGATTGACGCAGATTCTTTGACAGAGGTTATCGGAAAAGCGAAGGAGCAGGGAATAGGGGTTATTTCCTATGATCGACTGATTCATAATGCGAATACGGATATTTACATTTCTTTTGATAATGAGGCGGTTGGACATTGTATGGGAAGAACCATGGGCAAGCAGCTGACGGTAGGTGACCAAGTCATTATGCTGAGTGGTCCGCTCACGGACGGAAACGTAATCCAGGTAAATGCCGGCTTTATGGAAGAAATGGAAAAATGCGGGATAGAAGTAATTGATATCGCTTATATGGATGAATGGAAAGCAGAACTGGCTTATGAATATATGAATGAGCATATGGATGTTATCCGCGAAGATATTCAGGGAATTATGTGTGGAAACGATAATCTGGCGTCGCAGGTTGTTTTTGCACTGGCGGAAAACAGACTTGCCGGTAAAATAATTGTTACCGGACAGGACGCCGATTTGGAGGCCTGCCAGCGGATTGTAGAGGGAACACAGTTTATGACGGTTTATAAACCGGTAAACCAACTTGCGGAAAGAGCCGCACAGATTGCAGTAAAACTTGCCAAGGGAGAAGAAATTGAATATACGGAAACGATTAGTGACGGTACTTATGAGATTCCTTATATTAAGCTGATGCCGGAGGCAGTTACGGATGACAATATGGATGAAGTCATTATTGATCAGGGATTTCATTTAAAAGAAGAAGTATATATCAATAAGCGCAAGACGCTGGAAGAACTTGAGGGAGAAGAGACGATAGAAGAAGAATAGAAATAATTTACTAGGAATAAATTGACATCGGGTTTTAAATAAACAAAATAATGCTATCCTTTCTTGAATATTTTTAAGAAAAAGTTAAAAATGTACTATTTTTTGCAAGCAACTACAGAGTTGTTGGTGATATAGTTACTAATGTAACAAGGAACTGATTGCTGTTACACAGCAGTCAAAAAAAATATTCAAGGGAGGATTTTTTTAATGAAAAAGAAATTACTCAGTATTATCGTAGCAACAGCTATGGTAGCATCTCTCTTAGTAGGATGCGGAAGCAAAGCAGCTGACACAGCAGCTCCGGCAGCAGATGCAGCTACAGAAGATGCAGCAGTAGAAGAAGCAGCTCCGGCAGCAGACGGCAGTGTTCAGGTTGGTATTGTACTTCCGACAAAAGACGAACCGAGATGGTTACAGGATCAGGCACAGTTCGAGAAGATTCTTGGTGATGCAGGTTTCACAAATCAGGTTCTTTTCAGCCAGGGTTCATCCGCAACTGAAAAAACAAACGTTGAAACATTGATTTCTAAGGGTATTCAGGTTCTGATCATCTGCGCACAGGACGGTGCAGCAGCAGCAGCAGCTGTTGAAGCAGCTAAAGATGCAGGCGTAACAGTTATTGCTTACGATAGACTGATCACAGGCACAGATGCAGTTGATTATTATGTAACATTCGACAGCTTCGCAGTAGGTGCAGCTCAGGGACAGTACTTAGTTGACAATGCTCCTGAAGGAAGCGGAATCCCGCTTTACTTATATGCAGGCGCTGCTACAGATAACAACGCATTCATCTTCTTCGAAGGTGCTTGGAGCGTTCTTCAGCCGAAGATTGCTGACGGAACATTCGTTATCGCTAACTCCTCTGAAGCAGTTGCTTTACAGGACAAAGCAGAACTTACACGTGATGAACTTGGTACAATCATTGGCCAGATCACAACAGACTGGGATTTCAACGTTGCAAAATCTAAAGCAGAAGCTCACTTAACAGCAGTTGGTGCTGATATGAAAGGTGATGTTTTAGTATTAGCTCCTAACGATGGAACAGCTCGTTCAATCGCTGACGTATTCGCAACAGACAAAGATGTAACAAGCTATGTTGTAACAGGACAGGATTCTGAAAAAGCTTCCGTTCAGTACGTAATCGATGGAAAACAGTCCATGACAGTATTCAAAGATACACGTACACTTGCAGCTGACTCTGTAGCAATGGCAGTTTCTATCTTAAATGGTGAAACACCTGCAACAGATGCAACTTACAACAATGAAGTTAAAGATGTTCCGTCTAAACAGACAGATATCGTTGTAGTTACAAAAGATAACGTTAAAGCAGCATTAATTGATTCCGGATACTATGATGCATCCGAATTCACAGGATTAGAATAATCCGAATGACAAGTCAATAACTTGGTGATAAGGACGGACTTTGCAGACTGTTGTAAAGTCCGTCTCACTAAGAGGGAAATCAGCATGAAAAAGTATTGATGGGCAGAAGCTCTTGGAAAGAAAGGAAACATAGATTATGGGTGAAAACATACTCGAAATGAGAGATATTACAAAGGTGTTTCCGGGTGTTAAGGCCTTAAGTAATGTTAATTTTGAAGTTAAAAAAGGAGAAATCCATTGCCTAGTCGGTGAAAACGGTGCGGGCAAATCCACCTTGATGAAAGTTTTATCCGGAGTGCATCCGTATGGCTCTTATACAGGAGACATCGTGTATGAAGGAGAGGTTCAGAAATTTAAAGGTATTGCAGACAGTGAAGAAAAGGGAATTGCAATTATTTATCAGGAACTTGCATTAATCCCGGAATTAACTGTTTATGAGAATATTTATTTTGGCCATGAAATTAAACATGGAAAAACAATTGATTGGAATGAAACGATCGTAAAAGCATCCGAGATGTTAAAAAAAGTAAAATTGGATGTTGATCCGTCTATAAAGGTAAAAGAACTGGGCGTCGGCAAACAGCAGCTTGTAGAAATTGCAAAAGCACTCAGTAAAAATGTTAAACTGCTGATTCTTGACGAACCGACAGCTTCCTTAAATGAAGACGACAGTGCAAACCTGTTGGAATTGATTAAGGAATTGAAGAATCATGGTGTTACCTGTATCATGATTTCTCACAAATTAAAAGAAATTATTGCAATTGCAGACACAATTACGGTTCTTCGTGACGGTGCTACTATCTGCTCTCTGGATGCAAGAGAACGCAAGATAGAAGAAGCCGAAATTATCAAACACATGGTTGGTCGTGAAATTGATAATATTTATCCGAAACGGGAAAAGAAAGCACCCGGTGAGATTTGTTTTGAAGCAAAGAACTGGACAGTTTATGATGCGGCAAAAGGAAGAGAAATTCTTCACGATGTAAACTTCAATGTCAGAAAAGGTGAGATTGTCGGATTACAGGGACTTATGGGTGCCGGTAGAACTGAATTTGCAATGAGCGTATTCGGAAATACGCCGGGTTACAAGATCACAAACGGAGAGATTGAATTAAACGGCAAAAAAGTGAACTTTAAAAATCCTTCAGAGGCAATTAAAGCCGGAGTTGCATATGTTTCAGAAGACAGAAAAGGAAATGGCCTTGTCTTGATTCAGGATATTAAGTATAACATTTCCCTTGCGAATATCAAATCTCTGAAAAACGGTCTTGCAATTAATGAAAATGAAGAGATTAAGGTTGCAAACGAGTATAAAGAAAGTATCAATATCAAGGCTCCTTCTATTGAACAGAAGGTTAATAATTTAAGTGGTGGTAACCAGCAGAAAGTACAGATTGCAAAATGGTTATTCTCCAAACCTCAGGTATTGATTCTGGATGAGCCTACAAGAGGTATTGACGTTGGTGCAAAATACGAGATTTATACAATTATGAATCAACTCGTAGAACAGGGAATGAGCATTATTATGATTTCTTCCGAACTTCCTGAAGTTCTTGGTATGAGCGATAGACTTTATGTTATGTCAGAAGGAAAGATTATGGGAGAATTATCAGCAGAAGAAGCAACAGAACAGAAAGTTATGGCTATGGCTGTTCAGTCATAGGAAATATGACAGGAGGATATGAAAATGAGCGAAAATAAAAACGATACAGCCAAAGCGAAAGCAGGACTGGGATCTGAAATTGTATCATTATTAAAATCAAATATCAGAGACTACATGATGTATATCGCACTCGTAGTGATTATGGTATTTTTCACAATCAAAACTAACGGTGGATTTATTCAGGCAAGAAATATTGCAAACTTGATTAATCAGGCAGGATATGTAGCAGTTCTTGCTATTGGTATGACACTAATCTTAATTTTGAAACACATTGATTTGTCTGTAGGTTATGTAGCAGGCTTTTCCGGAGCTATTGCAGCAATCCTTCTTACAAAGTATGAAGTTAATGTATGGCTTACGATTTTGATTGTACTTTTTGTGGGATTACTGATTGGTTTATATCAGGGTACTCTTGTTACAAGAGTAGGTGTTCCGGCATTCGTTACAACACTTGCTGGTATGTTCATATTCAGAGGACTTTTGGCATTAACACTTCAGGAAACCGGTACTATTATTATTCCTGATAAGACATTCAATGCATTGTCTAATGGATTTATTCCGGATCTTCCGGTTGGCGATGGCAGCATTCATGTGCTGACAATGTTAATTGGTATCGTAGCAGTTGTACTTGTTATCTTTGGACAGATTAAAGCACGTAAGAATAAATTGAAATACAACTTCAAGGTTACATCTACTCCGGTATTTATTACAGGATTGGTATTTGTTTCTGCATTGATTATGTTAATTATCACAGTACTTGCAAGATATCAGGGTATTCCGTGGACAGCAGTAATCGTAGGTGTTGTATTAATCGGATATAACTTCATGTTAAATAAAACATGTCTCGGACGTTATATCTATGGTATCGGTGGAAATGATCAGGCTGCTGAACTTTCCGGTGTTGATGTTAAGAAAGTAACATTGTTTGCATTCTGCTCCATGAGTGTTTTGGCTGCTTTAGCAGGTATTCTTTATACATCCAGACTGCAGTCCGCTACGCCGAATGCCGGTGTTGCATTCGAAATGGATGCAATCGCATCTTCCTATATCGGTGGTGTTGCAGTAAGCGGTGGTATTGGTAAAGTAACGAATACAATTATCGGTGCTTTGGTTATCATGTCTCTTACAAATGGTATGAACCTGATGGGTGTAGATATTTCTTATCAGTACATCGTAAAAGGTATCATCTTCATTATTGCAGTTGCATTTGACGTAAGAACAAGAAAGAAAGCAAAATAAGAAAATATTCATTATTTGTAGTTCCCCCTAAAGGATATCGTAAATGAAATTATTTACGATATCCTTTTTCTATGGTATATTTTAAGCGGTGGAAAGCAGATGGAGGATGATATTATGTCAGTAGAAAATGTGAAGAATTATCTAAAACAGTATGGACTGGAAGGCAAAGTAAAAGAGTTTGAAACTTCCAGCGCAACCGTTGAACTTGCGGCACAGGCGGCAGGTGTTATTCCGGCCAGAATTGCAAAGTCGCTTACTTTTAAGATAGAAGATTCCGCAATCATGGTGGTAGCTGCCGGTGATGCGAAAATTGATAACCATAAATATAAGGAAGAATTTCATACAAAGGCAAAGATGCTTACTGCAGAGGAAGTAATTGCCTATACAGGACATGCAATCGGCGGAGTATGTCCATTTAATCTGCCACAGGACGGCATAAAAGTGTATCTGGATGTTTCATTAAAAAGATTTGATACGGTTCTCCCGGCAGCCGGAAGTGATAGTAGTTGTGTAGTCTTGACGTTGGAAGAATTAGAAAAAGCATCGAAATGCGAAAAGTGGATTGATGTTTGTAAACTTCCGGAATAATAGGGAATGACAAAAGAGAAATGGGATTAAGAAAAAACTAAGATTCCTGTAATAATTCTTTCGCTATTGATTGATAAGATAATAGCATGAGAAGGGAATAATAGCAGGAAGAAAGGTGATATCCTATGCATGAATGGAAAAATAGAGAAATTATTGCGGGTCTTGTGGCACTGATTGTATTGTCACTTATCGCAATGTTTCTGATTGTAAAACGAGAGATTAATGTTGATAAACAGAATACAAAAGAAGTGAATGTCGCAAGTACTGCAAACATTACATCAGAGGCAGAAATTGAGCGGACTGAAGAAAATGTGCAGGAGACGGCTGTCGATAGTTTGCAGAATTCAGAGTTAAAAGAGACACAGGATTCTTCCTTTGGGAGCACAACAGAGGAGTATTATTCTGCTAAGAAGATGCAAGAATATACGGAAGGCGATTGGCAACTGGAAGAACTATATTCCTATTGGTCAGAATACAAATTGGATGCGGTAGCGGACTTGATACGCTTGCCGAGATTACGTGCGATTACCGACTCCTTATCGGGAACAGACAATTACTACTATTACGGTGATACGGACAAAAACGGGCTGCCCCACGGTAACGGGATTGCAATTTATGCGGAAAATACGTATTATTGCGGAGACTTTAAACATGGTATGCGGGATGGAGAAGGAATGTGGCTAAAAATCTATCCGGATAAGCCTGTGACTGTAAATGGATCAAAAGGTGTTATAGAACACAGTTATAATGGTGAATTTGCCAATGATTATCCGAATGGAAAGGGCCAGGAACATTTCGAGTATGATTTTGAGCAGATGGAAAATATATATAATTTTGCTAATGTGATAGGTACCTTTAAGGATGGGTATTACGATGGTGAAATGTACATCATGACAATTTCTGATGAAACGCATACGCGTGATTGGAGTGCTAATGCCAAAAAGGGTGTTTTTCAACCGCTTGTCAATCGGACAAATGTACTCGGAAAAGTAGCTGTGTGGAAGTATCTGGAAAACGAAGATGAATCAACAGATGTTTTTGAATGGATGTTTCCGGAAGAAAATAAGAATTTTGGAGTTTACGGACTGAAAAAATAGGAATAGGAACATAAGAAAATGGTGAAAGAAGAAATACGTATTGAAAGAGTAATCATTCATATATTGGATGCGACAGTAGGAATGCCGGTTTTGTCGGATACGGAAATTGATTTTGGTTCTGATTTTGCTGATTTCCTAAAGGAACATATCTACAAAATAGCGTCAGGTGATGATAGTAAACAGTGTCGATTTTATGAAGAATCTGAGATTTTTACTATGTTAGAGGAATATCGAGAGGAAGACTTTGTAAAAATCAGTAAAGAAATTGCAGAATCCTTATATTCCATAATGAATAGTAATGTGGAAATTCCATCGGCAGATCTTGTTGTTGTTTATTTTCGTGATCGTGATGACCGGTATCTGGGAATTCTAAAGATGAATCTTCGCTCTGAATATACGCATAGAACGGCAACCGTTGGGGAAGAAAACGTAAATGAGATTGTAAAATTTAAAGCGATATTTCCTTCAGAAAGCCAGAAACTGACAGAGGCTGCCATTATTAGAATGAGCGACTGTTCGATACGCTTGATTGAAAAGAAATATGAAGTAAACGGGGAAAAGACGAATTATTTTTCTTATCTTTTCTTAAAATGTAACAGCAGCCTTTCACCGAAGACGAAACTATCTATTGTAACGAAAGCAATTGAACATGTACAGAAAGATAACCTTGATGAATATACGGCCTGTGAAGCACATATGAAAGCAAAGAGTATTATTCAGGAAGAACTGGAAAAAAACGGTGGGTTTGTGGTAGAAGATCTGGCAGACCGTGTATTTGAAGGTGACCTTACCATGCGGAATGATTTTCAGGAAAAAATGGAAAAATACGATATGGTAAAGCAGGAAGTTGTACCGCAGAATGAAAATACAATCCGGAAATATCAGAAACAATGCTTGTATACGGATACCGGGATTGAGATTAAGATTCCGATGGACCAGTATAAAGATACAAAGAGTGTAGAGTTTCTTACAAATGATGATGGCACAGTATCTGTCCTGATTAAGAATATAGGACACTTAATGGCAAAATATTGATGTATTCATAAAACTTTGTGTGAAGATGGGAGCGGATAAAAGGATGGGACATATTGTAGAGTATCTGAAAGAATTCGGTGATATTCCTTTTTCAAAAAAGCCGTTTAATGAAGTAGATGCACTTGTTCTTGCACAGTTTTCATATTTAAAATTTGACGGACTGGTTCCAAAACTGACAGACAGCGCAGAACCCATTTCCGTTTTAGAGATGAAAAAGAGGATGCGGGAAGAAATCGTGTTTTCAGACGAACGTTATGAGAAGGATAATAGGGCGCTGTTTTATGGAATGGCAGACGGCAGGCGCTTTAATGGTATGAAATGCAATTTCTTCACGGATATTATTGACGAAGAAGTAGAAACACAATTTTCTGCAATTACCTGTTTCCCACAAGGGGCACTCCCTGTTGTTGTGTATCGCGGGACGGATGAAAATATCATTGGCTGGAAAGAAGACTTTAATATGGCATTCAGAAAACCGGTGCCGGGTCAGCGACTTTCCGTGCTTTATCTAAATCAGGTCGGTCTGCGAATTGAGGGAGATTTTATTGTCTGTGGTCATTCCAAGGGTGGAAATTTATCAGTGTATTCATCAATGAATGCTACAGATGAGATTCAGTGCAGGATTCGGGAAATTTACAGTTTTGACGGTCCGGGATTTCGACCGGAAATCTTACAAAGCGGTGATTTCGCCAAAATTAAGGGGCGTGTAAAAAAGAGAATTCCGCATTCTTCTTTAGTAGGAATGATTTTGGAAAATCATGAAGAATATAAAGTAGTAGAAAGTTCTACCTTTGGTGTATTGCAGCATAATCCTTATACCTGGATTGTGGAACAGGATGATTTTAAATGGGCTGATGACATCTATAAGAGTAAAAAATTCATGAATGATTCATTAAATGAATGGATTCTTGGCTTGGATGACAAACAGTTAGAGACATTTGTTGAAACGTTCTTTTCCGTAATTGAAGGCAGTGATGTCAAAACAACGATTGAAATCACGATGGACTGGAAGAAGAGTATGATAGGAATGATTAATGTTATGAAAGACGTCGATGATGCGACAAAAGAAACGATACGAAATATTATTCAGCAGTTTTTCGAAATAGTTGGAGAAAACTTAAAAAAACACAAGAAAAAGGTTAAGTCTCTTGTAAAATTTGACGATTAGTATTAGTATAAAGGTGTAAAAGTGTAACAAATGCAAGGATGCAGGTAAATAATCAAAGGAGTGCGTATGAGTATTAATATTACACCCAGAACGGATTACAGTTATTTGTTTAACAGTCTCGGTACATCCAATCGTACCGGCAGTTCTATGCTGGATTTTAACTTTTCCGATTACAACAGTATTAAGAACGGAAGTTACGGCAAACTGTTACGTGCATATTATGCAAAGGACAGTTCTGCTACAGACTCGGCTGCAAAATCAGAAGATAAGAAAAAGGCAAGTACAAGCAGTGAGACTGCCGTAAAGGAATTGACAGCAGTTTCTACGGAGGCATCTGCATTGCAGACTTCTGCGGCAAAACTGATTAATAAAGGTACAGATTCTTTGTTTAAAGAAAAAGATATCACTACGACAGAAAGTGACGGAACGACAAGCACTGTACGCGGCTATGATGTTAATGCAATCTATGATGCTGCCAATGATTTTATTCAGAAATATAATTCTTTTATAGGGAAAGGCGCGGATGTTTCTTCTTCAAGCATTAACAGAGAAACGGAGAGCCTTAAGAGTCTTGTATCCAATTATAAGAATTCCCTTGGAAAAGCAGGCATTACCGTAAATGATGATAAGACACTTTCTGTTGACGAGAAAAAGTTTAAGGCATCCGATATCACGACGCTGAAAAGCCTTTTTAACGGCAATACATCATTTGCATATTCCGTTGCTACCAAAGCATCCTTAATCGGCACCAATGCTACAAGTGAAGCCAACAAAGCGAAGAACTATACCAGTAGCGGTTCCTATAGCGATACATATTCTTCGGGAAATCTACTAAACAGCATCATCTAAAAGTAATAGAATATAAAACCTCCGTATCTTTGCTATGGTACGGAGGTACTTTTTACGTATCGGTTTTCTACATTTACTACTTGACAAGTCAAGGAAAACCATATACAATAAAATTCGCTTGCAGGAATGGCGGAATGGCAGACGCGCACGGTTCAGGTCCGTGTGATAGCAATATCATGAGGGTTCAAGTCCCTTTTCCTGCACTTTGATTTGACAAAATACATCGGTTATTCCGATGTATTTTTTTGTCTTTGCAGATGTAGGCGGAGTCTTTGAAGAATTAGACAGATTCTGAAAATGATTATGAAAATATTTGTTGACTTTATAAATATTACATGATAATATACTACTTGCGGTGCAAAATAAAAATTTTGTCACAGCATGCGGAAGTGCTGGAATTGGCAGACAGGCAAGACTAAGGATCTTGTGGGTGTATTCTCGTGTGGGTTCAAGTCCCATCTTCCGCATTATAAGATAAAGTCTTAGGTGGAAACCTAAGGCTTTTTTTGTACAGAAGCTAGGTTGGCATTAAACTTGGAGTTTTAAGAATTTACGAAACGGAGGAACAGGAATTGAAGGAAGCAAAATTTATAACAGTCATTTCCAATAAAAGAAAAATTGTGCTTAATGTCAACACGATTCTTTATGTCCTAATGATGGGGAGAAATGCTGAGATACATGTTAGCGGAGGGAAGATATATGAAACGAGAATGACGATTTCAAAGCTGGAGAAGGAACTTGGTGATGATTTTATCAAAGTACACCGCGGATGTGTCGTATCAGCAATGGCGATACATGATATCACAGATAATATTAACTTAAGTAATGGTGAGTCTCTGACATACACAATACGAAAGAAAAACGAGATTATTGAGCAGTTTCATGAAAAACAGAAGAATATGATAAGCAACCTCGCCAGGGACGATATTCCGACAACAAAAGAAGAATACCGTAATCATTACAGAAGTTTTGATAATATGCCATTTGCATTTACGGATATCGAAATGGTATTTAATGAGGAAAGGCATGCCGTTGACTGGATTTTTCGATATGGAAATTCGGCACTGGCAAAACTGGAAAAATTACCGCTTGAACAACTGATTGATAGTTCTTTTAGCAGTCTGTTTGCCAACATGGATTCCAAGTGGCTTAGAAGTTATGAACGTGCTACTCTTTACGGAGAAAAATTGGAGATGATTGACTTTAGCCCGGAAATCGACACTTATATCAAAGTAATCTGTTTTCCGACGTTCAAAGGTCATTGCGGGTGCATTTTGTTTGACATCTCAGAGATTAAATTTATCCAAAACAGCAGCGACGCTAAAAAAGCTCTGGCGATTTACATGAATCAATGATTATTTTAATGTCGATTCGCGCCGTTTCAATGTCGTTTAATACCATATTTATTGATAAAAAAACTATAAAATGTTTAAATTTAAACGGGAATAATTCCGTTTCCTAAGTAATCGCGAACTTGTTGTGCTTTGCACTTGTGTACTTGCTTCGCGGTTACTTGGGTTACATAAAGAAGGCAAGAGAATAGGGACATCGAGTTTTCAGAAGATGTAGTAATAAAACCGGCAGGGATTTATTCCTGCCGGTTTTCTACACAAGCAATATAACCGATTACTTCATCCACGTCTTTTTCATATGCTCGGAATTTCTTGTCGCGGATGCTGTAATATTTAATGACTTTTTCCCCGTTTTCTGTTTCTTCCACTCTCTGTGCAATAAATAAATTACCATCCATAATAATCAAAGTATGCTCTGCATTAGTTGCATTACGGTCATTGGCAACCAGAAGAATATCATAAGGGCTGTAGTGGGGCATATAGTGCTCACAGGGAAGTTGAAACCCAATAAAAATTTTGGGTCTTAGATTTTTGCTCAAATGACTGATATCCAGAGGCGTAAAATCATTTGTCGGTTTGAGATTTCCGTTTGCCAGACAAAGCGGTTTCATGACACTGATGATTTTCTTCCCGTGCGGCATATTGTTATAGATCCTTTGCTGGTGTCTGATGAACCAGCGGACAAGATACAACGCATTTTCGGGAAGATTCCGACAAATAACAAGGGACTCTCTGGAAAGGTTACTGATTGTTTCGGCACCGACCAGTTCATCCATGCTGATATGTAAGGCTCTTGCCAATGCAATGACAGTAGAGAGTTTACAGTCTTTGGCATTGCCGTAGAGCAGGGTATTCAAAGTCGAAAACGGGATTCCGGATTCTTCGGAAATCTCCCGTAGCGTAATATCTTTCTCCGCAATATAAACATCCAAATTATGACGAAAACTTTTCATATAATCATCTCGGTCTGCCGTCAAATTTTGCGAGAGTTTGTTCAAATTTTCTTGTTTCACGGAGTTTTCACCTTCTTCAAAAAATGATAAATTATAAAATATATAATAACATTGTGTAAAAAGTTCTGTCAATTTGTAAAAAGGGGGAAAAATGAGCGAAAATTCACAAATACAGGAGGAAAAGGAATTCTATAGGGAGGAGCTGATTAAAACAATTAATAAGATGGACAATGCCAAATTTTTAAAACGCATTTATGAATGGGTAGATTTTGTTTATATGTATGGGGAAAAATATAAACAAAAAAACGAAGGGAATGTGTAAAAGAAAGACAGAGTGAATGACAGGAATGTAATTCACTCTGTCTTTTTATGCTTAAAAATGTAATCTTCTGCGAATGGAATCACGAAGGCGCTTTCTGGAAAGTACTGTGATAAGAGCAAATACGATTACTACGCAGGGTACAAGTACGATAGCAGACCAGACAAGACGTACGGGTGCGGCAAAGTAAAGCCGTGTAAGCAGTTCAATACCGATACAAAGAATCGGTATTTCAATAAAAAAGTATAGCGCGATTGCCAGAAACGAATGCGAAACTTTGCGGTAGAGAAATGCAAATACAATCATTTCGAAAGTGACAAGGAGTGTAATCGGAAGCGCAAGAGAGAAAAACCAATGATCAGACGGAGTGACCCGTGAAATCATGTACAGATAAACCACCACGGCAAATCCGTCAAAAAGCAGTGAAAAATAAATGGGTATTCTGCTGTAAATAACGGTTGGAAGTGCAAAAACCCAGATTAGAATACAGGCGCCGATAATTAAAAGCGACCACATACCGCTACGGAAGACAAACAGGTTTAAAAGACCGCAGCTAATGGCAGTTGCAGATAAAACGATTGTCAAAAGGATTCCCCAATCGTGTCTTCTTGCTTCTTCCATAGTTGCCGATTTCTGCGGATAAGCAGGAGTCGGCTCCATTCTTTTTAAGATATTCGGATTGATGACAGGTGTATTGCAAAGCGGACATTTTGTCAATGATTCTTCCAGCTTTACACCACAGTTTACACAATATGACATAAAAACCTCCCTGGTTTATTCGCGATTGGATTCGATGGTTACTTCAATACCGTCTTCTACAAGTTTTCTGAAAAAATTACGTTCGATATCGGATTCGACGATACAACTTGCAAAATTCACGGTCAGCGTGTTTTCAAAACTGATAACGGCACAGTTCGTTCGTGAGGAATAGGGGATTCCCATATAAATATCAAAGCGGTCGATATACGGTTTCATATCTTCGGGAAGTTCGAGCCGTCCCATGTTGGTAATTCCTGCAGAAGAGTTTCTATCCTGCACTCTTGCATAAAATGTCCGGACGACCAAATCTTTGATAAAAAGCGGTGTAATGCGGGCAATCGGATTGCGTTGTGCGGCAGCGTTTGTCGTAATATCACCGCGCAGATAATTTTCTTCAATATAAAGATGCATATAGTGATGTATATGTGTGACAATATCTTCGAACTTGTATTCCCCGAGTCTTGGGTCTATGGACGGATAAATCATCGTAATAAAATTCCGCAGAGTTTGGGAAGGAAAGAACCGTCTTAGATTAATCGGCATCGCAAGTTTTACGGGGCGAAGTTTTAAATGAAATTCCGATTTTTGCTTCTGCAGCAGCGCATACAGTAAAACAGCATTAAGGTATTCTGTTATTGTTGCATGATAGCGTTTTGCTGCCTTTTGGACCTCAGAAACAGACATAATGCCGCCAATCACATGAAATGTGTGTACCGGTTCTCTGGTACCGCGCACCCGGTATGCTTTTTCCATAGGACGGGGTGGCTTATATTTTAAGTTGGAATATTTCATATAGGCATCTTCAAGTTCACCGGGAGAGGGCGATGTATTGATATCAAGTACACCAAATCCGTCGGATATGGAATGACCGCATAGGCGAAGATATACGGCAGTCAAAGTCTTTAACAGACACATTCCACCGTTGCCGTCTCCAAGACTGTGGTGAATTTCGACGGAAATACGTTTTTGATAATAATAGATGCGAATTAGGTAGCGGTTATCCGAATGAAATGACATCGGCATACAGAAGTTACGGATATCGGGACGGACATAAGGCCCGGGACGATTGTTCGGCTCCAGATAACGCCAGAACAGTCCTCTTCGCATAGCCACTTTATAGGTGGGAAAACGTTGGAGCGTAAGGTCTACTGCCTTTTGCAGAATAACAGGGTCGACTTTTTCCGTTAACAGAACGGAAAGACGGTAGACGGAGGAAAAATCCCGACGCTGCAATGTCGGATAAACGATTGCAGACAGATCCAGATTATACCAGACAGAATCGGATGAAGAGTTGGAAAAAGGATTTTTCATGTGCACCTCGCGTTCGGTTCAGATAGTATGGAAATGCTGTAAAAGTATCAGCAATCTCACGATACTATTATAGACGGATAACCGGGATTGTGACAATCTTTTTTCATGTCTTTTCTTGAAAAATAAAGGATTTTAAAAAAATACGCAGAATATTTAGGATAGAGCCTTTAAAAGGAAGGAATCCAGGAGGAAAAAATGACAATTCGCGAAAGCCTTGAGAATTGGGAAAAAGTATATCTTAGTCCGTATGCGACGCTCAGCATGAATTCCAAAGGAAGAGTGCGGGAAGAAGAACAGTGTGATATCCGCCCTGTTTTTCAGCGTGACAGAGACAGGATTCTGCATAGTAAGTCATTTAGGCGATTAAAGGACAAGACACAGGTTTTCTTAACACCGGAGGGAGATCATTACCGGACCAGATTGACCCATACCTTAGAGGTATCACAGAATGCGCGCACCATAGCGAAAGCATTGCAGTTAAATGAAGATTTGGTGGAAGCAATTGCACTTGGTCATGATTTGGGACATACTCCGTTTGGGCATGCCGGTGAGAGAGCATTAAACGAGGTCTGTCCGTTTGGATTTGAACATAATAAGCAGAGCTTGCGTACTGTTGATGTATTGGAAAAGAATGGTCAGGGACTGAATCTTACCTATGAAGTAAGAGACGGAATACTAAATCACCAGACCAGCGGCAAACCAAATACGCTGGAAGGCATGATTGTGCGTTTTTCGGATAAAATTGCTTATATTCATCACGATATGGATGATGCGATTCGTGGTGGCATTCTGACCGAAGAAGATGTGCCGCTTTCCATCAGAAAAGTTATCGGTTATACGACAGGAGAGCGTTTGGATCATTTTATCCATGATATTGTAACAACCAGTTACGGGAAAAACGAGATTATGATGTCTAAGCCGGTAGCATCAGCGATGCAGGAACTTAGACAGTTTATGTTTGAACATGTCTATACCAATCCGGAAGCGAAAAGCGAGGAAGGAAAAGCAGAAAGTCTGATGAAGACGTTGTATGAGTATTATCTGAAACATTTGGACTTGCTTCCACGGGAGTTTTTGAATCTGATTAACAGCGGAGAAGCAAAAGAGCAGGTGGTATGTGATTATATCGGAGCGATGACGGATCGCTTTGCTATTGCAAAATATGAAGAACTTTTTATACCGAAATCCTGGCATGGTTGATTGATACGGGAAGTTTGACAAAAAGGAAAGGATGAAAGATGTATTATCCGGATGAGCTGATTGAAGAAGTCAGAGCAAGAAATGATATTGTAGATGTGGTTTCGGGATATGTACGCTTACAGAAGAAGGGCGCCAGCTATTTCGGATTATGTCCGTTTCATAATGAAAAATCACCGTCTTTTTCCGTTTCTCCCACTAAGCAGATGTATTACTGCTTCGGTTGTGGGGCGGGAGGAAATGTTTTTACGTTTTTGATGAATTATGAAAACGACACATTTCCGGAGGCAGTCAAAGTACTGGCAGACAGAGCCGGAATCAAACTGCCCGAAATTGAGTATTCACAGGAAATGAAAAAGACGGAGAGTAAAAAAGCCGTTCTTTTAGAGATTAACAAAGAGGCAGCAAAGTATTTTTATTATCAGTTGCGGGCACCACAGGGAAAAACAGGATACCGATACATGACGGAAAGACAATTAACGGATGAGACGATGAAAAAATTCGGAATCGGCTATTCTAACAAGTTTTCCGATGACCTGGTAAAGTATTTAAAACAAAAAGGGTATTCCGATGAATTGATTGTACAGGCGGGACTTGGAATTTTTGATGAAAAGAGAGGCACCCACGATAAATTCTGGAACAGGGTCATGTTTCCGATTCAGGATATCAACCATAGAGTCATTGCCTTTGGCGGGCGTGTTATGGGAGAGGGGGAACCGAAATATTTAAACTCTCCGGAAACCATGATTTTTGATAAGAGCCGTAATCTGTACGGACTGAACTTTGCCAGAAGTTCACGCAGAGAAAATATAATTCTTTGTGAGGGATATATGGACGTTATCTCCATGCATCAGGCGGGATTTACGCAGGCAGTTGCTTCACTGGGTACGGCATTTACCGCAGGACAGGCAAATCTGTTAAGGCGCTTTACGGACACGGTTATTCTCTCCTATGACAGTGACGGTGCCGGAGTCAAGGCGGCATTGCGTGCAATCGGAATTTTAAGAGAAGTAGGTCTGACAGGAAAGGTTTTGAACTTAGAACCGTACAAGGACCCCGATGAGTTTATCAAGAATAAAGGTGCGGAAGCATTTCAGGAAAGACTTGACCGTGCAGAGAACAGTTTCTTCTTTGAAATCCGTATGTTGGAGCGTGATTTTGATACAAAGGACCCGGAAGAAAAAACGAAATTTCATCGGGAAATTGCAAAGAAACTCTGCGCGTTTTCCGAAGAGGTGGAACGGGAAAATTATATTGAGGCAGTTGCGGATAAATACCATATCGGATTTGAAAGTCTGCGCAGTATGGTAAATTCCTATGCGGCAAAGACGGGACTGGCACAACCGCTGCAACGCCCGAAATCGGGAATCCAGAAAAAGAATACTCCACAGGATTCCATAAAGCGCTCCCAGCGGCTTTTGCTGACATGGCTTGCGGAAGAGCCGCAGCTTTATCCTAAAATTGAAAAATACATTTCTGCCGAGGACTTTACGGAAGAACTGTATCAAAAAGTTGCGGGACATCTTTTGGAAGGATTAAAAAGCGGTGTTTGCGAACCGGCGTCCATTGTTTCTCTGTTTGAAGATGAAGAGGAACAGAGAGAAGTTGCCGGTCTGTTTAATACAAAACTGATAGAGATGGAAAACGAGCAGGCAAAGGAAAAAGCATTTCATGATGTATTGCTTGCCGTCAAGAAAAACAGTTATGAATATCATATGCAACAGCTTTCCGGCGATGTAAATGCCTTAAAACTGGCTGTAGAAGGCAAAAAAGCACTGGAAGAACTTAGCAAAACGCATATTTCTTTAAAATGAGGATAACAATAAGGGTAACTACCACAAGATTATATTAAATGGAAGGATGGAATACACAATGGATGAAGTTACACAGGCAAAATTTGAGGAGAAACTGAAAAATCTTTTAAATATTGCCAAGAAGAAAAAGAATGTTTTGGAATATCAGGAAATAAATGAATATTTCAACGACATGCAGCTTGAAGAAGAACAATTTGATAAGATTTTGGAGACTCTTGAGCAGAACAGCATTGATGTTCTGCGAATCAGTGACGATGATGATGATGAGCTGATTGAAGACGAGGAAATTGTTCTGACGGAGGAGGACGAAGTAGACGTTGAGTCAATTGATCTTTCCGTGCCGGAAGGAATCAGTATTGAAGACCCTGTCAGAATGTATTTAAAAGAAATCGGTAAAGTTCCGCTGCTTAGTGCAGAGGAAGAAATTGAACTTGCTAAGAAAATGGAGATGGGCGACGAAGAAGCCAAGAAAAAACTCGCAGAAGCAAATCTTCGACTTGTTGTCAGCATCGCAAAACGATATGTCGGACGTGGCATGCTGTTCCTTGATCTGATTCAGGAAGGAAATCTTGGCCTTATTAAGGCCGTTGAAAAGTTTGATTACAGAAAGGGCTATAAGTTCTCCACCTATGCAACATGGTGGATTCGTCAGGCGATTACAAGAGCTATTGCTGACCAGGCAAGAACCATCCGTATTCCTGTTCATATGGTAGAAACCATCAATAAACTGATTCGCGTCAGCAGACAACTTTTACAGGAACTTGGCAGAGAACCTTCGCCTGAAGAAATTGCTGAGGAGATGAATATGCCGGTAGAGCGTGTAAGAGAGATCCTGAAAATCAGCCAGGAACCGGTATCTTTAGAGACACCGATTGGAGAGGAAGAAGACAGCCATCTTGGCGATTTCATTCAGGATGATAATGTTCCGGTACCTGCCGATGCAGCAGCGTTTACTCTGTTAAAGGAGCAGCTGGTAGAAGTTTTAAGTACGCTGACAGACAGAGAACAGAAGGTATTGCGTCTGCGTTTCGGATTAGACGACGGACGGGCAAGAACCTTAGAGGAAGTCGGAAAGGAATTTAATGTCACCCGTGAGCGTATCAGACAGATTGAGGCAAAAGCGCTCCGAAAACTTCGCCATCCGAGCAGAAGCAGAAAATTGAAGGATTATCTTGACTAATATGGAGCAGGAAAAAAAGATTGTCCTTTCAAAACGTATGACTGCAGTCGCAGATATGGTTTCAAAGCAGAATACGGTTGCGGATATCGGCTGTGACCATGGATTTGTATCCATCTATTTGATTCAGCATGGGATTTGTAAAAAAGTTCTGGCAATGGATGTAAATGACGGACCGCTTGAACGTGCCAAAGAGCACATTTCCATGAGAGGACTGTCAGATTACATAGAAGTCCGCAAATCAGACGGAATGGAAAAGATTGGGATGGATGAAAAACCGGAAGCGGATGCGGCAATTATTGCCGGAATGGGTGGCAGACTGACGGTAAAAATCTTATCGGACGGACTAACAAAAGCACGTTTGATGCAGGAAATAATTTTACAGCCACAGTCTGAGGTTTTTTTTGTTAGACGCTTTCTGATTGAAAACGGATTTTTAATAGCGGAAGAAAATATGGTTCTGGATGAAGGAAAGTATTATCAGATATTAAAAGCCGTGCCTCATAAAACGGCGGGCAAAAATGAAAAAGAACCGCTTAATCCGGCAGAAGAACAGTTCGGCCCGCTTCTGTTACAACAAAGAAATCCTGTTTTGCAGGAATATCTGGAACGGGAACTTGACAAGTTTGACCATATTTGCAGACAAATTAGGGAAAATGATACAGAAACAATAGCACAAATTTCACAAAAGCAGAAAATCATCAGAGAAGCACTGACGTATTTTCGCTAAGGAGAAAAAATGATGCGATGCAGGGAATTGATTGAAAAACTGGAAACGCTTTCTCCCGTTTCCTATGCGGAAGACTGGGACAATGTCGGTCTTTTGGCAGGCAGATGGGAAAAAGAAGTGACAAAAGTGATGATTGCACTGGATGCAAGCGACAGTGTCATACAACAGGCAGTCACTAACGGCGTCGACATGCTGCTTACCCATCATCCGCTGCTTTTTTCCCCATTGAAACGGGTAGTATCCGATGATTTTGTGGGAAGAAGAATGATGGAACTTCTTCGTCATGATATCTGTTATTATGCAATGCATACGAATTTTGATGTCATGGGGATGGCAGATGCGGTTGCCGATGAGATGAATCTTAAGAAGCGGGAGGTACTTGAGATTACATATGAGGACGATATATCCAAAGAGGGAATCGGACGAATCGGGTTGCTGCCTCAGATTATGACGCTGGAAGAATGCGCCGGATATTGTAAAGATGTTTTTAACCTTGAACATGTCAAAGTTTTTGGGGACTTGGACATGGCGGTGGAGCGGGCGGCGGTCGTACCCGGCTCCGGGAAGGATTTTGTTAATATTTCCAAAGAAAAGCGTGCGGATGTACTGATTACGGGGGATATCGGCCATCATCCGGGTATGGACGCGGTCGCACAGGGAATTGCGGTAATTGATGCAGGACATTATGGATTGGAGAAAATCTTTGTTCCGTATATGAAGGAGTTCTTTTTCAGGGAACTGCCGCAGATTACGGTTGTTTCGGCGAAAGAAGAAGCACCGTTTCGGATTTTGTAAACAGGAGAGGAGAAGGGTATGGCAAAAATAACAATTAACGGAGTATGTAAAGAGTATCCGATAGGAATGACATTTGAACGGATTGCGGATGAATATCAGAAAGAATATGATGATACGATTGCACTTGTCATTGAGAACGGAAAAATTCGGGAACTTTCCAAATGCGTCGGGAAGGATGCGGAACTCTCTTTTATCACGTTGTCAGACAATATCGGTCATAAAACATATGAACGAAGCGCAACCATGCTTCTTGTAAAAGCAGTCAGTGATGTGGTGGGATCCATCGTAGCGGGCAAGATTAAGGTGGAATTTGCAATCGGAGACGGATATTTTTGTTCCGTACAGGGAGATTTTAAAGCAACGGATGAACTGATTGCAAAAGTTTCTGCACGTATGCGGGAACTTGTAGAAATGGACCTTCCAATCAAAAAGGAACCGTATCCGATTAACGAGGCAATTGCATTGTTTGAAAAGCAGGGTATGTACGATAAGGTAAAACTTTTCCGCTATCGTAGGAGTTCCAGTGTAAATGTATATTGTATTGACGGATATTATGACTATTACTACGGCTATATGCTGCCGAGTACCGGTTATATCCGCTATTTTGAATTAATGTCGTATGAAAACGGAATTTTATTGTTACTTCCCAATCAGAATACTCCAAAACAACTATCGGTATTTGAACCAAGGGAAAAATTATTCCACGCACTGTATGATTCGACAGAATGGGGATATGAAATGGGAATCGGCACTGTCGGAGACTTAAATGATCAGATTTGTGCGGGACATCTTTCCGATATCATTCTTGTGCAGGAAGCGTTACAGGAACGGAAGATTGCAGAAATTGCCAACGAAATCGTAAATAGGGAAGGCATAAAATTTGTCATGATTGCAGGTCCTTCTTCTTCTGGAAAAACATCGTTTTCACATCGTCTGTCCATTCAGTTACAGACGCATGGACTTAAACCGCACCCGATTGCGGTAGACGATTATTTTGTGGAACGGGAAAAGACACCGAAGGATGAAAATGGGGATTATGATTTTGAATGTCTGGAAGCAATTGATATTACACAATTTAATCAGGATATGTGTGACTTGCTTGCCGGAAAAGAGGTAGAGATTCCGTCATTTAATTTTAAAACGGGACATCGTGAATACAACGGAAACTTCCAAAAACTGGGAGAGGATGATATTTTGGTGATTGAAGGAATCCACGGACTCAATGACAAAATGTCTTATGCACTTCCGAGTGAAAGCAAATACAAAATTTACATCAGTGCCCTGACAAGCATTAATGTTGACGGACACAACCGCATTCCGACAACGGACGGCAGACTTCTGCGCAGAATGGTACGGGATGCAAGAACCAGAGGAGCAAGTGCCAAAAGGACTCTCCAGATGTGGGCGAGTGTGCGTAAAGGAGAAGAAAAGAATATTTTCCCTTATCAGGAAAGTGCTGATGTGATGTTTAATTCCATCTTAATTTATGAACTGGCAGTCTTAAAGACTTATGCAGAACCGCTTCTCTACGGAATTAAGAAAGGAGAACCGGAGTATTACGAGGCACAGCGTCTGCTTAAATTTTTAGGATACTTCCTCGGAATTCCGAATGACAGCATTCCGAATAATTCTTTGGCAAAAGAATTTGTAGGCGGAAGTTGTTTTAATGTTTAATTTGTCATATAATAATCACTGATAAGTAGGACAGATAATCGCGGCCGGTCGTAAGACCGGGTGAGGAAAGTCCGGGCTTCACAGGGCAGGATGCCGGATAACGTCCGGTGGAGGTGACTCCAAGGAAAGTGCAACAGAAATATACCGCTCCCTTTGGGAGTAAGGGTGGAAAGGCAGTGTAAGAGACTACCGCCTTTCTGGTAACAGAGAGGGCACATGTAAACCCCATCCGAAGCAAGACCAAAACGAAAGCGATAGACTTGCCCGGTCTGCTTTCAGGTAGGTCGCTTGAAACTGCCGGCGACGGTAGTTCTAGATAGATGATTATCCACGACATAACCCGGCTTATGTTCCTGCTTATCAGATTTGGGAAAAACATGAAACGAAAATGGATTATTTTTTTGAGTTTGCAGATTCTGCTCATTGCATGGATTGCAGTGATGTGGTTTTTTATGCCGGTATCGGACAAAGAAATAATGTATCCGTCCATGACGGGTATTATAGACGGCAGCCATTATGCAAACGGCTCGATTTATGCAATTGAAAAGGAACGAATCATTATTGTATCGACAGCACATCTTCTTACGAGAGGGAATGGCGTGACTGTCACTTTTTTTGACGGGACATCCTTACCGGGCAGAGTAGTATATTTTTCCTCGGAACATGATGTGGGATTTGTGGAAGTTTCTAAAGAACAGATAACGAAGGAAGCTTTGGAAAAATTAAAGCCGGTTAGAAGAAGGTTTCCGCTATCATTCATTAGGGAAGGCGATACCATGCAATATGCCGTGTTCCATGAAGACCATACATTTCGGTGCATACAGGGAACAGTAGGAAATCCGTCTTTTTATGTGGAAGAATTCAAAGACTTCCTGATTTATAATTACTGTGAAGCTTATCCGGGGATGTCGGGATGCGGAATGTTTGATCAAAAAGGACATTATTGCGGCATGCTGATAGGCGGCTATGATAATGAGTCGGCGGCTCTTTCCGTTGAACTCATTGAACAACTTTACAAGAAATTGTAAAAAATTACCAAAAATGAGTTGCCAAATTTGGACAATGTGATATACTAGGGGCGTAAACAGTAAGGGATGAAATGAGGAGGAAAAGAAAATGAAGGTAAAGAATATTAGTAATGTTGATAAGTTTTTTGAAGTAGTAGACTCCTGTGAAGGAAAAGTGGAACTGATTACCGGAGAGGGTGACAGACTGAATCTGAAATCAAAACTCTGCCAGTATGTATCTTTAGCAAAGATTTTTTCAAACGGTGAAATTCCGGAACTTGAAATCGTTGCACATGAACCGAAAGATGTAGAAAAACTTCTTGATTTCATGATTGAAGGCTAACAAAGTTGACATGACGGAAAAAATCAGTAAAATATTCTAAACACGTGAAAGTGGGAGGAAAATTATGTATAAAGCAGTGAAAAAGAAATTATGGGCGTTTTGTCTGATGCTTGTGTTATTGGTGGGGTATGTTACACCAGTGCTTGCGACTGCGGCAGAGTATAACTATGGAAATTTGACTACTGGAAAAATTGTACATGCAGGTGATACGATTGCGACAGAAAAAGTAAAGTATTGTAATGTTTCCGGAGAATCTCAAGAATATGAAACAGGACATGATGGTCCTCATACAGTAATGTCTTATACTGAAGTCTTCGGCGGTTCAAGTGTGGGGAAGGCTTGGAAAGTAACTGAGATTTATGGAAGTAGTGGTCAACCAGTGTGCGATTCGGTTGTATTGTTGGAGTACACAGAGTCCCATGGTTCCCAAGATAAATCCTGTAATCACAATTTTGAGTACACAACGATTCGGGAAGCAACTGAGACAGAGGACGGCATAAGAGGACTGCAATGCAGCACCTGTGGCTGGATTGATGAGAGTTCCTTAGAATATTTAACATCATATCAGTTCTTTAACTGGTTATGTGAGAAGAAGATCAGAGAGGCAGAGGGAACCGAACTTACGATTAATACAAGTGTCTGGTTTAGCTTTAATAAGAGTGTCATGGAAGCTCTGTCAGAAAAGCCGAATCTGAACCTTACGATTAATTATACCTATCAGCATAAGAAATATACCGTTACCATTCCTGCGGGAACTGATGTAATGGCATTATTAAATGAAGACGGCTACTGTGGTTTCCGCTATCTGGATCAGCAGTTTGGCGGCAAAGAGATACAATAGAAATTTGTAATAACGTAATCAAATGCAAAAGGACACTTTCCTGAATACAGGAGAGTGTCTTGGCTTTTCGCAGTGCGTTTTGTTTGATGCATACATTTGTACCATTCCTCAATTTCTTGCAACGTGATTTGTGCAAAAGTAGCGGGAAAACACTGCAGCACGTATTAATCCTCCATACCGAGCAAAACAGTTCTCGCAAA
>JAQXIR010000040.1 GCA_029007885.1 Lachnospiraceae bacterium | reverse complement strand
GAATTTCTTTTACAATTGTAACTTCTTCTTTTGCAACCTCCAGTAAAAGTTCATCATGTACCTGAACCAAGATTTTTGACTGAAGATTTCGCTTTTTTAATTCTTCCCATACATGAATCATTGCTATCTTCATAATATCTGCCGCAGTACCCTGTATTGGAGAATTCATCGCAACCCTCTGTCCAAAAGAACGCTGCATGAAATTTGCAGATTTCAGTTCCGGAATCGGTCTTCTGCGTCCGTACAGGGTTGTAACATATCCGTCCTGTTTTGCCTGTTCGACCGTTTCGTCCAAAAATCGTTTCACATCCGGATACTGTTCAAAATATTCATTGATATATTGTTCGGATTCTTTTCGATTGATACCAAGGTCCTGACTTAATCCAAACGAACTGATACCGTATATAATACCGAAATTAACAGCCTTTGCATTCCGTCTTTGCAAATCCGTCACTTCTTCAAACGGCGTGTGAAATACTTTTGATGCGGTAATCCTGTGAATGTCTGCATCCTGTTTATAGGCTTCTATCAATTGTTCATCACGAGACATATGTGCAAGAAGCCGCAGTTCAATCTGCGAATAATCCGCATCCATAAACACATATCCTTCTTTTGGAATAAATGCTTTTCTGATTTTTCTTCCAAGTTCCATCCGCATCGGAATATTCTGAAGGTTCGGCTCCGTCGAACTGATTCTGCCGGTTGCCGTAATCGTCTGGTTAAACGTTGTATGGATTCTCCCGTCCGAAGCGATACATTGATATAATCCGTCCGCATAAGTGGATTTTAACTTTGTAAGTCCCCGATATTCCAGAATGTCGGCAACAATCGGATACTCTTCGGATAATTTTTCCAACACCTCTGCCGCTGTCGAATAGCCGGTTTTCGTTTTCTTTCCGCCCGGAATTCCCATCTTTTCAAAAAGAATTTCTCCCAATTGTTTCGGAGAGTTGATATTGAACGTAGTACCCGCTTTTTCGTATATGATTTTTTCAAGTTCATCAATTCTGTCTTTTAAAGATTCTCCGTAACGCTTTAATTCCTCTTTGTTTATCAGAATTCCTTCCCTCTCCATCTCATACAAAACAACGGAAAGCGGCATTTCTATTTCAAAGAAGAGTTTTTCCATACCCTGCTTTTTTAACTTTTCAAGCAGAATCGGTGTCACTTTAAAAATCGTACTGATTCGTTCGCCTGCATATTGTAAAAATGCTTCCGGCATTTTCCCCGCTGCTTCGCAAAGCGACATTTTTTGTAAAATCCGATTTCTTTCCGTTAACAGATTTCCCAGATATTCGTTTGCGATATCTTCTATCGAATAATTACTTTTCAACGGATTTAGCAGATATGCAGCAATCAGAATATCCGTCATTTTTGTATTCTGATTCTGCAATACATAGTCATACTGCTTTTTGCAGTCAAAAGAAGTTAATTCACACTTTTTTGAAAGTTCCTGCAGTTTTTGTGTCAGATAACCTTTTGTCACAAATCCCTGCGGCAATATTACATAAATATCTTCTTTTGAAAAAGCAAGCGCAAGAGCTGCAAATGACAACTCTTCCTTTCCGTCTTCCAATATAAGGTATGCACTTCTTTCTTGTTTGGCCGCTTTTTCAAACACCGCCTCACAATCGGCAAGTTCCGTAATCAGAACAAATTTTTCTTCCGTTTTGGCCTGTGCTACAGAATCATCAAACCTTGATAAAAAGTTCTTAAATTCCAGTTTCTGAAATATAGCATACGCCTCTTTTGTATAAAAATCCTTAATTTCCGTATCCGCTAATGTAATGCTAAGTTCACAGTCCGTTTTGATTGTTGCAAGTTCTTTACTCAGTTTTGCAAGATCCTCATTTTGTTTCAGAGATTCTTTTATGCTGTTTTTGGAAATCTCATCGACATGTTCGTAGATTCCCTGTAAAGAACCATACTGCACCATCAATTCCGTCGCTGTCTTTTCACCAACCTTCGGGACTCCGGGAATATTGTCTGCGGTATCTCCCATCAATGCTTTCAAATCAATAAACTGTTGTGGGTTAACCCGATATTTTTCAATGACATCCGTTGTATAATAATCTTCTGTCTCTGTTCTGCCGCCCTTTGTTTTCGGAATTCTGATTTTAATATGGTCGGATGCAATCTGCAAAAGGTCTCTGTCTCCGGAAACAAGCGTCACTTCCATATCTTCTTTTTCCGCACGTTTGGCCAGTGTTCCCAAAATATCATCTGCTTCATATCCCGGACGTGTTACGATTGTAATCTGCATCGCCCGCAGAACGTCCTGTATAATCGGTACCTGTTCATGAAGTTCCTGTGGCATCGGTTTCCTTGTACCCTTATATGCCTCGTACATTTTATGCCGAAAAGTTGGTGCCTTTACGTCAAAAGCCACACAAAGATATTGCGGTTTTTCCTCTTCCAGTACTTTGAACAGAATATTTAAAAAACCGTAGACTGCATTTGTATGCGTTCCCTGTGCATTCGTCAAATCCGGGACTCCGTAAAAAGCTCTGTTTAGAATACTGTGTCCATCGATTAAAACCAGTTTTTTGCTCATGATATTCCTTACCTTTACTTATATTTAGCGGTAAAAGACCAGAAAAAGGATAAACATTACTGCAATGATTGCCGTAAATTCCAGAACATAAATAATCCATGTTCCGATTTTCCGGTGCTTGATTCTCTTTCGCGACTCGGCAATTTTGCTTTCCAGCTCTCTGTTTAAGTCAAAACTGCTTCCATCCTCCAAACGTGCCGTACCCTCTTCAACAAGATACTGAATGCAAAGTTCCTCTTTACATATCGCACATTCCTCAATATGGTTTAAAAATGCTTCTTCCGTTTTCCCATCCAGTTCTTCGCTAAGATATGCCGGAATCAGTTTCTGCGCCTCTTTACAATCCATAGAAACCTCCTTTAACAGACAGTTCCATCATGAGTTCTCTTGCCTGTTATTCCTGCGGCAAAACAATCTTAATTCCCAGTTCTTCCAGTTGCTTTTCCGGTATGGTATTCGGTGCTTCTGTCAGCAAGCAGGAAGCATCTTTTACTTTCGGGAATGCAATCACTTCACGAATGCTGTCTGCTTTTAAGAGCAGCATCACAAGTCTGTCAAGTCCGTAAGCAAGTCCTGCATGTGGCGGAACTCCGTATTTAAATGCATCTAAGAGGAATCCGAAACGTTCCTGTGCAGTTTCTTTGGACAAGCCCAATACCTCAAACATCTTCTCCTGAATATCTGCCTGGTGGATTCTGACACTTCCTCCTCCCAGTTCTACGCCGTTTAAAACGATATCATATGCTTTTGCACGCACTCTTCCCGGGTCGGAATCAATATACTGCCAGTCTTCTTCCATCGGCATTGTAAACGGATGATGCATTGCAACAAAGCGTTCTTCCTCATCGCTCCATTCAAGCAGCGGGAATTCGGTCACCCAAAGGAAATTAAACTGATTCTCATCAATCAGTCCCATCTGTTTTCCGAGTTCCAGACGAAGTGCTCCCAAAACACTAAATACAATTTTGTTCTTATCAGCAGCAAACAAAAGTAAGTCTCCCGGCTCTCCGCTCATGGCTGATACGAGTGACTGTAATTCATCTTCTGTCATAAATTTGGCAAAGGAAGACTTATATGTGCCGTCCGGCATTACACAAAGGTAAGCCAGTCCTTTAGCACCGTTTCCTTTTGCCATATCCACAAGTGCATCAATTTTTTTACGCGGCATTTCCGCCTGACCTTTGGCATTGATACCTCTTACGGAACCACCATTTTCAAGTGCTCCCGTAAACACGCCGAATCCGCATCCTTTTACAACCTCAGATACGTCTACAAGTTCCATGCCAAATCTGGTGTCCGGTTTGTCGGAACCAAAGCGGTTCATTGCCTCATGCCAGGTCATTCTTTTAATCGGTAATTCCACGTCAATTCCAATTGCTTCTTTGCAAACATGTTTTAACAACCGTTCATTGATTTCAATCACATCATCGACATCTACGAAAGAAAGTTCCATATCCACCTGTGTAAATTCCGGCTGTCTGTCCGCACGCAAATCTTCATCACGGAAGCATTTTGCAATCTGGATATACCGATCATAACCGGAACACATCAAAAGCTGCTTATATAACTGCGGAGACTGCGGAAGTGTATAGAAATTTCCCGGATGTACGCGGCTCGGTACCACATACTCTCTTGCACCCTCCGGTGTTGCTTTTCCGAGCATCGGTGTCTCAATTTCGATAAATCCTTCACCAATCATAAATCTGCGGATTTCATTTGCAATTTTGCTTCTCATCATCAGATTTCTCTGGATATCCGGTCTTCTAAGGTCCAGATAACGATATTTTAAACGCAGTTCTTCTTTTGTTTTGGAATTTTCCTCTACCGGAAACGGCGGTGTCTCTGCTTCAGATAAAATACGAATAGCGTTTGCACGCACCTCAATCTTACCGGTTGCCAGATTTTCATTTACAGCGCCGGAACGAGCCTCTACCTTACCGGTAACAGCAATTACAAATTCGCTTCTTAACCGTGATGCTTTCTCAAACCCTTCACTTTTTACATCATCTTCTTCGAATATAATCTGCAAAATTCCGGAACGGTCACGTAAGTCTACAAAAATAATACCGCCCTTGTTTCTCTGTTTCTGGACCCATCCCATGACGGTGACGGTCTGTCCGATATTTGCTTCACTTAATTCTGTACATCTGTGGGACCGTTTCAGTCCCTGCATTGATTCAGCCATGTTTACTGCCTCCCATTATCTTTACTGCAAAGGATTTTTGTAGAATTCTTTAAACTCTTCATATCCTTCTTTTGTCAGTTGTTCTTTTTGAAATTTCTTGTTCTTATTCATGCGGGCCACAAGAATCTGTTCACCGTTTTTGCGGGCGTCCTGCGCCTGTTTCATAATCTCTCCAAGTCTTTGTACATCCATTCCCTTTTCAATCAGATATGCCGTCTTCTTTGCGGCGTTCGGAATCTGAAAATTATTTTCCAAAAGGAGCAGAACAATTCTTTCAAACCCGATGGAAAAACCACATGCCGGTGTATCGTTTCCGGTAAATTTTCCAACCATCTTATCGTATCTTCCGCCACCACCGCAGCTTCCTCCAAACTGCGGAATCGCAATTTCAAAAATAGTACCTGTATAATAAGACATTCCACGTACGAGTGTCGGATCAAAAACGATTTCAAAATCTGCACTCTTGGTTGCTTTCACACTTTCGATAATCTCGAAGAGATTTTCTTTTACATCTGATTCCAGATAATCTCCCAATGCCTCGGCAAGAAACGCAAGTCCGTCCTCTTTATGTTCTTCCATTCCTTTAAACAGGGAAAGATAACGCTCAACACTTTCTTTTGTAAAGCCATTGTCTAAAAGTTCCTGTGAAACACCTTCAAGTCCAATCTTATCCATCTTATCTAAGATAATAAATACCGTATCAAAAGAATCCTCCGGAAATCCGCTGTACTCTGCCATGGCTTTTAGAATTCTTCTTTCATTGATGCGGATTTCAAAGCCTTTGAATCCCAGTTTTCCCAGAGTCGTTGTTGTTGCTGTAATCAGTTCGATTTCTGCCAGATTTGTCGGCTCTCCCAAAATATCGATATCACATTGATAAAACTGACGATATCTTCCTCTCTGCGGACGGTCTGCACGCCATACCGGTCCGATTTGTAATGCTTTAAACGGGGATGGCAGGTTTGCTGCATTATTGGAATAAAACCGAACAAGCGGTACGGTAAGGTCATAACGCAATCCACTGTCTGTTAAATCACTTTCTGTTTCTGCTGTGTCCAGATTTAATTTTTCACCTCTTTTTAATATTTTAAAAATCAGTTTTTCGTTTTCGCCGCCCTGCTTATTACTTAAGTTTGCAATGTTTTCCACACACGGCGTTTCAATCGACGTAAATCCAAACTGCGCATATGTTTCTTTGATTACTCCAATCACATAATCGCGTATCTGCATTTCTGCCGGCAAAATATCCTTCATACCGGTAACCGGTTTTTTACTCAATGCCATGATTGTTCTCTCCTCTTTATTTCTTTCTTAACCTATAAATTTTACAATGATTTTTTCTATTTCTCAACCCTTTTCATCGTTTTTGCAAAATAACTTGTTTTTAGGAATATCCCTGCAAAATATTCAGAATTGTATCGCAGACAGGCTCATTGTCAAGGACAACAACCGCAATTTTGCACTTTGCCCTGTTAAGTCCGTGAAACAGATTTCTCACAATCGATGTAGCTTCAACATCTCCCGTAAGCCCTTCGCTATTATCATATGTAAAATGTGAGTCAATCAGCATTGCCACACAGTCACTTTCTATACAGCTTGCATGTTCGATATCAATAGAATATTTGCAATCAATATTAGAAATATTTGAGTCAGAAATATACATATATCCCTGATCTATATATCCATTCATTAGCAGTGCAGCTTCAGACACATTATTGGCATATACAATTGATACAGAAGGATAATCCTTTCTGTGATTGTATTTATTGCCCTGCATCAGGCACTGAATAAACGAGGATAGTTCAGCATTGGCTCTGATTCTGTTCGTAAGCTTGTATTCTTCATACCCTGGGATAGAGAAAACCTTCTCAATGGAACCATTTTTCTTCTCAGAGGCAGCAATTGAATCCTCATTTGCATAGGATAAAATCACAGGAATCTTGTGCTTATCGGCATACTCAGTCAGTCTGTCAAAGAATTCACCTGACATAAGATGCGCCTCATCCACAAGGAAATATGAATACTGACTTAAGTCAGGCAGATTCTCATAGGCCTTCTCATAGACCTTCTCATGATAAAAATCAATTCTCTTAAGTCTTTTATCAAGAGTATCAAGCTCATCACTTTGTGAACCACAGTGAAATACACATACCTTCTGCTTATAGGACAGATTCATGGCTATATCATATAAGAGCAGTGTTTTACCTGTACCCGGAAGTCCTTTAAATCCCCGAATCAGAAGTTCCTGTCTGTCGTATTCCCTGATTGCAGTCTGTATGCGCTTGGCAATGTCTTTTTGCTGGGAAGTAAGAAAATACTCTTTTTGCAGGAATCTTTCAGAATCAGCCAATGGAGATATGATGTAATTTTCCTCCTTGAACATATGCTCAATATCATGCTCAAAGCAGTCTGTCTGCTTAATCAGATCCTCAATCAGCACATCAAATCCCACATCTATCAGATTCTCGCTGTTAGTCAGTCTCACTAATCTGTTCTGATTGCTGATATATGTGTAGCTTCTTATGTTTTTGCCAAGATATGACAGATAATACCTGTTCTGTAATAGCTGCTTCTTTATCCTTTCATCAGCAATGGCATCACTTTTAAGCTCGATATTAATAATCGTATCCTCAGATATTCGAAGCAGATCAAATTCCTTGCCAAGCTTAGGCATCTGAAAAGAATAGAAAAAGTTCAGTCTGTCAGCGCCATCATATGCCTCCATAAGTCTGTCAATAAGTTTCGTCAAACTGCCAAACTCCCACTTCTTTATGGTAAGCATCTTGTTTCTTCCGGACATCTGCCTCTCTATTCGCCGAAGATTTGCAATATTTTTTATTCTTGTCAGTGCATAAATATTAACTGTTCTCATATCCATCATCCCGGAAACTTATAGCTGTTGCTTCGTTTGTCGTAATATGAATTAGGCTTCTTAATTGTATTGGTAAACCTTAAGTTAGTTCCACAGTCGATATACACCAAGTTGCCAAATGTGCATCTATCAAGTGTAATATCCTTTGATGATGAACATTTTGCCTTAGCGACATGACAATGAATGCCAAATTCCTCTCTATTACCTGTAAAAGTACAATTGTTTACCTGAATATTATGTGCAATCTGTGCTCCAAGTGGCTCTATATCAAGTCCAAGACCACTCAGACGTTTACCACCGGATACAAACCCCGTTGCCCCTGTGCTCTTGGTATTATCTATTATCACTCCATCAGCATTGACAATTGCAATATTGTTTCTCGCACAGCCGGAAACAATACAATTCTTTATATAAATATTTCTGTTAGGGTTACTGGAATTATCCTTGCCAATATAGATTCCGTCACCATTACAGTTCTTTACAGTCATATTCTTAAACTGAATGTCCTTGGATCTTACACACATAATTCCAAAGAAATCCTCACTAAATTTGATATTACTTCTGTTCCCTTCAATCGTTCCGCCATCAAATATGACATTCCGGGCACGGTCAAGACAGATAACGCCCTGCATAGCGGAATCGTCTGCACTGCTAGTCTTTAATATAGTGGTACTTTCCATCTTTATATACATGTTAGTGGCATTATTCATATCAAGTCCTGCTTCACCTGTAACATTGATATGAAAGGTTCCCGAAGGAACATATAGATTTCTAAATCCAACCGGTTTTGAAGCTACCGCCTTTAGTGCATTATTGAAAGCAGTTGTATCATCTTTATCATCATCTGCTATAGCACCATAATCAGTTACATTGACATATGACAATGTTCCACCGGGCTCAACACTTACCGGAATAGATACAGTCTTTGACTCAAAAGAAGCAGTAATCGATGCCAACCCCATGCCTACTGCATCAACTTGTCCATCTTCAGTAATTGTCACTACTTCTGAATTAGTAGTACTCCAGGTTACCCCACCTAAAACAAGCGCATCTTCAGGCTTATAGGAAGCCTTAAGCAATATATGATCACCTGTTTTCATATCAAGGGAAGTTATCGTATTATCAGATGAATCCTTTATTTCAATACTTGTTACAGGTTTCATGATTACTTTAATAGTAGCTTTGGCAACCTTAGCCCCCTCCTGAGTAGTACAGGTTAGTACACAAGTACCACTAGATACCGCCCTAACAGTAGCTGAAGAATTATCAAAGTCTTCAATATATGCTATGTTAGGGTTCGAAATAGACCATGTAACATTCTGATTATAAGCATCTGCAGGCTCAACCTTGGCCAGGAAAGTTTTCGCCTCAATCGCGTTAATACACTTGATTTCAGATGTGCCGGCAGGATCAATTGATATACCTGCAACAGACTTTGCATCGTAATTCTTCTTTAATATCTTGAAAGTGACATTTTTAGTTCCGCCATAGGCCCCGCCAACTGCTCCACCCATTACAACTGTTGCAACACCGGACTTTATATTATTCTTGTAAGATACAATACGCACATAATCACTGGCCGGCTTAATCTCATTGACTTTATTCTTCATATCCGCTGCAGAAACATATACATGCACATCGTTATCAAGGTCAACATTGATCGCTTTACCGGTGTATGTCTGGCTGTCTATTGCGATATACAGCTTACTCACATTGTACTGCTTGCTGTCGAAGATTTTGTAGTATCCGACAATCTCTGAACCGGCATAGTTATGAATACCCTTAACTGTTACAACTACCTTGTCACCTGCTTTGGGATAATCATATTCATCATCATTATCAAATCTATACTCAAAATTCTTGTCATAATCCTTACCTACAACAAGTTTCTTACCGTTTGGTGCAGTAATAACAGGTGTAGATTTGTATGTATTAGGTTTGCCTGTATATGCTTTGTCCGGAATGGTTATTGAACATTTACCAATATCCGCAGGTATAATATCAAATTCTTTTGTAATCGAACCGGCCTTAGCATAATTTCCCTTTGGTTTTATGGTAAATGAAGCCTTTCCAACTGCCTTATTATACTTGTAGCTAACAGTATAATCTACATTCTCCTTTAAGAGATACTTCTGCATCGTGCTGCCATATGGGGGATTTTTAGAATCGTAAAGCTTAATATTATTCTTTACACCACCCTGTGTATAGTACACAGAAGCTTCATATTCAAGACAATTATCAGGATCGAATGCTGTAGTGCTGTTAACAAGCTTGTATGTCTTCACAAGTTTACCGGTATAAGCTCCAATTCCTTTGAATGTAGCCTTCGCAACGCCTACTTTGTTGTAAGCAGAATATGTTACTGTATAATCACGACCTTCCTTAAGCAAATCAGAGGTTTCCTTATTAGTCAGAAGTTCATCACCTGTCTGCTTATTTAAGTAAGCGTTATCGCCGGGATAAAACTCCATCTCACTTTTAAATGAAGTATTAACATCTGCAACTTTTGCAAGATTATATGCCGGATTCACTTTAAAGGTTTTAGTAATACTTCCGCTAATATTGGATCCTAATGTTCCGGTAATAACCACCTTGCCTGTTCCGGGTACGGAGCTTGGTCTTATAACCTTTACTTCGTATGATGAAGGGTCTGCCAACGGATCAACATAAGTTTTTGAACCGGAAAGTTTAATCCTGATATTAAGATCACTGTCCTTAATATCTGAACAATCATACATCTTTGTTGTTAATGCAGTTTTTAAAGTAATTGTAGCTTTACATAGATTACCGCTCTTTGGAGTAATATAGTATGAACCATTCATACTACCTTCAAAATTACCCATTCCTATTAATGTATAACGTACCTCAACAGGAGAATATTCATCTCCAACAAAATCAGTATCAGTATACTCTATTATAAAATCTTTGTTTTTAACAAGTTTTTTCCCGTTAAAAGTAACAACAGGTACATATTTCTGTTCTCGTCCGTTATATGTAAGCGCATATTTGTCTGTTTCCAATTTTGTATTGGATAATGAACCTTTATCTATTGCATAAAACAGGGTTTTTTTACCTGAATATTGCCCCTTCATGGTAATGGTAACACTGGCAGACTTATGGTCGTTGCCATCACATACATTAATATTATTCTTGTAAGTGAGAGAATAATCCTTGTTAAGAACAAGCTGCTCCCCCTTATTATATACGGCAATCTCCTGAGTTACCGGTTTTCCTGTGTATACTAATCCATTCCTTTGGAAGCCACCTACCCATATCCCATCGACTAAAACAACGTATTCACCGTCTGTATTATATTCACCTGTAGAATTACCATCCTCATCCAAACCCGGTATGTAATTACTCAAAACCTTTACCGGAATCAACTGACTGATATCAGGATCAGAAGTGGCAGAAACCTTAATATACATTGCGTCACAACCGGGCTTATTAGCCACTAAATGACCGTTACTGTCTACACTTAGGCACCCCTCATCGTCGAGGTCATCATAAACTGCGGTAAATGTTACTGACTGACTTGCATTCTCAGGGAAGATATTAGCCGATACCTTTACAGATTCACCAACTCTTAATTCAATACTTTTAAAATTTGTTTCGATACGCTCTGCCGCAGGAACGGGCAAAAGAGTATAAGCCCCCTCTTCGCACACAACTGTATCATCCTCAACAGACTCATCCTCATCACTGTCTTCAACTGTTTCCTCAAAAGATTCAAGCACATCATCTTCTGTTGTCGTCTCTTCTGCCTGTGTTTCTGCAGCCTTTATCTCAGTTGCGCGTGCTTCAATGCCTGTTCCTCCCAATGAAGCAACAGTCATTGATAATGCCAAAAATACTACCCCAAATATTTTTCTCATTATTTTCCCCCACCTCATCCAGGATATACCTACAATCTTGTAATAGAATTATAATACATTATTGGTTTCTTAACTGTCAATTTCTCAAGCCCTGACAAAAGGACGTCTCGATTTTATTCGAGACGTCCTTAATAATCTGTAAATTGACACTATACAATTGTTAAATCAGGACCATTTGAAAATTCTGGATGTAATATTGAACTTCACTGTTTTGCTGCCTCCGTACTGTCCTTTTCCTCTGATAGTCACGCTGGCAGTGCCTTTTTTTGTGTTTTTTCCTTGTGATGGATACGGATACGGTCTCATTCACATAGTTTCCTTTATCCGCCCCATCATAAACTGCGGTTGCCGACACTGCTGTGCCTGCGGTAAGTTCTTTATCCTTATCTGCATCCTGCCATGCCCAGCCTTCCGGCAAAGTTACATCACCTACTTTTTCACAGTGGTATGGCACGTTCATGGTTGATGAGGGCATATTCGGTGCATTCTCCGCTTTTTCCACGGTCAGGGTAACTGTGGTTTTTGCCGTAGTATAGTTAACCGCATCAGCACCGGAAGGAGTAAATACTACCGAGTTGCTTTATTTTTGGCAATACCAAGCTTGATATGAACTTCTGGATAATTTCTGATTATTCCACCACTATCTGGTCTTATCTCAATTCCCTGTAAATAATTAGACACATTATTATCATACGATTATATGAAAATCATTTTATTCCGACTCAATTATGAACTTAACACTGCTCTTTTCTGTATCTAGTGCACCACCAAAGCTTGTATAAGCTTTTCCTGCATCGCTGATAGCTTTAATTCTTCCGTTTATCATATCCAAATCTGAGTTGAATACAGATGTGAGTTTGCTGATACCTTCTTTGTTGAATTCCACCATACCATCGTTAAGCTTTACGGTTCCGTCGTATAACTGCTGTACGCCATCTGATAGGCTATTGGAACCATCCGCTAGTTTCTTTATTCCGCTTAGTAGTGTTGGTGAATTGGCTCTTAATTCACTTGTGCCTGATACCAGTTGATCTGTACCATTCTTTAGTTTGCTTGTGCCATCTTTGAGAGTCTGAGCTCCTGTGCTAAGTGCCTCGGTACCATTCTTTAGCTTTGCTGAGCCATCTGCAAGCTGCCTGGTTCCGTCATAGAGCTGCTGTGCTCCGTCCTTTAGTGTGCTTGTTCCACCAGCGACCTGTGAGGCACCACTTGCTACGGCACTTGCACCATTTTTTAGTTCTGCCAGCTGAGACTGGGTTGCATCACTTGTTAATGTACTGTAGCTATTATTTAGACTTTCTGACAGTTGCTGTGCTCCTGCCTGAAGTCCGTTATTGACTATTGCGTCTTTGATTGCTCCTTTAGCCTGATTTGCACCAGTGGCACCTGCGACTGCTGCAGCCTGTTTTGCTGCTGCTGTTGCAGCACTGTCGGCTACTCCTGGGATCACGCCAGCTGCAATCTGTCCCATCATGGCTTTTACACCATTTATCTGATCTTCGCTTAAGCCCATTGAAGCTAATGTATCATCTGAGATATTACCAACAAATACTGCTGATGCCTGATCACCACTGATACAGCCTGATACGGAGATTGAACTTGTATCTATCTGGTCTGGAGTTGTCTCTGCTGAGGCAGCTGCTACTATTTGATCTATTCCACCACTTATCTTGGAAGCTGCCTGAGATGCTGTGCCTACACCAGCTGCTATATTCTGCATATTTCCAGTTAATACTTCAACACCAGCACTTACTTTTCCTGCTCCTTCAGATACTGCTTTTGCACCATCATCTACCTGATTAGCACCAGCACTTAGCGAACCAGCTCCTTTTTCAACAGCATCTATTCCTGACTTTAATTCTGCTACTCCAGAGTCTACTGCATTGATTCCGTTTTGCAGGTCTGATGCACCACTGTCCAGTCGATTAGCTCCATCGCTCAGACTACCGGCACCGTCTGCAACCTTAGATACACCATCTGTATATTTTTCTACACCGTCCTGCAGCTTTCCTGTTCCATCTACAAAAGTAGCTGTTCCATCGAGCAATTCCTTTGCACCATTTTTCAATGTCTTTGTTCCATCTTCAAGCTGATTGCCTGCATCTGAGAATTCATCGATTTTGCTGTTTACCTCATCGAGATTTGCACCAGTATCTAATGCATCTAATCCCAATGAATTAACGATATCAGAATTTACCATGGTAAGTATCATCTCTGGTGCATAGTCTATCACATCTGCTTCAATTACTACATTGGTTGGTATAGACAGTTGGTCTTCTATCTTGGATAGCAGATTTTCATCATCAACCTTTTTTCCATTCAGACTGTCAATCAGACCAGGGAATGCCATTCCAACTACTATATCTCGTTTTCCGTCTGATATTACTGTTCCATTGGATACTTCTACATTGGTGAACTTGCCTGTATCAAGCATCATTCCACTTACTACTGCAAATGGAGTATATATTGTCTCTTCAGTATCGCCAATTACTACCTGGCTTGATGAATTATTTTTATACTCTATGGTTATTTTTACATGGCCATCTTTACCATCAAGTTCCTGTGCTGCAATCGCATTTCCATTCAGTTCATAGCTTATATTTACATCGACTGGTAGCTGCTTATCGGTTGTACCCTGGTAATATATATCCTTGCCAGCACTTTCCCATACTATCTTTCCATCTTCCTGGGTAAATTGTTCTTTTCCCTTAACATTTGTTATATTTTCGAGTGATGTGTAATCATCAAGCTGAGAAGTACTATCCACATTTTTTAGCCAGTTGCTAACAACTACTGAATTGACCTCGCCATTCGCATTTGTCTTTACATATACTGTTTCTTGCTTTTGTGCATCGCTGCTTCCGGCATTGATTACACCATTGACTGCCTGTAGAAGTTCTTCTGATTCATCTTCATAGACAATACTGTTGTCGGTTGTGACTGTACCGCATCCTGATATCGAAGTGCAGACACAGGTTGCACATAATATGCATGCTAAAGCTTTTCTATATTTCATGATTATTTATCTCCTTTTCTTCTAATTCCAACTGTTGTTTTACAGATCAATCCATCAAATATGATTAGCATTGTCGGTAGCATTGTAAGTACGATTACCATACTAATCAGTGCACCTCTTGCCATTAATGAACATAACGAACCAATCATATCTATATGGCTTACAAGTCCCACTCCAAAGGTTGCTGCAAAGAAGCTAAGTGCGCTGACCATAATAGATGCCATGCTGGACTTATGTGCGATAAGTACAGCCTCTTTTTTATCTGCACCATTGCTTCTTTCCTTTTTATATCTTGTCGTCATCAATATTGCATAATCGACTGTCGAACCCAGCTGAATCGTTCCAATGACGATTGATGCCACAAATGGTAAAACTGTTGATGTATAATATGGAATTCCCATATTGATAAAGATTGCCAGTTCGATGACGCCTACTAGGATAAATGGCAGCGATACTGATTTGAATACAAATAATATGATTAAGAATATCGCTCCTATCGATACCTCACTGACTGTTGAAAAATCTTTATCAGTTATCTCAATCAAATCTTTTGTACAGGGTGCTTCGCCTACTAGCATTGCATTAGGATCATAGCTTTTTATAATCCGGCTTAGTTCATTACACTGATTATTCACCTCATCTGAAGCTACTTTGTACTCGGACATCACCAGCATCAACTTGTAATTGTCACTTGATAGTTCACTTGAGAGATCATCTGGAATCATATTCCTTGGAATAGTCGGACCTATCAGCGAATCCAATCCAAGCACGCTTTTTATACCCTCAACCTTTTCTATATCATCAATCATCATATTGGTTGTCAACACATCCATATTGGCATCACATAAAATCATATGAGTACTGTTCATTTCAAACAGGTCATTCAGTTTATCATTAGCCTGTATACATTCCAGCTCCTTAGGAAGTGTTGAATCAAGGTTGTAATATACCTTCGTATTTTTATATCCATATAAAGCAGGTATCAGTAAGATGACAAATAAAATAGCAAACAACCAGCTTTTGCTAACTATAAATTCTGATACCTTTGGAAGCTCTGGCAGTAATGGTTTATGTTTTGTCTTTTGTACCGCTTTATCGAATATAAGTAACATCGATGGAAGAACTGTGATACAACATATAACTCCTATGACTACTCCCTTTGCCATTACTATTCCCAAATCAAGGCCAAGCGTAAAGCTCATAAAACAAAGTGCCACGAATCCGGCTACTGTTGTTATCGAACTACCTACAACTGAGCTAATGGTGTTGCTAATGGCATGTGCCATTGCTTCTTCCTTATCACCATCCAGCTCTCGCAAATTCTCTTCGTAGCTATGCCACAGAAATATTGAGTAGTCCATTGTTACTCCAAGCTGTAATACCGCTGTTAATGCCTGCGTGATATAAGATATTTCACCTAATACTATGTTGCTTCCAAGGTTATAGATTATCGCCACTCCTATACCGATTAAGAAAAATACTGGTGCTAAAAATGAATCCATTGTAATTCCCAGGACCAATACAGCAAGTACAACTGCTATCAGAACATATATTGGTGTTTCTTTTTCAGAAAGATTTTTTGTGTCTGTAACAACCGCTGACATTCCACTTAGAAAACATTGTTTTCCAGTTACATGACGAATCTCCTCAATTGCATTCATCGTAGAGTCAGATGATGTTGTCTCCTCAAATATAACTGCCATCATCGTTGCATCATCTGAATTAAATGCCTCATACAATTTGTCTGGAAGCATTGTCATCGGGATTGATAAGTCTGCTATCGAGTCATACCATATTACTTTTGCAACATGATCCACGTTCTCAACTTTCTTTTTGATTTCCGAGACTTCTAAATCATCCATCCCCTCAATTATCAGGAACGAAAAAGCTCCTGTTCCAAATTCATCAACCAGGATATCCTGTCCTGCCATCGTCTCAATATCCTTTGGTAAGTAATACAGGATATCATAGTTAACTTTTGTATTGAAATATCCTATTACTGCAGGAATTAGCAGGATTACTGAAAGAATTAATATGATAATTCTTGATCTTACGATCTTTTTTCCAACTTTTAACATGATTTCCTCCAAGAAAAAACATTTCTGACCACTGGTCATTTTTTGTTATAGCAAAATTATGACCGTTGGTCAATATTTTTCTTGAAGTTTATTGATTTTTTATTTTTTAACTGTAAAATAAGAGATAAGAGTTGTTATTTATTACAGACTTTGGAGAACTAATAATGGGAAAAGCCGAAGAAAATAAGATTTTAAAAAGAGAATCGCTATTAAATACTGCATTTAATCTTTTTACTACAAAAGGTATCAACAACACCTCTATATCAGATATAGTTGAACAGGCTGGTGTTGCTAAAGGGACCTTCTACCTTTATTTTAAAGACAAGTATGATATTCGTAATAAGCTTATTATTCATCGAACATCAACTTTGTTTGAAAATGCCATGAATCGTATGAAGGAGCAGGGCGTCGTAGGATATCGTGAAAGAATTCTATTTGTGGTAAATGATGTGATTGATGCACTTACAGATGACAAAGTGCTTCTTATGTTTATTTCTAAGAATCTGGGACTCGGTTTTTCAAGATATGCCTTAGATAGTAACGTTATGGTTGAAGATTCGTACATCAAGGATGTTGCCGACAGCCTGCTGACTGATATCGGCAACGAGATAGCTAATCCAAAGCTAATGATGTACATGATTATTGAATTGGTTGGTAGCTGCATTTATTCATCAATTCTGTATTCACAACCGGTAGAAATCAATGAGCTAAAACCTTATCTGTATAAAACAATCAACAGTATTATTGATCAGTTCAAATGTGATTAATGAGGGCGAACTTTATTTAACAGGTTCAATAGTCCTTTTTCTTTGATAATCGCAATACCCTGCCCCTCATCACCAAGGACAATCAGATTATCAGCTGATGTAAGGGCATTTAACACAAATAACCCTAAATTTGGAGGGCAATCAATTAATATAAAGTCATAAAAAGGTCTTTGCATTACTACAAACTCATTTAACAGGTGTTCCCTGCTCATTGCGCTTGATAGCTCAAGTTCCATCATTGCGTATTTTACATTTGATGGAAGCAAATCGACCCCTTCCTCTGTTGTACGGATGCAATCTATACAAAATGAAGGCTCCAAATCTTCACCCTTAATTAGTTTTTCCATTACATCGTAGATTGTCTTCTCCGCTTTCTTAACACCGAGACATCTGGATGCATGCCCCTGAGGATCATTATCAATAACCAGTACTCTTTTTCCTGCATTTACAAGTCCTACTGCCAGACTTGCTGTTGTAAAGCTTTTGGCAACTCCTCCTTTTTGGTTTGCTAAAGCAATAACTTTACATGTATCTGCGATTTTATTCATAGCCTCTGATCTCCTTTATTTTGACTGTTTCTTTTTTTCATCGATGTCGTTAAAACAGACATCCACATACTGCCTAAAATATCTTTTTGTTCCTTTGTTCGAAAACACCTCCGATATGCTTATCACATCCAGGCATCTGTTTCTTTCAATTACTCTTTTCATACGCTTGAGCTCATTTGTTGGCCCCATCATTCTAAGTTTCACCATTGCGCTTTCTCCTTCTTCTTTTTTTGTTAGGATTCAGCCAGAGGCTATACTAAATTCATCGCATGCTCCTATCGCTGTAAATTGCATGATTTTATTCTCCCTTCAATTGAATTGACCGTAGTGTGATGCCTATAAGCAAAAAAAGAGAACATTTCCTTGATTTCTCTTAGAAATGTCCTCTTATATCGGTGTTGCAGTAACACTGAATCGTTGCCAGTAAATATCAAAAAGTACTACCACGTATTATCAAGTACACAAGCACCTAAAATTTGATGTACCTGTTGATGTACCTATGAATTTGGTACATCATTTTTAATTTGGTACATCATTTCATTATTCAATTGAAAAAGCCGTTTTTAATCCGCAAATAATTGTCTCTTGCGATCGATCATTTCCTCTATTTTACTGATGTAGAGGGCTACGTCCTTCACATTATCACACCTCTCAATTCGACCGTCCGGATACACTCTTTTTGTAACTGTTCCGGCACCGCATGCGATAATTGTCTGCACTTCCTCCATAATCAGGATATTGTAGATTCCATAGTTACCGGGTGTCGCATATCCGACATTTTCAAAGTTGCCTGACATATTTTTCTGGCGATACAGATAATAGGGCTGCATGTCCATTTTTTTTGCTGTTTTTGCAGCATCCTGCATAGTTTCATCGGTATTCTTAAGACAACTGATTCCATGTTCCAAAATCCATTGACTTAGTTTGGAAGCACGCTTGATTGCAAGCGAGTGTACCGTCAAACTGTCCGGATGAAGTTTTTCTACTTCCTGCAGCGTAATTGCCACATCTTCTTTCGTCTCATTCGGAAGTCCCAGGATTAAGTCCATATTAATGTTGGTAAATCCTGTTTCTCTTGCCAGATAAAATGCCTGATTTACCTGTTCTACCGTATGCCGTCTGCCGATTAAGTCAAGTGTTTTCTGATTCATCGTCTGCGGATTGACAGAAATTCTTGTTACTCCCTGTGCTTTTAGGACTTCAAGTTTCTCTTTTGTGATACTGTCTGCTCTTCCCGCCTCTACGGTGAATTCTTTTACCTGTGAAAAATCAAGATTTTGTCTAAGGTAAGACAGCAACTCTTTTAACTGTTCTGCTTCAAGTGTTGTCGGTGTGCCGCCGCCAATATACACACTGTCCAGGATCTTATTTTGAAAGGCTTCCTTTACATAGTCGATTTCTTTTTTCAGTGCCGTAAGATAATGACCCACCTTATCTTTGAATGCACAAATCGGATACGAAGTAAAGGAGCAGTACAGGCAGGTTGTCGGGCAGAACGGAATGCCCAGATACAGACTGTATCCGTCTTCATAATGGATTTTCGAAAGAATCTGTCGTTCCTTTGCCGCAATCTCATATGCCAGTTCTGCTTTTTCATCGCTGCAAAAATATGTTTCTCTCATATAAGTGCGTATTTCTTCGTTTGTTTTTCCTTCTTCCATCATCATATATGGAATTTTAGTCGGACGGATGCCGGTTAACGTTCCCCACGGAAGTTCCTTGCCCGTATGGGCGGATAAAGTCCGGTATAAGAGTTGCTTTAATACATTTTTATACTCTGCCCGTTCTTCTTTTCCACGAAGTTCTGCATACCGGGTAAGAATTGTATTCTGATTTACCTGTAATGTTATTTCTATCTTCTGTTTACCCAATAATATAAAAAGTTCCGGCAGATCCCTGTCGGAGGAAATATCCTTTTCCCCTTCCAGAAAGACTTTTACATCCTCTGCCGGATAAAATGCTTTCACCAATGAATGGATATCGTATGCAAACTGATCCTCACTGCATTTTACTGTAATCATGCTGTTCCTTTCTGCCGTTCTTATTCCTTCCAAAACGGATTGTACCGGCGCTCATGTCCAATCGTTGTTGCATCGCCGTGTCCCGGATATACTTTTGTTTCATCCGGTAATCCTGCCAGTTTTTCCTGGATTGAATGGGAAAGCGTACTCATACTGCCGGTCGGAAAGTCCGTTCTGCCGACGGATTCCAAAAACAACGTATCGCCGCTTATCAAAATGCCGCCTTCTTCAAAATAATAACAGCAACTGCCCTGTGTATGTCCCGGTGTTGCAAGAACCTTACAGGAAATATCCATAATGGTAAGGATATCACCATCCTTAACAAATTCATTTGCTTTCACCGTGCAGGCTCTTCCGGCATTTTCCGAAATATTTAAACCGGCATCCAGAAGAAGGGGTTCTTCTTTGTCAAGTGCATACACCTTAGCACCTGTTAACTGACGCAGTTTTGAGCAGCCCCAGATATGGTCAAAGTGCCCGTGTGTTAAAAGTATTGCCTCCACTTCAAACCCTTTGCTTTTTAATGCCTGATACAGATAATCACCGTTATCGGCAGGGTCTATAAAAATAACCCGGTTACTGCCCTCTCTATAGAGAAAATAACAGTTCGTCTGGCAGACACCCAACATAATTCTTCCGATTTTTAGTTCAGCCATGTAGACTCCTTTCTTTAGCCGGATGTTCTTTCGATATCAATCACGCTTTCAATATTACGGATTTTCTCAATTACACGGTTCAATTCTTCTTTTCCGCTGGTTTCAAACGCAACCGCCATCGTTGCAATTCCCTGTTTGCTGGTTCTTGTATTGACGCTTAAAATGTCAATGTTTTTCTCTGTAAGTGCCTTGGAAATATCTGCCAGAAGCCCATTTCGGTTATTGGCATAAATGCAGATTTCTGCCATATATTTCTCATTATTTCCGTTTTCTGATGTGTGCTGCCAGTCAGCATCAATCAATCTTGCCCTGTCAAATTCAGGAAGATTTAATATATTGATGCAGTCTGTTCTGTGAATGGAAACACCACGGCCTCTTGTAACAAATCCAACAATTTCGTCTCCCGGTACAGGATTGCAGCATTTGGA
>JAQXIR010000039.1 GCA_029007885.1 Lachnospiraceae bacterium | reverse complement strand
TGTAGACGGCAGTTCCCGGTATTTTGTCTGTTCCCTGTTCCGGTTCCTTATTCTGTTTTTCCATAGGCGTAAATTCCTTTCGTAATAGATGTGTTAATAGATTTGATGATAGATTTGATTTATAAACCTGATTATACAATCAAGCACATATGGATTGTATCATATGTGTTTCAAATTGACAATATCTTCTCTTTTTTGCATAGGATAATAATAAATCATTTTAATCGGAGAATCTATGTACACGCTGAATCCTTTCGAAGAAAAGCCAATGCCAATCGAGAAACTCTTTATGGATTGGGATATGATGTATCCTTGTTCATATAACAAAAATACAGTGAACCCTTATACAAAGTGTCGTATCGTATTAATGAACGGTACTGAATTTGAAGCACAATGGTTTTCGAGGAACTTTGCCAGACACTGCCGCAATCATGAACTGCGTCGCGAACTAGCGCTTGTACGGCGTAGCGAACAACAACAGCAGAAGCGAATTTCCTGTCTGAAACCGAAAGATGAAACTATTTTGGAGCATACCATCACCTATGAACAGCTGGCCGTCGATCTGACTGCCATTTTAGCCAAACAGGAATCTGACTGTAATGTAAAAAATGCATTAAATTTTGCACTGTTGGAAGATTTCGACCACCTGTACCGTTATTCCAACCTGTTAGATTATGAATACGGAACCTGTCCCGAAAAACTGGTCGGAGGCTATACAGAAATTACCCCGGCACGTCCTACCATTTCGGAACATCGTCATCCTCTCGACAGTATTTTCAGGCCAATTCATAATAAAACCGCTTCTCTTTTGACAAAGCTTAATGTCAATACGATTGTTGCTGCCGAACAACAGACAATGAATTACTATATGAATATTGCACCTTTCTATAGCCGTTCAGATGTCGGAAGAAGACTATATCAGGAAATTGCCATGATTGAAGAAGAGCATGTCAGTCAATATGAAAGTCTTCTCGATCCCGATGCAACATGGCTCGAAGGACTGCTCATGCACGAATATACAGAATGCTATCTCTATTATTCCTGTATGCAGACAGAATGTGACCCACGCATCAAAACAATTTGGGAGCAATGTTTCCTTCAGGAGATTGCTCATCTTCACAAGGCAAATGAACTGTTGCAAAAGTTCGAAGGAAAAGATTGGCGGCAGTTTATTCCATGTGCCGATTTTCCTCAGATTCTGGAATTACGCCCGAACATTGACTATGTCCGAAGTATCATAAGGACAACTGCCGGAAATACGCAAAAAGATGATAATGTCGTACCCCTGCTGCAGTTACCATATTCCGACCGTTTCTTCGATTATCAGGAAACCGTGAACCATAATCTTGCATGTGTTGCCAGTCACAAGGTCATAACGCAGAAAATTGACGATTCCGGCATCGATTATCGTTTTGAGGTTGCTCCTAATCCGATACCGGAATTGCGCGACCGTTATCATGATAATACTTCTTTTGCAAGAAACCCAAAGGCCACTCCCGCAAGTTCCCAAGTCTGCGGAACCTCTGTAGGCGACTGCAAATGTCGTGTTAATACAGACGTCGGAGTTGTAACGTTCTGACATCCGTAATAATCAAAAGAACGTCTGATTAGGCATCATTTCCCCATCAGACGTTCTTATCTATTATTTTCCTTTTTTCAAAAAATTTTCTATTTCATCCTTTTGGGGCATAACACAAAGCGCACCCTTTCTCGTTGTTATAATAGATGCTGCTGCATTCGCATATGTCAGTAAATTTACAAAATCATCTTCTTGCAGATTTTCTGTTCCGTGCTCCAGCAGATAATTTAACGCATTTGCGCAGAACGTATCTCCGGCTCCCGTTGTTTCTATCGTATCCGGATTTGCAAAACCCGGTACATATACCACCTGATCCTTGTAATATGCTTTACTTCCTTCTTTTCCAAGTGTCGCAAAGATAATCGGTATTTTGTATTTTTCCCGAATGATCCCAATGCCTATATCAATATCTGTCGTTCCTGTCATGAATTCGATTTCATTGTCAGAAATTTTAAGAATATCGCAGACACTCATTCCATAAGAAATCTTTTCCTTGGCTTTTTCTAACGAACTCCACAAAGGCGGTCTTAAATTCGGATCAAAAGACAAAAGACAGTTATTTTCTTTTGCAATCGCAATCGCCTTTTTCGTTGCCGCTTCCACATACTCATCTGTCATGGAAAGGGAACCGAAATGGAAAATCTTTGATTCTTTTATTAATTCTTCCGATACCTCTTCTGCTTTGAGCATCATATCTGCTCCCGGATTGCGGTAAAACGAAAAATCACGGTCTCCTCCCTGCAAAGTCTGTACAAAAGCCAGTGTCGTATGTACATAGGGGTCTTCCAGCAATCCGGATATGTCGATTCCTGTCTGTGCCACCTTTTGTTTCAGCATTTTCCCGAACATATCATCACCGACTTTTCCGATAAATGCCGTTTTCTTGCCCAGTTTCTGTAACATGGCGAGCACATTGCATGGTGCTCCTCCCGGATTGGCTTCAAACATTGGATTCCCCTGAGGGCTCTTTCCGTTTTCGGTAAAGTCGATTAACAGTTCTCCTAATGCTGTCACATCATACCTTTTTTCATTCATTTTATTTCTCCTTTCATAATTTATTCTATTCTACCTTCATCATTCGGTACCCTACCCCGATATGAGTCTGAATATACTGTACCGTTCCCGATTCCTTTTCGAGTTTCTTCCGCAGGGTTGCCATAAAAACCCGCAGCGATGCCACATCGTTTTCCCAGCTGTGCCCCCATATCTGCTGTGTAATATAGGTGTGAGTCAGTACTTTTCCAATATTTTTAGAAAGCAGGCACAATAGCTTATACTCAATCGGAGTTAAATGCAGTTCCTTTTCCTGCATATAAGCACATCCGGCAGCATAGTCAATCTTTAAGGCTCCGTTTGTGAATACTGCACCTGTCACCTGACCGTTCTGCATATACGCCAGACGTCGTTCCGTCACACGTAATCTTGCCAATAATTCTTCAACGGAAAACGGCTTAGTCAGATAATCATCCGCGCCCGCATCCAAGGCCTCGATTTTGTCACAGTCCTCACTTCTTGCGCTGATAATAATAATCGGCACATTTGACCATGTTCTGATTCTTTTAATAACCTCCACTCCGTCAATATCCGGAAGTCCAAGATCAAGCAGTATGACATCCGGGTTGTGGGAAGCCGTTCCCAGAATCGCATTTTCACCGTTTTCTGCCTTTAAAAAACGATAATCGTGTGCTTTTAGGGTAGTTGTTATCAAGTTTCTTACAGGTGCATCATCTTCTACAACAAGGACCAGCGTTTTATTCACTTAATGTCACCTCTCCAATCGGTAAAGTAAACTGAAATTCCGTTCCGTGGGGAATATGGTTCTCAACCCGAATTTCACATTCATGCGCCTCAATAATTGATTTGCACAAAAACAATCCAAGTCCTAAACTTCTTTTACTGTCAGCCACGTTTCTTCCGGTGTAAAACATGTCAAATATATGTTCTTTTTCCCCATCCGGAATTCCCGGACCGTCATCCGATATCGTTACAAGAACTTTATTCTCTTTCTTTCCTACCGAAATCTCTATGTGGGAATCCTTCTGTGTATATTTTATTGCATTATCTACGATATTGACAATAACCTGAATAATTAATCCGGCATCAATTTTGGCCAGAATGAATTCTTCTTCAAACTGTACCGTAATATTATGCTGCGCTTTATCTTTGTCCACATGCTGTAATGCTTCAGAAACAATCTCTTCCATCAGTTCCGTTGAACACTTAAGTGTCATCTTGCCCTTTTCGATTTTTGTAACCGCAAGCAAGTTTTCGACAATATTAATCAGCCACAAAGCATTTTCATAAATATCAAGATATAACTGGTGTTTTGTTTCCGCATCAAATTTTTCCCCATTTGACAAAAGGTTGCTGGCATTGCCCGATATTGCGGTAAGAGGTGTCCTAAGATCATGTGAAATGGAACGCAGCAGATTCGCCCTAAGCTGCTCTTTTTGTGCAAGTAATGCCGCCTCTTCCGACTTCTTTGCTTGATTTTTTAAACGTACTGCCAAAGAACCTGTCAGAAAAGCTGCAATAAACATAATAATAAAGGTAATCGGGTAGTCTTTTTTGTATGCTGTAAGCGTGTAGCGTGGTTCGGTAAAAAAGAAATTAAAAACAATCACACTGATAAACGAAGACACAAGACTATATATCTGATGCGTCGTAATCATAGCAATAATAAGCACTGCCAGGATATACACCATAATAATGTTGGCTTCGCTCAATTCAAAATACCGGAATAGGAACCCCACTCCGGTAGCCGCAAGCAGCATAAGCAGACTTTTTCTTATATTCGAAAGCATTTTTGGATATCCCTGCTATTTCCGAGAACGAGTAATGTATGGTCTTCTTCCAGTTTCGTCTCCGAACTGATAGTAAGTTCCATTTTCTCATCCTTCTTAAGTGCCATAATATTAATATTATACTTTTTACGGATATTAATCTCTCCGATTGTTTTTCCAACCCAGGAAGCCGGCACTTCTATTTCAAAAATGGCATAGTCCTTATCCAGTTCAATGTAGTCAAAAATATGCTCGGAGCTGTAGCGGATTGCCGTCCAGTTTGCCAGCTGCTTTTCCGGATATACAATTTCATCGGCACCGTTGCGCAGTAAAAATTTTGCCTGTACATCTGTTGCTGCACGTGATATAACCTGTTTTGCTCCCAGTTCTTTCAGTAATGAGGTAGTCTCCAAAGAGCCCTGAAAATCACTTGCGATTGTTACAATACACACATCAAAATTTCCGATTCCCAAAGAACGCATAAATTCGTAATTGGTGCTGTCTCCAATCTGGGTACTTGTCGCATATGCCATAACCGACTCCACCCGTTCTTCATTTTTATCAACTGCCATGACTTCCTGATTCAGTTCACTCAGTTTTACGGCAATCTGTTTGCCAAATCTTCCTAATCCTATCAGCAATATTGATTTCATATTTTTCTCCTATCCCACTGTGATTTTTTCTTTCGGCAGTCTCGAAACATTTGCACGCAATCCGGAAATTGCCGCAAATACCAGTGTCATTCCTCCTACTCTGCCAAAAAACATTAAGATAATCAATACAATACGTGATGCGGCACCAAGCTGCGGTGTTATTCCAAGTGTCAATCCGACCGTTCCGATTGCGGAAGCCGATTCAAATAAGCAGGTTAGTATCGGTAAATCTTCCACACAACTGATAAAAATGCCGCCAAACAAAAATAGTGACAGATACATCAGCAAAACCGCAGACGCATATTTGACGGTTTCTTCTGCAATTCGTCTTCCAAAGCAGTTTGTATCCTCTTTACGTCTAAAAACAGCAAGCAACGTCAAAAACAGAACTGCAATGGTTGTTGTTTTCATACCGCCTGCCGTAGAGCCGGGTGAACCACCGATTAGCATAAGCATAATTACAATCAGCCTTCCCGCTTCACTAAAGTTGTTAAAATCCACTGTATTAAATCCTGCCGTTCTCGGTGTGACCGCCTGAAAAAGCGCTCCCAGAACTTTTTCCCCGACTGATAAATCGCTCCATACTTCCTTCGAAAATTCAAAGAAAAAGAAAAAGATTGCCGGAAGCAGAAGCAGTACCAATGTTGTGGACAAAATCACCTTACTCTGCATGCGGTATCGCTTAATATGAATCCCGTTTCGCCACACATCATCCCATGTTAAAAATCCGATTCCACCAATGATAATTAGCAGCATAACTACCAGATTAATCAGCAGGCTGCCTTCGTATCCGGTCAAAGAAGAAAACGGCGCTGTTTTTCCCATCAGGTCAAATCCGGCATTGCAAAACGCCGAAATAGAATGAAACAGGGAATACCAGATTCCTTCTTTTAGTTCAAAGTCCCGCCCGAAAACCGGTAACATGAGAAGAGCTCCAAGCAATTCTGTCAAAAAGGTAACTTTTAGTATAAAACCGGTCAGTTTGACAATCCCGCCTACATTCGGTGCCGAAATTGCTTCCTGCATGGTGCTTCGCTGCATCAAACCAATTCTCTTTCCTGAAATCAATGCAATGGCAACCGCTATTGTAACAACTCCCATTCCACCAATCTGAATCAATATCAGAATGACTGCCTGACCAAACAACGACCAGTATGATGCCGTATCCTGTACTACAAGTCCTGTTACACATGTGGCCGATGTAGCTGTAAACAATGCATCAAAAAATGCAGCCCCTCTTCCGTCCCGTGTCGCAAACGGCAGCATTAAAAGCAGGCTGCCCACCAATATGGCTCCCAAAAATCCAAGACTGATAATACGGAAAGAAGACAGATGCTGATTTTTCGGAAATATTTTGTTCATAGTAACTCCTGTTCACCTTTTCAATTTCATCTATATTACTATTTATATTTCGGGATTTTTTATTATCTACCAAACAATCTAAAGTTTGTATAAGAATCTGTCAAGCGGTATTAAGATTGTATTAAGATTTTTATAGTCAAAAAAGAAGACCGATATTCTTATCGTCTTCTTTCTTTTCGTTGCTCTTCGTCAAAAAAATTATCTAATTTTTCCAGGCATCGAATCAACACCTGCATTTCGTCTTCCTTTAAATCTTTCACAATTGCACGAATCATATGTTTGTGAAAATCTCTATGGTGGAAGAATGCTTTCTTTCCCTTGTCCGTTAGGATAACCAGCACCACACGCTTGTCCGTGGTGCTTCTCTGTCTGATAATATACCCCTTTTCCTCCAGGCTATTCATATTTGTTGTTAATGTTCCAACCGTTACGTTTAGAATTCCCGCAATTTTAGACATGCTTTTCGGTTCTTCAATTCCGATAGCCTCTATAATAAGCTTCAGCTGCTGCCAGTCTGTGTTCGGCCACCCATGCCATACCACCCTGAATAATCGGATACTGAATATTTAAAATTTCTTTTACTCTTTCTAACATGGTCGTTTCCTTTCCTTTACTTGTTTTTAAAAATTCAATTGTTTTGACTTTCAAATATTTTGATTGTCAAATTATTTATGCGCAATATACTCCAGTGAGAAGATAATGCCAATAAGTTTTTCATGAAAATATTGAAACAAATAAAAAAATACTATAAAATTAAAATGTTACAATTTCTTTACAATTCAAATATAAAAGAGCGATTCTCGCATCAGGGAGGGTACCATGAATTACGATCCTAACGTCTTTAAAGAAAAGGCAAACCGAAAGGCCAGAAAGGTATGGTTTATCTTTGCAATTCTGTTAAGCTTAAACTATGGTTCCGATGTTGCAAACGGACTAAGTACCCCTCAGTATTATCTTGCATTTCTTCTTCTGTGTTGGATACCGATTATTGTCGGTCAAATTCTTTTAAAGGTAAAAGGTATAACAACAGACCTATATAAATATGAATTCGCAATTGGGTACAGCATTTTCTATACGTTTCTAATTTGTACGACACCATCTCCGATTGCTTTTACCTACATACTTCCTTTAACAAGTTTAATGATTATTTACAAAGACCGTAAATTTATGATATATTGCGGCATTCTAAACACAATCATTGTTATCCTGGCGGCTGTTTATCGTTGTTCACTTGGCTTTAATTCAGCTGACGATATCAAGAATTACTCTCTGCAGTTGTCCTGTGTTGTACTCTGTTATGCGTGTTATGTCATGTCAATCCGTCATCTCAATGAATCTGACGGAGCCTTAACAAACAGCATTAAATCTGATTTGGAACGTGTCGTAACAACCGTTGGACAGGTAAAAGACGCCAGCAACGCTATCGTAGACGGTGTTACCGTTGTAAGAGAGTTGGCAGTAGAAAATAAGCATGGGGCAGATGTTGTGGTTTTGGGAATGAATGCACTAAACAGCAGCAATCAGGATTTGCAGGAACGTACTTCTTCCTCCATGGATATGACATCCGATATCAACACACAGGTGCAAAATGTCGCTTCTTTAATTGAAGATATGGTAAAACTCACAGAAGAGTCGGGGGAGCATGCCAAAAACAGTTATTCAGAGTTGGAAGAGGTTGTAGAGACTACCAATACCATGTCGTCTCTTTCCGGTGAAGTTGAAAAAGTATTACAGGATTTCAAAGCAGAATTTGAAATGGTGAAGAACCAGACAGGTACTATTGAAAAGATTTCCAACCAGACCAACCTGCTTGCGCTAAATGCATCTATCGAAGCTGCAAGAGCCGGAGAAGCAGGAAAAGGATTTGCCGTAGTTGCTGATCAGATTCGTGAATTGAGTACGGAAACGCAAGTTTCTTCCGGTCAGATTCGTCAAGCTTTAAGCCGTCTTGATGAAACCTCTGCCAAAATGACAGAATCCATTGAAGAAACTTTAAAACTGATTTTGGTTACGATTGATAAAGTTATTCAGATTAACAAAAGCGTCGGAACAATCAATGACGATTCCCAACAATTGGGTGAACACATTCAGGTTATTGACCGGGCGATGAAAGAAGTGGAAGTTTCCAATTCGCAACTTGTCAACAATATGGAGCAGGTTTCCGCTATCATGGGAACCATGACGGACTGTATCGCACATTCCGACAATACAACAAGAGCAATGCTCAGTAAATATGCCGAAACGGCTTCCAATATTAATAACATAGAGGCTGTCGTAGAAGGATTGTTGACCGAACTTGGCATTGGCGGATTTATGGGAATCCAGGATTTGCATCCGGGTCTTAAAGTATCCGTTACCTTAACCGATGATGCAAAAAATGCAGTCGAATACCAGGGAGAGTTGATTGAACAGCACGATCAGGAATTGACTTCCCACTTTAAAGATACCATTTCTTTAAGAACCGAAAAAGTAACCTGTAGCTTACAGGTTACTGCCGGAAATGTACTATACTGTTGGGAAAATGCAGATTTTTCGGAGGCGGAAGGAGACGGACATACTTTCCGTGTTGAAGTATACTCCCGCCCGGTTATTCATAACCGTCGAAAATATCAGCGTATGGATATTTCAAACTTCTGTACGATTACGGAAAAAGAAACCGGAGAAACATTTGATGGGAAGCTTGACAACATCAGTGCAAATGGTTTCGCATTAATCAGTACCAATCCTTTCTTTGCTGCTGCTAACTGCATAGGAAAGAACATTACCATAACAATTCAAGATTTCGATCTTCAGGATCAAAGCGTACTGGATGGTCGTATTATCCGAAGTTCCAATAACTCCGGTGCTTACATTGTAGGTTGTCAGATGCCGGAAGATAATTACGCAATCATGCAGTACGTGGAACAGCATCTGAATTAGAAGTTTTTATTTCCCGATTCGGAATTCTTTAATCGCGGAAGGTTCCATTTAAAGTGAATGGCGAGAAAACGCATGATGATTACACAAACGGCTCCGGCAAGCATGGCCGTTTTCTCCCCCGTTATGTTCCATAGCAGGGAAGCAACTAACGCCCCTGCTATCGAAGCACTTGCATATACATGTTTTACAAAAATATACGGTCGGTCTCCCGCCATAATATCGCGCAGAAGCCCGCCTCCCACTCCGGTAATGGTACCCAAAAAAACCGGGAAGAAGTAATTCATCTCCATATTATTTTCAAATGCAGCTCTTACACCTACTACCGTGAATACGGCAAGTCCAAGTGTATCGGCAGCCAGTAATAACTGTTGAAAATACAATCCGGAAATATGACGGTATCCTATGACTTTTAAATAGATAAAAACAAATATAAAAGCCGAAACAAAAAGAGCACTCAACGCATAAACCGGCTCTCTAAAAGCCTGCGGCGGTATGATTCCTAATATAATATCCCGGATAATACCGCCTCCTACCGCAGTCACCATGCCAAGAATCATAACGCCGAGAATGTCCATTTCCTTTTTGATAGCCGTCATGGCTCCCGATAGAGCAAACGCAATTGTTCCGATCATATCCAACACAAAAAGCATGTATTCCATAACGAACTGCTCACTCCCATAGATATATTTTATCGTAAGTTTGTTAAGTCTATGAGCATTATACATTATTTTTTATTCACATACAATTTGAGCGTGTATTAAAATCCCATTTTTTCAAGCCACTCTTTCATCTTTTCTTCTCTTGCGAAACTGTTTGCTTCCTCATATTTCCCCAATTGCAGGCTTTCCTTTATTCTTCCGTCCTCCAAATAGATGA
>JAQXIR010000038.1 GCA_029007885.1 Lachnospiraceae bacterium | reverse complement strand
GGAAATGAAACCGGTATGGAAGGCGCTAAGGAACATATTGAGCGATTTGAAGAAAAGTGCAAGGATGAATTATTGGTTTTAAACATGTTCGCAGAGAATTTGGAGCAGTATTTGGAAGATGATACCCATAAGCATTATTATTTGACAGTAAAATTTGGTGTGAAAACTTATGAGTCGTATCTGGAGTGGTGTCAAGAAGCAAAAGAACAAATAATGGCGTGGGAAAAGAAATGAAAACAGCCACTGTCAGATAATCTTTCCATTCATTGAATCTGGCGCTTTTATATGGTACAATTTTATAATAGTCACACAAAAGAGTACCGCTTTGAAATTTACGGGAGACGTACAGATGAACGAAATCGCTTTTTGGGAAAAAGATGCAGTCAAAATATCTTCCATTTTGGAGACAATTGACCGGATGAATGACAGTTCTTACATTTGGGTAACCAATTATAAGAAACAGGAATCATGGTGTTCTCTTAAGACAAAAGAGTTTTTCGGTTTGTCTGCCCAGATATTCCCTGAATTTGAACAAGCGATAAAGGAATTCGTGCATCCGCAGGATGAGGAAGAATATCACGAAGGAATCAGCAGGCGGTTACTGGGAATTGACTTAGATGTTGAATTATACATTCATATACGGGGGAAAAACGGAACCTATTCCATGTTTAGTATTCATACGAAGATACTGTACGATGAGCATAGTAAGCCGGAGTATTTTGTCGGCATGATGAAAAATGAGAACATTTCTCCCGAGAACGATGCTCTGACAGGTTTGTATTCCTATGCAAGATATGTTAAAGATTTGGAAGAGAAAATTGCATGCGAAGAGAAGTTAGCAATTCTGCAGATTCAGATTGAAGGATTTAACACATTCAATCTGCTTTATGGACTTGATTATTCCGGAGAACTGCTGCATGCAGTTGCACTACAATTCATTTACATGATGGACAGCAACAAAATAGTCTATCGTTTGGAAGGAGAGCGTTTTGTATTTATCCTGAAAAAAGCAGGAAGGGAGGAACTTATTGTGTTTGAGCAGCAGGTTCGCCGGGTCCTCAATGACGGGATTATGGTGGCAGGAGAAATGACCTCTTTAAAGATGGATTCCGGTGCTATTCTTTTAGAGAATTATCATGGAGACTCTTCTTCTGTTCGCGGTCAGGTTGCCTATGCACTGGATCATTCTATCCATAAACATCAGGGACAACTCGTTATTTTCAATGATGAGGTGCAGACTTCTCGTGGCGTAGATCTTGCGCTTATGAAGGTGATTCACCAGTCTGTTCACAACCATTGTGAAGGATTTTATTTGGAATACCAGCCTATTGTAACTGCTGAAAACGGAAATGTGGTTGGCGCGGAAGCACTTGTGCGCTGGAACCGTGAACCATATGGAACGGTACCACCGGGCATGTTTATAGAATGGATGGAGACAGATCCGAGTATGTATGATTTGGGAAATTATGTTCTTCGGACTGCACTTGTGGAAATGGGGAGAATACTTACAATTAATCCTGACTTCTTCGTAAACGTAAATGTTTCCGTAAGACAACTGGAACGACCGGAATTCCATGAGGAGTTATTAAGAATCCTTGCGGATACAAATTTCCCGGCAGATCATCTGTGCTTAGAACTGACAGAGCGGTGTAAGGATTTTTCTTTGGAAAGATTGAACCGGGAGGTTACCTTCTTTCAGAGTCATGGTATCAGAGTTGCAATGGATGATTATGGGACAGGAAGTGCTTCCTCAAATATTGTCATGAATATCCCGATGGACGAAATTAAAATTGATATGAGTTTTATCCGTAATATTATGGACAATCCCAAAAATCAGGAAATGGTTCGCTCTATCCTATATTTTGCAGATAAATCCAACATGGCAACATGTCTCGAAGGAGTTGAGAGCGAAGAACTAAAGGATTATCTGCGGGATTATAATGCAACATGGCTTCAGGGATATTACTACGCAAAGCCACTTTCAGCGTGCGCCCTGGAGGAAATGATAAAAAGTCAGTTTGCAAAACAGCAGTAATATGTTGATTTGGGTTTATGGGCTTTCTGAGAAATCAGAGAGCCTTTTTTGAAATTTTAATAATGCACCTTGACTCTTCCCCTAAGGGGAGAATGTAAATTCTTCTTAGATTCAGAATAAGGAGGAAGAGAATGAGTACAAAAAGTATTGAAGTTTGTGGACTAACCAAGTCATTTAACGGACGTAAGGTTGTCGATGATCTTTCCTTTTCGGTAGAAAAGGGGCAGGTATTCGGACTGCTTGGACACAACGGAGCGGGAAAGACAACTACCATCGAAATGATTTTGGGATTAAAGAAACCGGATGCGGGAAAGGCAACGATTTTTGGAAAGGATGCGGGAAAACACCGGAAAGAAATATTCGAAAAAGTAGGAGTTCAATTACAGGCATCCAATTATCAGGCGGCTATCCGGGTAGATGAAATCTGCAAGGAACACGAGGCACTCTTTCAAAATCCGGGCGATTATCATGCTCTGTTAAAACAATTTGGACTTGAAGAACTCAAAAAAAGTCCCGTCATGAAATTGTCCGGCGGAGAAAGACAAAAACTTTCTGTTGTATTGGCGCTAATAGGGAATCCTGAAATTGTATTTTTAGATGAACTTACAACGGGACTTGATGTAGCTGCCCGAAGAGAAGTATGGAGAACTTTGAAAAACTTAAAAGATCATGGTCTGACAATTTTTCTGACAACCCATTATATGGAAGAAGCCGAGAATCTTTGTGACCGCGTCATGATTATTAACCACGGAAAAAAGATTACGGAAGGGACGATAGAGGAAGTAGTTGCAACAAGTCCTTACAGTAACTTGGAAGAAGCATATCTTTGGTATATGGGTGAGGAGGTAGGACTATGAAAAGATTTTTGAAATTATTCAGTGTGGAACAAAAACTGTTTTTCAGATCGGCAGATGTATTTATTTTTAACTTATGTATGCCGGTAGTTACCTTATTCATGATTAGTCTGATTGCAGGAGGAAAGGCAGCAGGAGACAGTGGAATGACATATTTGCAGAGCGCATTTGCATCTGTAACTGCCGTCGGAATCTGTTGCAGTGCCTTTATGAGCATTCCGATTGTGCTTGTTGATTATCGGGATAAGAAAATCCTGAAACACTTTTATTGCAGTCCCTGCAGTCCTGTATGGCTTCTTGGTGCGGATACAATCTGCAGTGCGGTTATGGCAGCACTCTCCGCATTACTGGTATCGGGAACGGCAGTCTTACTGGGATATCGAATGAATGGAAATGTTCTGCTTTTTATCGGTTCATGGCTTTTAACTTTAATCTCTATGTTTTCAATCGGTATTATGATTGCCGGTTTATGCAGGACGACGAAAACAATGAATGTTGTAACAAGTATCGTATATTTCCCTATGTTATTTTTGTCCGGAGCTACAATCCCGTATGAATTGTTTCCGAAGGGATTACAACATGTTGCGAATGTGATGCCCCTTACACAGGGAATTAAATTGATGAAAGCGATGTCTATGGGAAATAATGTGGAATCTGTAGGAACTATAATTTTGCTGCTGACAGGGATTACAATTGTATGCACCGTAACAGCCGTAAAGACTTTTCGGTGGGAATAGGAGAAAACATGAAAATGAATAACAAGCATGAGTATTGCAACGAAAAAGAAAAAAGTACTCTCTATAAAATCGGAACGTTTGCCCAGATGAATCATGTAACGGTGAAAACACTTCATTATTATGAAGAACAGGGCTTGCTGTTTCCTGCTTTTGTAGACCGGGAAAACGGATATCGTTACTATACCATTGCACAGATGGCAGTACTGCATCAAATCACGGCGTTAAAAATGGCAGGTTTTACCTTGGAAGATATCAAAAAATTAAACAGTGGGACAGAACCGGCAGCATTTCTTTCCCATAAAAAGACGGAGATTATGACAAAGATTGCAGAACTGACAAAGCAGCTTGCTATGATTGACCGATATCTGACAGACGATCACTTTTGCCCGGATACTCCGGTTTTAGTCAAAACAATACCGGCAGTTATTGCCGCAACGGCAAGAAACAGGATTGAATCTTATGATGATTTGTTTGAGCTGATGCCGAAAATGGGTGCCGAAATGGAACGGCTCGGATGCGAATGCGCAATGCCGGAATACTGTTTTACGCACTATTTGGAACCCGGCTATAAAGACGAACAGATTTTGATAGAGACCTGCGAAGCAGTTACGGAAAAGAAGCAGGATACCCAAACGTTGCAATTCAGGGAGTTCCCCGAAATTCAGGCTGCCTGCATTTATCATAAAGGCTCCTATAATGATTTCCCGAGAACGTATGCGGCAATCCTTAAGTTCATTGAGGAAAACGGATATGAAATCTGTGGGAATATCCGAGAAAGCTATATTGATGGGGTGTGGAACAAAGAGAACGAAGAGGAATGGCTGTCTGAAATACAGATTCCGGTCAGAAAATAGAAATATTTGGAAAAGTGTGGTTCCTTTACATACCTATTTCTGCATGATAAAATTATTATTTAGGACAAGAGCAGATGAGGAATGGTTTTGTGAAGAAGAACACAGGAAAAAGAGTGCTGATTGTTGCACTTATTACAATTTTGATAGGAAATTCCATACAATTGCCTGCAAATGCAATGGAGGCAGCAGTTGAAAGTACGGTATCGGATAATGATATTTTATCCGTGGCATTACATATTGGTCAGACGATGGATTTGGATGAATTGCCGGATTTGGAAGATTCTGACGAGGAATATGATATGCCGATTGTTCTTACGCAATCGGCGGCTGTCCGTCTGTTTGTGAACCAAAGCATGATGGACGCTGTTAAGGAAGAGGATAAGTGCATACTGACATGGAGTATTCTTCGTGGAGGGAGAGGAATGACACCGGGTACTGCAAATCTTGTGAATCAGGAAGATGACTGGGCAGGATTTGAGACGGTGTCTTCTTCCCCTTATTTTACAATGCAGGAAGATGAGGATGAAAACAGCAGTTTTTATAAAACTTTGACAATTACCGCAAATGAGGTGGAAATAGACGATTATTACGATTATTACATTCGGGCAGAACTTAGGTATTCGGATGAGCAGGAAGAATATGGTACAGACTGTAACGCAATATGGATAGCCATTACGACTGTGCCGGTTACCGTGGCAGCAGTCGAGGAAGCGGAAGAAGAGGAAGAGACTGCAACAACAGAAGAGGAGGAAGAACCTACCGTACCGAATGATACCGAAGAACCGGCTACAGAACCGGAAACGTCCGGTATGGAAGCGTCCGGTATGGAAGAACCCGATACGGAAGAAGAACAATCGGAAGAAGAGACGGAAAGCATTACGGACTTTACAGACGAGAATGCGGATGAAACTGTAGAACCGGCTATGGAAACGGATGCAATCTCAATCAGCAAAATCGTGTTAAATAGGACAAATGCAACGATGAATCCCGGTGATACGTTAAGATTGTCTGTTACAACTGTGCCGGAAATTGAAAATCCGAATATTACTTGGACAAACAGTAATCCTGATATCGCAGATATCGACGATAAGGGCAATATTACGGCCCTGGCAGAAGGGTATGATGAAATCACAGCAGAATGTGATGGGAAAAAGGCCGTCATTACAATCAATGTTGTCAAAACGGATGCAGATATAAATGGGGATCAGCCTAAGGACAAAGACGGGAATGTCATAGCAATTTCCGATGAGGTATGGGTTGCCGGATTTGAGCAGGAAAGTGATGACTTTGTCTATACCGGCAGCAAGATTACGCAGAATCTTCGAGTTTATCATAAGGGGACACTCCTAAAGGAGAAGACGGATTATACACTGACTTATCGTAATAATGTCAATGCGGCTGCTTTTAATGACGCCAAAGCACCTTCCGTGACAATTACCATGAGAGGACAATACAGTGGCAGCAGGACACTGTATTTTACCATTAAGCCGTGTGAGCTCGATGAGAATGATTCTCTGGGGTATGAGCAGGTGGTTCAATACGCCAAGACCATTAAGATTCCTGCACCGACAGTATACTTTGACAGTAAAAAACTGGTTTCAGGGAAGGACTTTGTCTGCGATTACAGCAGTCTGCCGGAAAACTATACAAAAGGAGATTCTTACGAAGACGGCACAGTGTACGAATACACGGTTAACGGAATCGGTAATTTTACAGGCTCCTTTACGATGAAACTGGCAGTAATCAGGGAAAAGAATCTTAACCTTGGAACGGCGACGGTTACTTTTGATAAAAAGCAATATGAATACCACGGGGAAGCATTAACGACATCGGACGTTTTCATTACTTCCGTTAAGCTGGGCAAAGAGATATTAGATGAAAGTCTTTATGAATACAAGGTTTATGCAGAAGGTACCGGAACGGGTTATGTTGAAGTGTATCCGTCAGATGAGGGGAGAAATAACGGTTACCGTGGAAGGAAAAAACTGAGCATTAAGGTGGTCGGTGATCGAAACATCAGGGATACTGTACTTGGAAATGACTGGCAGGACACGATTACATTTTCTCAGAAGGAACTTCTGGAAAATGGCGGATTTTGTCAGGAAAAGACGGGAGTGCTTGCTTTCTGTGAAGCCAATACCGTTGTGCCACTGACAGAAGGCATAGACTATAGCATTAAGTACAGCAACAATAAAAAAGTTGGAACGGCAACAGTAACTTTTACCGGCCTGGGAAGATATACAGGTTCTTTTAAAAAGACTTATAAAATTCTGCCTAAAACGGAATTAGCTATTAAGTGGCAAGACACGGATGAAAACGGAATCCCGGTTGTATCTTATAGGAAGGATGGTGCAGTTCCCCGATTTGAACTGACAGAAGTGTCACAAGATGATGGCGTTTATATCTTAAATCCGAAAACAGATTATACCATTACCGTAATGAATAATAAAAAACTCGGCATGATGACCTGCAAGATTTCCGGGAAAGGAAATTATAAAGGATATGAAAACATCACGGATGTCAAGGTGATTTCAGCAGATATCAGCCGGGGAACGATGATAGTTTCGGATAAAAAATACAGCAGTAAGACAACCGCATGGAAGTCAGCGGTAACGATAAAAGACGTTAATGGGAAGAAACTGGTGGCAGGAACGGACTATGACAGAAAATTGATCTACCGGTATGCCGGAATGGAAGAAGGAATTCCTCCGCAGGCAAATACCATTGTGTATGTAACGGCGGTTGGAATTCATAATTACGAGGGTTCTTCTATTACGGGGAGTTATCGCATATATGACACAAGTATCAGTAATCTGATTATTACTATAGATACACAGGAATATACGGGTAGAGAAATAGAACTTTCTGCGGACGATATTCATGTGTATGCCAATAAGAAGGATGCAAAAGAGGGAAAAGAGATAGAATCCCCCTGTTATGAGATTCTTCAATATCGTGAACATATAAAAGTTGGTACGGCAAAAGTGACACTGAGGGGAATCGGGGATTATGGAGGAACCCGGACATGTTCCTTTAAGATTAGTAAGAAAAAATATTTGACTACATCAGTCAATAAGATAACATTAGATGAAAGTTCCTTCTTTCTCAGTGTCGGGAACAGCAGGCAGCTGACTGCTACCATAATGCCGGAGGATGCCTACAATAAAACCATAATATGGTCCACCTCTAACAGCAAGGTTGCGACAGTCAGCCGTGACGGACTTGTTACAGCCAAAAAGCCGGGAAAGGTAACAATCAGTGCGCTTGCACAGGATACGGGGAAAAAGGCACAGTGTACGGTTAAAGTAGATATCGTACCGATAACTTCGTTTTCCTTAAATACAACAGAAATCAGGCAGCAGGAAGGAACGCAGTATGAACTGAAAGCAATTGATGTTCAACCGGAAAATGCCTCGTATACCCTGATTCAATGGGAGAGTACCAATCCGGAAATAGCATCGGTGGACAGTAACGGTATGGTTTCATTAAAGAAAGCGGGAATGGCTGTTATAAAGGCAATTGTCGATGAAGGAAGATTGGTTGAAAAATGCCTTGTATTTGTGACAAGTAATGAAGAGACAAGCCCGGAAGGCACGTATCTTACACCACAGATGTTTCGGACATGTGAGGAAGAGGATGATACGAAGGCGTTCAATGAAGCAATCAAAAATCTGAACAGTGATTGCAATACCGTGTATGTTCCGGCAGGAACATATAGAATTGATGCAACAACGGGCATCCTGTTTGCAAACAATATGAACTTTATCATGTCGCCTGATGCTGTATTACAGGCTATTGATAACGCCGATAAGAGTTATGAGATTCTTTATGTGAAGAATGTTGAAAACGTAACGATTTCCGGCGGACAGATTGTCGGAGAACGCCATGGTCATGGCGGTAAGACAGGAGAGTGGGGAATGGGAATCGGTATTTATGACAGTACCGATATCCGGGTCACAGACGTGGACATTTCTGACTGTTGGGGAGACGGTATTTATATCGGTTCTGAGCATGAAACAGATTTTATAAATGGATACGATGTCGGATGCAGAAGGATAGAGATTATAAACTGTAATGTTCATAATAACAGAAGAAATAATCTGTCAATTGTATGCGGCGATGATGTAACGGTGGATGGCTGTACTTTCAATGGGGCGAACGGAACAGCACCGGAATACGGTATTGATATTGAAACCAATGTTGCTGTAAATCCATGCGAACGTATTACCATTTCTAATTCAACATTTGAAGGAAATGCACAGGCAAGCATGGGAATTATCACCGCGGCAAATGATGTCAATATCATAGACTGTACAATGAACGGGATGTTTGTTAATTATGCGGGGAAAAATGTAACGCTTACCAATACGACTGTCAATGGAGAAATGGATGCCAGAATCGGCGTGCTGTTAAAAGACGGAACGAAAATCAATGACGGGAGCAGCGAAGAAGACCTGTTAATTGCTTCTTTTGATGCCACAAAGGATACGTCCACGTACACACTCGGGGAATACGGAATCGACAGTTCCAATGTCATATTGCATGATATTATCGATGACAGCGACAGTCCTTCAGGAAAAGCCTTGTACTTCAAACGGGAAACACAAGGCACAAAAGAAGCAGGATATTACCTTAACCTCAGTGATTTGACAGACGGGACAACGCCGGCTTTAGAAAGAAATGTCACCTATCGATTTGAATATGATGTCAAAGGTAGCGGACAATGGGGGATTAAGAGCAATCAGACCGGATGGTATCCCTGCGTTCCGATGTCGGATAAATTCAGTACGGGATATATGACTTACCGGGCGGGCTTTGGAGAAAACTGTAGAATCATGTTGTATGCAGTTGATATGACGAAAGACATGGAACTGGAAATTGCGTCCATAAAAATATATGAAGTAAGATAAACAATATGGGGAGGAAGAAGAATGAAAAGAAAATGGTGGTTACTCATACCGGTCGTATTATTGGTTATTGTGGTCGTATTTTTAGCCGGAGCGTGGTCTATGTTTGGAACACAGGTGAAAGCAGCAGGTACCGTGACAAAGTTAGAAGACAGACTTTACAGCCTCGAATATGAAGGAGATTACGGATTTGCTGAATTTTTAGAACAAGGCGGGGCTTCTTCGGATGCGGAAATGGCAGAATACATCATCGCATTCCTTTCCCATGGTTTTTATTCGACAGAAGTAAGTGAGACGGAGAAGTCATACGGCTGCAGTGCTTTATCTGCGGTAAATGAATCGTCAGATGCAGTTTTCGGGCGTAATTATGACTGGGATGACTGCTCGGCGATGATTGTCTATACAAAGCCGGATGGGGCATATGAGTCTGTTTCTACGGCTTGCCTTGACTTCCTGGGATTTGAAGAGGGCTGGAAACCGGAGGGCATGATGAATCAGATGATGGCTTTAGCTGCAGTTTATCTGCCGTTAGACGGTATGAATGAAAAAGGATTGTGTGTGGCGGATTTGATGGCAGGAGATAAGCAGGAAACACATCAGGATACGGATAAGCCGGATCTTACAACTGTTTCTGCAATCCGCCTGTTGCTCGATTATGCAGCAACAGTGGATGAGGCAGTAGAACTGCTTTCCCAATATGACATGAATTCTTCTATCGGCAGCGCACATCATTTTGCAATCAGCGATGCGCAGGGGAATGCTGTTGTAGTGGAATGGATTGACAATGAAATGTTTGTTACCGAAACCTTGGCAGTTACCAACCACTATCTGACACCCGGAAGCAAATTTGGTATCGGCAGTGAAGAGTCTCATGCAAGATATGAAAAACTGATGCATGCACGTGAACTGTCAAACGGAGTATTATCAGAAGATGCGATGAGAGATACGTTACAGCAGAATTCTTATGAGGGAGAAACCCAATGGAGTATCGTATATAATCAGGATGCGCTTACGATTGACTTTTATTGGCAAAGACAGTATGACTCGCCGATCTCTTTTACACTGGACTAAAAGATTTGACGATTCCTTTCAATCATGATATTCTGATAAAAGTAACACACAGGAGGATTTTATGACAAGCATTGTAAGAAATGAGGACTCTGCAAACTAAACAGTTGCAGCGCAGACGATTTTATTCCGTTTAGCGGGAGTAGTCTGCCCTGACATCGGCAGAATCGCATTGCCGGTGGCACCTTACAATGTGTCTTATGATAAATAGTAACAGAAAATAATCGTAATGAGGGCATGACTGTATGGTCATGCCTTTTTTGGAGGAAATATGAATCAGGAAGAAAAAATATTGGAATTTGATAAAATAAAACAACTTTGGCAGGAATTTGCCTTTACGGAAAGCGCTAAGCTAAGAATCACACAGACGGTTCCGTTTCTCTCGGAATTGGAACTTACAAAAGAACTGCGGGAGACAAGTGAGAGCCGGGAACTTTTAGAAAAATGTGGAAATCCACCGCTTGTTTCGCTAAACGGCGTGGAAGAAATTCTTAAAATTGCCTCAAAGGGTGAATGCCTGGCACCTTTTCAATTGGAGCAGATAAGTGCGGCTTTGGTGGCAACAAGCCGCCTGATTACGTATCTTAACCGTGGAAAGGCGTATCGTAATTCCCTTACCTATTATGCGGAAAATCTGGATGATTTAGCCGAACTGAAAGAAGAAATCAATGCAGCAGTTTGCAATGAAGAAGTAATAGACCGCGCTTCTTCCCGATTACAGGATATACGGCGGGATATACAGCGTAGTGAAGAGAAGATGCGGGAAAAAGCCGATCAGGTAATCCGTAGCAATAAGGAATGCATGTCGGATAGTTTCAGCACATTTCAACCGGTAATACGCTTTTTATAGAGCCTTTAGCATGTGCAAAATGTTATGAAGAACTACAGCAGCTTAGAATTGAAGAAGAGGATGAGGTAAAGCGGATTTTATATACCTTAACGGTACTGGTGGACGATAATGCGACAGTACTTAGTGAGAATATCCGCACAATGGAAAAACTGGATTTTGTTTTTTCAAAAGGAAAACTGAGTATGTCATATGAGGGCGTTGCTCCTGTGATGATTGAAGAAAGGGCAATCCGCCTTACAAATGCCAGACATCCGCTGCTTGAAAAAAGTATCTGTGTACCGCTGCAGTTTACAATTGGAAATGGAACTCGGGGAATTGTCATTACGGGACCGAATACAGGCGGAAAGACGGTTGCGATTAAGACAGTGGCCCTTTGCTGCATGATGGCACAATGCGGACTGCATGTTCCCTGTGAAAAAGCCGAAATCTGTATGTGCAGCAATTTCCTGTGTGATATTGGTGACGGTCAGAATCTGTCTGAAAATCTGTCCACCTTCTCGGCTCATATTACCAACGTGTTGGAAATCTTAAAAAGAGTAAATGCGGAAAGCCTTGTGATTATGGACGAACTGGGGTCCGGCACAGATCCTCAGGAAGGAATGGGAATTGCAATTGCCATTTTAGAGGAATTGAAAAAGAGCGGAGCTTTGTTTTTGGTGACTACGCATTATCCGGAAGTTAAAGTATATGCACAAAAGGAAGAAGGAATGGTCAATGCGAAAATGACATTTGATGATAAAAGCCTGAAACCATTATATCAAATGGTAATCGGCCAGGCCGGGGAAAGTTGTGCTCTGCAGATTGCAAAACGGTTAGGAATGCCCGCAGATATGTTGCACAATGCGATGCAGGCAGCATATGGCACCAAAAACGAGTGGCAGGGAAAGCGCAGTGCGGGAAATAGGGAATTGCCGGACCTTCTTACGGGGGTGCCTGAAACGTTGCAAAAAGTGTCTTCTGCTCATATAAAAAAACATAAAACACCTAAAATGAAAAAAGAGATTCCTTTTCATCGCGGCGACAGTGTAATGGTCTATCCGGATAAAAAAATCGGAATTATCTGCGAGGAAGCCAATGATAAGGGCGTTTTGCGGGTACAATTGCCGGGTAAAAAAATCTTTATCAGCTATAAGCGCGTAAAACTTCTTGTGGCAGCAGAAAAACTGTACCCCGATGATTATGACTTTTCCATTATTTTTGACTCAGTGGAAACCAGAAAGCTGCGCCATAAAATGGAACGGAAATATGTAGAGGGAGAAACTTTGCATTGTGAGGAATAAATGGTATGATGAAGCTATAGGAAAAATCATAAAAGAGGAACCTGCCATGAAGAGAAAATACCAAATTTTAATACTGACACTTATGTTGTTTTTTGCCTTAGGAGGCTGTGGCAATAAAAATACAGCGGAACTTGTTTCACAGGATACCGTCTGGCTGTACGATGACCGGGAAAAATCCGTAATCATGATAAATCAGGGCGAGGAGCCGAAAGTAATTTATACAGAAGAAAACGATGAGAACGATTTCGGAGATATCTGCATTGATAACGGTGTTTTTTATCGTATGCGTGATGAGGAAAGCGAAGGCAGCAGAAAATATGAGATTAGCAAACTCAACCAATACGGAGAATGGGAGACGATTGCATCCGGTGACAGGAACATGACAGATGAGGAAGCTTTTTATATGGGGCGTGCCTTTGATGTATATGACGGAAAAGTATATCGGTTGGAAATTGAATCGGATGAGAACTGGAAGATAGCCGCATATCGGGAAACCGTTTATGAACAAAGCAGTGACGGAATCCGTGAAGTGGAATCGGATAACCAGCCTCTGTATGATAAGATGGCTTTGGAAGGCTATGAATTGCTGCGAGGCATTAAAAAAGAAAACGGAGGTACGGAAGGAACTTATACCATTCCGTATTGTCTGCATACGTTCGGAAAGGTGATGGGCTGGAATGATCAGGATAACCGGATTGCAGTCTATGATAAGGCGGGTAACCGGGAATCAGAATTTACTTTGCAGGGGGAAAATCCTTACATAAGAGCACTGGCCGGAGATTTCCTGATTTATTCTGTATACGAAGATGACGTAGTGAAACTGTATGCATATGACATCATAAAACAGGAAAATAGATTACTGACAGAAGCGTCATATGATGAACAGTGGGATATACGGGATATTGAAGAAAATGCCATTTTCTATGCGATTTCGCAGGAAATTGAGTATCGCGTGGAAAAGAGAAGTTATTACCACTATGACCTTATAAGCGGAGAATCTTCACTCATCTATGACTCGATTAGTCAACCGGGCATGGATTGGTATTATGCACCGGGACAGACTTTTCAGGTTGTTGACGGAATCTGCTATTTCACAGATTTTGACGGAAAAGAAATGGTATGGTATCTGGCATATCGGGAAGATGGAAAGTGGGTGAACAAACCGCTTGGATTAACAGAAAAGCATTATTCGTTTGCGGACTTCGGAACGATTGAATATGAAAGCAGAAGTGTCAGATGTCCATTATGCGAGAAGGATATATACGGAATCTATATTGAGCAGTTTTATCTTAATAGTGATTATCCGAATGCAGAGGTAATCAACGAGAAGCTTCGTAGGGAAGCAGAAGAATGTTTTCTGCAGATGCCGGACGAAGAAACGCTGGCAGCAGACCATGAGTGGCATTTTGATACATATCGGGAAACATATGAAAATACGGTTTCGGATGTACAAAAAATTGGGACTCATTATTTGGAAATTTGTTATAGCGGATATTCTTACAGCGGTGGTGCGCATGGATACCCTGACAGAGGATATAAGGTAATTGACCTGGATACAGGAAAAGAAGTGGGCTTTGGTGATTTTTATAAAGGCACGTTGGAAGCGTTTAAAGAGACGGTTGCGGAATATACCGTTGCAGACTGGAAGGAAGAACCGGATCAGTATTTTGCTTCATCAGAAGAAGACCTGTATCAGGAAGTATATGAATATGCCGCTTACGACAACCTAATCAAATTTACGGACAGTGGCATTGAAATCCAATATTCCCCGTATCATCTCGGACCATATGCAGCCGGATTCATTACGGTTGAAATTCCGTATGATGCCCTGGGAATTTCCATAACGGATTTATAAGAAGAAACCTGTAATATCAATATTGCAGTAGAATGGAGAAAAGGATGAAAACAATAGAACTTGGCAGCAGTAAAATGAAAGTACCGCAGATTATAGTGGGATGTATGCGGTTTGCGGATTTTAGCAAAGAAGAAATGAACCACTATATCCATACCGCAGTGGAAAACGGCGTAAACTTTTTTGACCATGCAGATATCTACGGCGGAGGGATGAGTGAAGAAATATTTGGGAAGGCCTTTCGGGAAGATGCTTCCTTAAAGAGGGAGGATGTAATCCTACAATCAAAATGCGGTATTCGCAAAGGATTCTATGATTTTTCCAAAGAATATATTTTAGCTTCGGTAGATGGCATATTGAAACGATTGCAGACAGATTATCTCGATATCCTGCTGCTGCACCGACCGGATGCGCTGGCAGATCCGCAGGAAGTGGCAGAAGCATTCGATAGATTGGAAACAAGCGGGAAAGTGCGGTATTTTGGTGTATCAAATCACAAACCGATGCAGATAGAACTACTTAAGAAGTGTGTCAAACAGGAAATTTGTGCAAACCAGTTACAGTTCAGCATTCCTGTTTCCAACATGGTGGCAAGCGGAATGGAAGTCAATATGGATACGGACGGAGCAACTGACCGGGACGGCAGTGTTTTGGATTACTGCCGCCTGCATGATATTACGATTCAGGCATGGTCGCCGTTTCAGATGCCAAACTGGCAGGGATGTTTTATCGGAAGTGAAAAATATCCGCAGTTAAATAAGGAACTGACAAAACTGTCAGATAAGTACAAAGTGACGGAAACAACCGTTGCGGCAGCATGGATTTTACGGCATCCGGCTAAGATGCAGGTGATTGCCGGCACGGCAAGTGAAGAACGCCTAAAAGAAATCATGGCAGCCGCATCGATTGATTTGACAAGAGAAGAATGGTATCGCCTTTACCTGGCAGCAGGACATCCGCTTCCATAAAAGTGCAGAAATTCTATTAAAAATATTGACTTTAGAAAGCAAGAATCCTACTATAAAAGTAGTAAAAAGATGGGAGGCATCAAAATGGATTTGGGTAATACAAAAGAGCGGAAAAAGAAAATGTTAAGAGGTTTGTGCATGATACTTGCAATCCCGGTTCTTATCGTAGGAATCGGCTCTGCAATCATTTTACAGTTTGTTGCACATGGCAGTTTTACAGGGTTGGTTCTGGTTATCGTTCTGATGGTACTGGTACTTGCGGCAACCTTCTTTATTGCAAGGACAATCGGTAATCAACTGCAGAAGTTCATGGACAATATGAAGGGAATAGCAGACGGCAGTATTTCACTGGAAAACAATGAATTATCGGAACGGACTCAAAAAAATAAGAAGATGAATGACATATTGCATTCTGTAAATGAAATTGTTGTTTCCTATGCAAAGGTCATTACATCAATTCAGGATGCGACATCACAGTTGGGCGAGGTATCGGAGAACTTTACGGAACTCTTTGCCCGAATGACAGACGCGGAAGGAGAAGTAAGCAGTAAAGTAAGTTCCATTTCCCAAAATGTGATTTCACAGGCTGAAAAAATGAATGTGATCAATGCTGAAATTGATGAAATCAGCAGTGAGATTGAGCATATTTCCGATAACGTAAAAACGCTGATGGAAAGTGCCCAGAACATGAAGACATGCAATGATTCGGTAGAAACATATATCAACGAATTGATTGCTCTGAATAAAGAAAACAGCGATTCCATTGAAGAAGTCCGCAGACAAACCGAACTGACAAATGAATCTGCAATGAATATCAGAACGGCGACAGAAATTATTGCCGGTATTTCCAATCAGACGAACCTGCTTGCACTGAACGCAAGTATTGAAGCAGCCAGAGCAGGAGAAGCAGGAAAAGGCTTTGCGGTAGTTGCGGAGGAAATCCGTACCTTGGCAGATCAGTCCAAAGAATCTACGCAGAAGATTAATGATATTGTCAATACGCTGATTGAAAATGCAAGAGTCAGCGTGGAGATTACGGAAAAAGTTTCTGAAGCATTTACACAGCAGACAGACAAAATCCATCTGACAAGTGAATTGTTCAATTCTCTGCGCAGCGAGGTACATAACGTAACAGGTTCGATTAAAGAAATCGAATCAGAAGTACAGAACCTGAACGAAAACAAGTCATCCATGCAGTCCGGTGTAGCACAGATGGCAGGATTTTCCGCTGAGAATGAAGAGAGTGCCAAAGCAACGCTTGATAATATGGAAACGTTTGAAGAGATTATCGTTTCCTGCAATGAAGCAAAAGAGAAAATTCTGGATGTTTCAGAGAATCTTGTTGTAAACATTAAGAAAGTGACTGACCGTGTTACCGGATAAAAACTGAAAAGACATAAAAGGACCGCTTTATGAGGAATTCATAAAGCGGTCTTTTTGTTGCACCGAATATTTACAAAATGTGACAACTATTGAATCAAAGAGCCCTGCGGCTGCTTGATGAATTGATTGCGTTCAAAGAGGCACTTCTGCGGGAAGTTAGCGCCTGCCGTCTGTTTAATGCCAACTATCCGCTTTTGATTCAGCATATTTTAAGAGAAGCAAAACGGCAAATCACTATATCCGTATTCTGGGAGGTAAAGGATGATAACAATCAAAATAAATCAGCGGGGCTTTTCTTTACATGCTCCGCTGTATTTTGTAGAATGAAAGTAGAAATCGGAAAAGGAGAAACGAAGTGGACAAGTATGATCTAAAGGAAAATGCCAGACATGGGACGGTCAGCTTTCCAATGGCATTGTATGAATGGAACAATGATTCACAGTGGAGGGTGATTCCTCATTGGCATGAAGAAACAGAGATTGTCTGCTTTAAAAAAGGAACCTTTAAAGTATGGTTGAACACAAAGGAGCATACGATAAAGGCTCCGGCAATGATGTGTATACATGCAGGGGAGATTCACTCCATGCTGTTTGAACCCGGAGTTGTGGAAAGTGCAATTGTATTTAATCTTAACATTTTAAGTTTTGAACATTATGATGCAATACAGGCAAAAATGATTGGACCGCTGCTTGACGGACGATTGAAAATGCCACTCTTTATTGAAAGCAGTAACGGAGCATTTGAGGAAACAAAAATACTGTATGAAAAAACGGAACAAAAAATGAAAGAAATGGAAACATGCAAAGAGGAAAGAAAGAAGAATGTCCTTTATCTGCAAATAAAGGCATTGCTTTTTGAAATGTTTGCCTGCTTTTATCAGTACGGTCTTTTGTCGGATACAAATGCTTTGCCCAAAAGTGATGATTACCAGATTGCTAACTTAAAGAAGGTAATCAGTTATATCAATGAAAACTATGCAAAAAAGATATGCCTGAAGGAACTTGCCGGACTTGTCAATATGAACGAACAATATTTTTGCCGTTATTTTAAGAAAAATGTGCAGAAAACAATAACGGAGTATATTAATGATGTGAGAATCGAAAAAGCTGCCATGCGACTGGCAGAGAGTGATGAAAAAATAATAATGATTGCACAGGATGTCGGATTTGAAAATATCGGTTATTTTATCCGAAGATTTAAAAAAGAAAAAGGTGTTACGCCGTCTGAATATCGAAGAACGGTAAAAAAGTCAAAATAGTGCAATATAACAGTCAAAAATACGAAAGAAACCGCTGCTAAAAGATAATATGATGTGATTATCAAAAGACAGGGAGGTTTTCCTATGAAAAAGCAATGGTGGCATGATAAAGTTGCATATCAGATTTACCCGAAGAGTTTTTATGATACAAACGAAGACGGCATCGGAGATTTGAATGGTATTATCAGTAAATTGGATTATCTTAAAGAACTGGGAATTGATATTATCTGGATTTCTCCTATTTATCAATCACCGTTTGTGGATCAGGGCTATGATATTTCCGATTATTATAAGATTGATGAGCGTTTCGGAACAATGGAAGAGTTCGACACACTTCTTGCTGAGGCGAAAAAAAGAAATATGTATATCGTAATGGACCTTGTCATTAATCATTGTTCCGATAAGCACGAATGGTTTCAAAAGGCATTAAAAGATCCCGAAGGAGAATATGGCGATTATTTTTACTTCCGGAAAGGAAAAAATGGAAACCCGCCCAGTAATTATCGCTCCTATTTCGGCGGCAGTGCATGGGAAAAAGTAGAGGGAACGGACTACTACTATCTGCATATGTTTGCAAAAGAACAGCCGGATTTAAACTGGAACAATCCGAAAATGCTAAATGAACTGTATACAATGATTAACTGGTGGCTTGAAAAGGGAGTTGCCGGATTTAGAATCGATGCGATTATCAATATCAAGAAAGATTTAGAATTTAAAAGCTTAAAACCGGATGGCCCGGACGGACTTGTAAGTGCATGGCGGGTGGTAGAAAGCGTTAACGGTGTCGGAGAACTGCTGGAAGATTTAAAGAAGCATACATTCGAAAAATATCAGGCATTTACCGTTGCAGAAGTTTTTAATATGAAAAGGGATGAATTGGTTGAGTTTGTAGGAGAAAACGGTCATTTCTCTACCATGTTTGATTTTTCGGCTCATACCCTTTCGCTTGGAGAACACGGATGGTATGACAGTCATCCGATTCGTTTTGAAGACTTCCGGAGAGTGATTTTTGATTCTCAGGCAGAGTGCAGGGATGTGGGATTCCTTGCCAATATTATTGAAAATCATGATGAACCGCGAGGTGCAAATCGCTATCTTCCATTGTATGCACAAAACGATGACGGCATTAAGATGCTGGGAACTATCAGTGTTTTGCTGCGTGGTCTTCCGTTTTTATATCAGGGACAGGAAATAGGTATGCGTAACTGTCGAATGGAATCCATCGAGGAATATGATGATATCAATACGCAGGGCGAATATGAAATGGCAATGGAGGCAGGACTGTCGAAAGAAGAAGCACTAGAAGTCTGCTATGAAAACAGCCGTGACAATGCCAGAACTCCGATGCAGTGGGACAACAGCCCAAATGCCGGATTTACAACCGGAACACCGTGGTTGAAAGTAAATCCGAACTATAAAACAATTAATGTAAAAAATCAGCAGGAGGATAAAGATTCCGTACTGAATTACTATAAAAAACTGCTTGCGCTGCGTAAATCCGAGGAGTATAAGGACGTTTTAACATATGGTGACTGCGTTCCGATGTTTACACAGGAACCGGATATATTCGCATATGCAAGAGAAAAGGATGGACAGACTGTTTATGTGCTTGCAAATTTTGGTACAGAGAAAAAGACACTTACAGGATGCTTTAAGAATCGTAAGGTGCTTTTGAATAATAAAACGGAAGCGATATTTGATGATGCTTCAGTTACTTTAGAACCTGCCCAGGTACTTGTACTATAAATTAGTTGCATAAATGAACTTAATTTTTATTAAAAAATTCCGATATATAAATAAGAAGGCTTAAACTGCAACTAAAAAGGTAAACGGATTTACATTAACAGTTCAGGGAGGAAAGAGTATGAACGGAATTAACAGTTATCAAGCATATCGGGACGGATATGCAACGGGCAAAACTGCTTATGATGCATATGCAAAGGGCGGTAAGGTATCTAAAGATACGAAACGGACAAAAGATTTGGACGCACCAAAGGACGTCTATGAAAAAAATTCGGTAGGAAAAGAAAACAAGGTTACCCTAAGCAAGAGGGCGCAGAATCTTCTGGAAGAATTGAAGAAAAAGTATGGAAATATGGATTTTGTGATTGCAGACTACGAAAGTGAAGAAGAAGCGGCACAGTATCTTGCAGGGAGTACGAAAGAATACAGTGTTTTGATAGACCCGGAAACATTAGAAGAGATGGCAGCCGATGAAGAAGTTAAAAATCAGTACCTTGGTGCACTGGAAGAAGCAACCGGGAAACTGCCGGAAATCCGGGAACAACTTGGTGATAAGGCGGAATTCCTAAAAAGTCTTGGTATTGCGCTGAATAAAGACGGAAAACTGTCGTTTTTTGCAAAACTGGAATTGTCAAACGAAAACAAAAAATATGTCTATGCTGACAGCATGGAAAAACTGATGGAAAAAATCGAAGAGTTGAATACGGATTCCGATAAAGAGAAAAATCCTGTCGGACCCGGACAGACAATTGACTACAGTGTCTGATTGATAAAGGAGATAAGTTTCTGCAGCAATTTACAAATTCAAAATTGCTGCGGAAACTATTTTTTTGAGGAATTTCCTAAACAAACTTTAATTCTTTTATGAAACTTCTATAAAATTACGGAATTTGGAAAAAAATTGTACTATAATGGGAAAAATAATGAAGAAACTATCATAAGAAAAGGGAGGCGGCGTATGAAAGAGGTACAGAAGCCGAAAAAACCGATTATTTTTTATTATCTGGTTGCACTTATTATTTTGTTATTGTTAAACAGCCTTGTATTTCCTACTCTGATGAGACCGAGAGTGAAAAATGTTGAGTATAGTACGTTCCTTAACATGCTTGATAATAAACAGGTGGATAAGGTACAAAGACAAGAGAACACCATCCTGTTTACCGACAAAGAGGAAGAAACAGGATATTATGAGACAACTTATTTTGAAGATCCCGATTTAGTGGACAGACTTCTTGCGTCCGGATGTTCATTTGGGGAAGTGCCGATTGAGGAAATGTCGCCGATTATGAGTTTCCTGCTGGGATGGATTGTACCGATTATTATGTTTGTTGTAATCGGACAACTTTTAAGCAGATTCCTGATGAAGAAAATGGGAGGCGGAGGAATGCCTTCCATGCAGTTTGGAAAAAGCAATGCCAAAGTATATGTACAGTCTCAGACAGGCATCAAGTTTGATGACGTTGCAGGCGAAGATGAAGCCAAAGAGGTACTTCAGGAAATCGTAGACTTTTTGCATAATCCTCAGAGATATCAGGAGATCGGTGCCAAGATGCCAAAAGGGGCACTACTTGTAGGACCGCCCGGAACAGGTAAAACGCTTCTTGCCAAAGCAGTTGCGGGAGAAGCGGAAGTACCGTTTTTCTCAATATCCGGTTCGGAGTTTGTGGAGATGTTTGTCGGTATGGGTGCTGCAAAGGTAAGAGATTTGTTTAAGCAGGCATCCGAAAAAGCACCGTGTATCGTCTTTATTGATGAAATTGATACGATTGGAAAGAAACGTGACAATGGTGGAATGGGCGGCAATGATGAACGAGAACAGACATTAAACCAGTTGCTTACGGAAATGGATGGATTTGACGGTTCTAAGGGAGTCGTGATTTTAGCGGCAACCAACCGCCCGGATTCTTTGGATCCGGCACTGCTGCGTCCGGGACGATTTGACCGCCGTGTTCCGGTTGAATTGCCGGATTTAGCGGGTCGTGAGGCAATCTTACGGGTACATGCAAAAAATATTAAAATTGCGGATTCGATAGACTTTAATGCCATTGCGCGTGCAGCATCGGGAGCATCGGGAGCCGAACTTGCCAACATGGTAAATGAAGCGGCCCTTCGTGCAGTGCGTGACGGAAGAAAATTTGTTACGCAGGCTGATTTGGAAGAAAGTATTGAAGTAGTAATTGCGGGATATCAGAAGAAAAATAAAGTGCTTTCCGATAAGGAAAAGCTGATTGTTTCTTATCATGAAATCGGTCATGCACTTGTAGCGGCTTTGCAGACAAATTCGGCACCGGTTACCAAAATTACCATTATTCCGCGCACTTCCGGAGCACTTGGATATACGATGCAGGTGGATGAAGGCGAACATAATCTGATGAGTAAGGAAGAGATTGAAAATAAGATTGCAACTTTTACCGGAGGACGATGCGCAGAAGAATTAATCTTCCATTCAATTACGACAGGAGCGTCAAATGATATCGAACAGGCAACAAAACTGGCAAGAGCGATGATTACCCGTTATGGAATGAATGAAGATATTGGTATGGTTGCTTTAGAAACAGTACAGAATCAGTATCTGGGAGGAGATACCTCACTGGCTTGTTCCCAGGAGATGGCGGCGGATATTGACAGACGTGTCATTTCACTTGTGCAGCAGCAGTATGATAAAGCAATGAAACTGTTGCAGGATAATGTCGGCAAACTGCATGAGCTCAGTAAGCATTTATATGAAAATGAGACCATCAGTGGCGAAGAATTCATGAAAATTTTGAATACCCCTGTTAATGAAGTGTCATAAGTGATAAAAGATAAAGCAAGTGCTTTACGGAATGGGAGAATATTATGTTTGAAAGAATGGACTACATCGTTGGAAGAATTGACGGAGATTATGCATATTTAAACAGACTCTTTTTAGAGGATGGAAATCAACAGGACGATACAGAAGAAAAATGCGTAGCACGTGCACTTCTTCCGGAAGCAATCAACGTCGGTACCCATCTTGTATATGAGATGATGCAGTATCGGATTGAGGAAGAATAAGTGAGTATTGAAAAAAATTAGAATGCATATTGACATACGCTCCATTTGTGATATGCTTTTCTCAGCGTGTTTACTATTAGGGATATAGAAACAATAACGCAGCACATAAGAAAATCATATCTATATGATTTACTCTGGAGAGTCTTCGCACGTGGGAATGCGAAGCGCCGAAGGTGTAAGGCTTACGGGCCGATCTCTCAGGCAAAAGGACAGAGCATCTAAATATGCATGTTCTACTCTTTAGAGAGCTGATATCAAATCAGCTTTTTTTGTGTTTCTAAAATCTAAGGAGAAGAAAAATGTTATCAACAATCAATCAAATCTTGGGAGCCATCGATGATTTTGTATGGGGTGTACCACTAATCGTCCTGATTCTGGCTACCGGTATTTTCCTCACAATCCGTTTAAAAGGCTTACAGTTTTCAAAACTGGGCATGGGCTTTAAGCTGATGTTTCGGAATGAAAGTTCCGGAAAAGACGGAGAAGTTTCTAGTTTTGCAGCGCTTTGTACTGCACTTTCCGCAACAATCGGAACCGGCAATATTGTAGGTGTTGCTACAGCTCTTGTAGCCGGTGGACCGGGTGCCTTGTTCTGGATGTGGATTGCAGCTTTACTTGGAATCGCAACCAAGTATTCGGAATGTCTGCTTGCAGTGAAATATCGTACGGTTGCACCGGATGGTCACATTGTCGGCGGTCCCTTTTACTATATTGAAAAAGGTATGGGCGTAAAATGGAAATGGCTTGGAAAAGTCTTTGCATTTTTTGGTGTTGGCGTCGGACTTTTCGGAATTGGTACTTTTACACAGATTAACGGTATTACAAGTGCTGTAAAAGGATTTTTTGATCCGGACACCCTTTGGACGGTAGATTTATTCGGAAGAACATATTCCTGGACAGTCATTATTGCGGGCCTGATTCTTACGGTTTGCGTGGCACTGGTTATTATCGGGGGTCTGAAGAGAATCTCCAAAGTTGCGCAGATAGTCGTACCGTTTATGGCAGTTCTTTACATAGTAGCAGCATTATTGATTATCATACTGAATATTACAAAAGTTCCGGCTGCAATCGTAGAGATAGTACAGAGTGCTTTCGGACTGCGTGCCGTAGCGGGTGGCGCAATCGGAGCAATGATTGTGGCAATGCAGAAAGGTATTGCAAGAGGCATTTTCTCAAATGAAGCCGGTCTTGGAAGTGCACCGATTGCTGCAGCTACCGCACAGGTAGAGGAACCTGTAAAACAGGGACTTGTTTCGATGCTGGGAACGTTCATTGACACAATTGTCATTTGCTCCATGACAGGAATTTCAATTGTCCTGACAAATACATGGAACATCGGCCTGGACGGTGTTGATGTTACGACGAAGGCTTTCCAGATGGGACTTCCTTTTCCGGAAAAGATTTCATCTTTTATTCTGATGATATGTCTGGTATTCTTTGCATTTACGACCATTCTCGGATGGGATTATTATTCTGAAAAGTGTCTGGAATATTTATCCGGTGGAAATCAGAAACTTGTAAAAGGATATCGCTGGGTATATATTTTGGCAATTCTGATTGGCCCGTTCATGACGGTCAGTGCCGTATGGACCATTGCCGATATCTTTAACGGACTTATGGCAATTCCGAACCTGATTGCACTCGTTGCATTAAACGGTGTCGTAGTTGCTGAAACAAAAAAATATTTTGACAATTTGAAAAAGTAATTCTGTTCCGGTCAAATTCTATCACCGAACGAAAGTTTATGAATAATATAAACTATAAATTTTGGGGAGAATTGACATGAATTCAGATTATAATAACGAAGACAAACCGGATATGAGAGATCATGAGCCGGGCTCCATGCTTCCGAATCCGGGAGAAGGCGGGCCGGTATACCCCGGTGATAACGGAATGATGGAGGATCATACACCTGTTATACCGCTTCCGAACCCGGGAGAAGGCGGACCGGTATATCCGGGAAATATGAACGGAGACCAGATGTTTCCGGGTGGCGGTAACATGAACGGAGAAACGGGTGGAAATAACCCGATTGAGAATATTCTTTCCGGACTTGTCGGTACAATTATTACGACATATCCAAGACCGAATATTCCATGCCGCTTTTGCCCGAGTGGAAATACAGCATTCGGAGTAGTGCGTTTCTTAAATGCGGCAAGTAATTACAATCCGTTTAAAATCTACATTAATGCCAACATGGTAGTAGATCAGTTAAACTATGCGGAAGTAACGGAATATGAAAAAGTAGCCAGTGGAAACCGGACAATTACGGTAATGGGAGAAAACGGATATATTTATATCCAAAAGCAGATTGCGATACCGCAGAATCGTGCAATTACCATTGCAATCATCAATACGGAATCGGGCCTTGATTTGTTTGTAATCAATGATGAGGAATGCAGGAAGCCGCTACAGACCGGATGCATCAGGGTATGTAATCTGGCGGTAAACAGTGGACCTCTTAATGTTGTAATCGGTCAGCAATATATTAACTTTATGAATGTTGCATATAAAGAAGTAACCGATTTTAAAAATATCTGGCCGGGAGATTATAACTTCTATGTCAGCAGATCAAGAGGAATGGCGCGTCCATATATGACGGGAAACGTTTTACTTTCTTCCACAATCGGAATTGACATGAACGTAAGCTATACCATTTACCTGTTCCACTGGAACTTATCGTCTCCGGATGCAGTTAGGGCATTGATTGTAGAAGAGCATTGACACGTGTTCTTTCCTATATTATAATCTCATTAATTGTTTAAGCAGGGTTGCTTACAAAGCGCCCTGCTTTTTTTTAGCAAAAGAAAATGCCGATGAGTCGGCAGAAGGTGAGGGAACTATGAGTAATTCAATGGGCTGGATTTTACTGGCATTTGTACTTTACTTGTTTATGATGGTTGTTGTAGGAGCAGTCTACGCAAAACAAAACAGTAACTCGGAAGATTATTTCCTGGGTGGACGTAAATTGGGAGCATTTGTTGCGGCACTTTCCGCACAGGCATCGGATATGAGCGGCTGGCTCTTAATGGGACTGCCGGGATCTGTTTATGCACTCGGTACGGGGCAGAGCTGGATTGCAATCGGTCTTTTTATCGGAACGGTATGTAACTGGCTGTTTATTTCCAAAAGACTCAGAAGATACACGATTGTTGCAAACAATTCGCTGACACTTCCGATGTATTTTGAAAACAGATTTCATGATAAAAAGAAGATACTTCTTTTCATTTCATCTGTAACAATCGTTATTTTCTTCCTGGTATATACGGCATCGGCATTGGCTGCGGGAGGAAAACTTTTTAATTCGGTATTTGGAATTGACTATAAAATTGCGCTCACAATCGGAGCGGTTGTTATTCTTACATACACATTTATGGGCGGATTTTTGGCAGTATGTGCAACTGATTTTATTCAGGGAACTTTGATGTTAGTGGCATTGCTTGCGGTACCGTTAATTGCACTTGCAATGATTGGCGGTGGCAATCTGTCCGGTGCTCTGGAACAGACAGGAGTAGATGGCGCGACATTCTTAAATATCATGAAGAACGGAAGTTCCGGAGAATTCAGTGTGGTAGATATCATTTCCCAGCTGGCATGGGGACTCGGATATATGGGAATGCCTCATATTCTGGTACGATTCATGGCAGTACGTGATGAAAAGGAACTGAATAAATCAAAAGCAATTGCGATTGTATGGGTTGCACTTTCTTTATTCTTCGCATGCCTGATTGGTGTAATCGGCCGTGCTTATTTATATCCGACTATACTGGAAGGCGGAGCGGAAGAAAATGTATTTATTGAAATGATTATCAAAGTGTTTAATACTGACATTAATTTGCCGCTGATCGGAGGACTGTTCTTGTGCGGAATCCTTGCAGCAATCATGTCAACAGCAGATTCACAGTTACTTGTCAGTGCTTCCAGTGTAGCAGAAGATATTTATATGGGCGTATTTAAGAAGAAAGCAGACGACAAAACTATTTTAAGAGTCAGCAGGATTACCGTTGTTGCAATTGCAGTACTGGCTTATTTGATTGCATTGAATCCGAATAATTCCATTATGGGACTTGTTTCCAACGCATGGGCAGGACTGGGTTCGGCATTCGGACCGATTGTTGTACTTTCCCTTTTCTGGAAAAGAACGAATCTGCAGGGAGCGATTGCAGGAATCGCGTCAGGTGCACTGGCTGTTATTGTATGGGATTATCTGCCGCTTGTAGGCGGACAGACACTTGGCTCTGTTACGGGACTGTACTCTTTGGTGGTCGGTTTTGGATTAAGTCTTCTTTGCATCGTAGTTGTTTCCTTATGCACAAAGAAACCTACAGAAGAAATGCTGAGGGAATTTGAAGATGTAAAAAGCGGTAATGTCGAAGGAATCTAATAAATGATGATACAATTGCCGGAGTGTAAATCACTCCGGCGATTTTGATGAGAGGCTGTGAAATGAAACAAAAGACATCATCCGTATTGTTAATATTGGCAGCAGGCTGTATGTGGGGATGCATGGGACTGCTTGTAAGACCACTTACTACAATTGGGCTGGACACCATGGAAATTTGTTTTCTGCGTGCTCTGATTACGTTTTTAACCATGCTGGCAGGTTTACTTATTGCAGACAGAAGTGCATTTAGCATTCATCTGAAAGATATCTGGTGCTTTATCGGAACAGGGGCGTTTAGCGTTACGTTCTTCAATTTCTGCTATTTTAAGACGATTACATTGACATCTCTGTCTGTGGCGGCAGTGCTTCTATATATGTCGCCTGCCTTTGTTATGATTATGAGTTTCTTCTTATTTAAAGAGAAGATTACGAAAGTGAAAATAGCAGCGCTGTTTATTGCATTTACAGGCTGCGTTCTGGTATCCGGAATCGGGACAGGCGGAGATTTAAACGCGGCAGGCATTCTTACGGGGCTTGGTGCGGGATTCGGGTATGCCTTATATAGCATTTTCGGAAGATATGCGCTGCAAAGAGGATACCATTCCATGACAATTACGTTTTATACATTTTTGTTTGCAACACTTGCAACCGTATTTTTTGTGGATGTGCCGGATATTGCGGATAAAATATCCGCGGCGCCCATGACCGGAGTATACGGTGGTTTTATGATTCTATTTGTAACCCTGTTCCCATATCTTTGTTATACGAAGGGACTTTCCGGACTTGAAAATACAACGGCATCTGTTATCGCTTCCATAGAACCGGTTGTTGCAACGGTACTTGGTGTTATAATATATGGAGAAACACCAAATCCGATAACGTTTTTAGGGATTGTTTGTGTGCTTGGATCAATCGTCATATTAAATAAGAAGGAGAGGAAAGGATTAGTAATATGGAAAGAAAAGTGAAAATGGGATTAAGTGCTATGATGATAGTCGCAATGACATTTTCGATACTGGGGATTGTTTTCTTACCGATAGGAATAGCTGCATGGGTCGGCAACTGGGATATAGAAGGAGAACCGATTGTATTTGTGGCAATCTTTACAGGGTTGGGAACGGTGTTTTTAATTCTGGGCATTTTATTTCTGTTTTTGGAAATCAGAAAATATCGAATTTCCAAACAGTTATTGGAAGACGGATACTATGTTATGGCAGAGATTGTAACAGTGGAAAGAAATCTGTCGGTTTCTTACGGAAGTCAGGGACATCCGTATGTTGTGAAATGCAGTTATGAGGACAGTGACGGAACGATTCATATTTTCCGAAGCAGAAATCTGTACGCTTATCCGGGGCAGGGATTGGAAGGACAGCTGGTCAGAGTATATTTGAATCGCAATAATCATCGTAGTTTCAAAAATTATTATGTGGATATTGATGAAATCCTACCGAAGGTAGTGGAGCATTAAAAATACTAACAAAAAAAATAAAAAAGTGCTTGCATGTTTGAAAAACATCATGTATACTATCTATTGCTGTGGCATGATAGCTATGAAGCGTGAGGTTGCTGCCCGCCGTGGCAGGTTTTCCGTGGAGCGAATGTCAAGTTAGGAAACTGACGACAAGTCACTGTACAAACGTAAATGTCTATTGCAAGATAGAAACAACGTGATGATGTCCGAAAGGATAGAACAGGAGGTAATCCTGTGTCGATTTTATAAGGACACACACGGAAGAGTGTACAGTCACCGCTTGTCGTACTAAAAATGAGAAACGGACAGTTTTTCATTTCGAATTAAAAGTGCGAAAAGGAGGCGACTTTTTTTATGGCAAATCAGGTTATGAGAATTACACTGAAAGCTTATGATCATCAGTTAGTTGATGCATCTGCCAAAAAAATCATTGAAACAGTTAAAAAGAACGGATCTCAGGTGAGTGGACCTGTACCGCTTCCGACAAAAAAGGAAGTTGTAACAATTCTTAGAGCGGTTCACAAATACAAAGATTCCAGAGAACAGTTTGAGCAGAGAACGCATAAGAGACTGATTGACATCATTACCCCTACACCGAAAACGGTAGATGCTCTTCAGAGATTGGAAATGCCGGCCGGTGTTTACATTGACATCAAAATGAAAAACAAATAAGACCTTCTGGTTACAGTATGAAAGCGCAAATGCGTTTTCCGCTATGTAGGTCAAATAGGAGGAAAAGAAATGAAAAAAGCTATTTTAGCAACAAAAGTCGGAATGACACAGATCTTCAATGAAGATGGCGTGCTTGTTCCGGTAACGGTTCTGGAAGCAGGACCTTGTGTGGTAACACAGATTAAAACAGTAGAAAACGACGGATATGAGGCAATTCAGGTTGGATTTGGCGAGAAAAAAGAAAAAATCGTCAACAAAGACAAAGCCGGCAAGAAAGAAATTGCTCACAGACATGGTGTTAACAAACCAATCAAGGGACATCTTGATAAAGCAGGCGTTCCGGCAAAGAGATTCCTCAGAGAATTCAGATTTGAAAATGCAGCAGAATATCAGCTGGCACAGGAAATCAAAGCAGACATTTTTGCAGTTGGCGACAAAGTAGATGCTACTGCAATTTCAAAAGGTAAAGGATTCCAGGGTGCTATCAAGAGACTCGGACAGAGCAGAGGTCCTATGGC
>JAQXIR010000037.1 GCA_029007885.1 Lachnospiraceae bacterium | reverse complement strand
TTCCTTCACTTCCCTGACAATCCGGTCCAGTTCAATCAGACGTTCATCCTTTACCTCTATCTCCGGATTATCCAGTGTCGTATGTTTCATATATTGTAACATGCCAACCAGTTCTTTGGAACCGTTTTTGCTGCTCATATTCAGAAATATTTTCTTTGTACCGTCTTCCAAATGAAGCCCTTCGATTTCCTCGCACTGTTCCGTAAATGTGTACATCGCAAGGTCTTTTCCGAACAAATCTTCCTGCGTAATGAAGATAATAATTGTAGACGGCAGTTCCCGGTATTTTGTTTCCTTACCTGATTTTAAGATGGGCGTGTCAAGCATTCCCTGATAATACCGGGAGCGTTTCGGGATGTCATCCGATTCCGCACTGTTTTGCATCTCCATATTTACCTGTCGCTCATCTTCTGTTCTTCCCCAGGCATCCAGACGAATTGCTCGTTTCCCGTACCTGTTTAGGACCACCTGTTCCACTTTCACTTCCCGCATTTTAATATCCGGCTCACCCAGAATAATACTCAGCGTACATTCATAGGCACGTTTGTTTTTCATGACGGATAGAAAGAGGGCAAAGTCGCTTAAGTTAAATGCATATCCCTCCGGATACCATGATGCATAGTCTGCTCCCTGTTCCGGTTCCTTGTTCTGTTTTTCCATAGGCGTAAATTCCTTTCGTAATAGATATGATAATAGATTTGATGATAGATTTTAAATAATTGGCGAAATGCCATAAGATTTGATAAATATGCAATTCTATAATTCCTTTAAGAACTCTTTCAAAATCGCATCCGTATTATATTCCGGTGCATATTTTTCTGCAATATCGCAGATTTCTTGAATTCTCTCTTCCGGCTCTTCTAACATGTCTGCTATTTCATGTACTGTTAGGCCCTTCTGCATCTTTTTACAAACCTGTTCCAGCAGTTTTTTCTTTTCTCCGGTCTCTTTTCCAATCTCTTTCCCCTGTTCTAATCCGATTTCTTTTCCATGTTCTATGCCAACTTCCAGAATGTTCATCTTCACTGCCTCCCATTCCTCTGATTCCTTCACTTCCCTGGCGATGCCATACCTTAACACATATTCATCCCTAGTTTTTTTCTGCTTTCATCAATTGTCTGTTGTCTGCATTCTGTAATACTGCGTATTTCTTCATCCGTCATGCCACGTTTAATGAGGTTTTGTACGATTATTTCTCTGCCTTCTTCTCTCTCTTTTTCAAACATTCTAACAATATTGTATTGAAACGACATATCATCCACTCCATTTCCTGCCCAATTTATGATTTCATCCGCTACGCTCTCTTTGTATTCACAGACTTCCATAAGAATATGCTTTACCCAACCCCGAAATGCTTCTTGTTCCTGTTTATCTAATACAGAGACACGTTTAAATGCTTTTCGCAGTGCATTCGCCAACTGCTCTTTCATCCGAAATTTGTCACAATACATGATATTATCCAGCACTGTATTGGTCGATAATATATACTCCTCTTCTACTGCGTTTAAATCCACCAGATAATATTGTAAGTTCAAAATATGTTCCCCAAACAAATCCCCTTCCTTCTGGTATTCCTTAAGGCTTCTTACTGCTGTCCATTCTTCCGCTCCATTGTAAAATATAATCGGCACCATTGCGGGAATCCGAAAAGATTTTTTCTCCCGTTCCTTCCTATCCGCCGCTAAAAAATAGCGTAGTAGTGTATTTACAATATAAATCAATATACGAAAGATCTTTCCTTTGACAGGAAGAACGTTCTCCCTGCCGTTTTATCTGAGACAATTAGCAAGGAGTTCAATTTCATAGACAACCGATGATTTCGGTTATGATTTGATGTACAGATATGATAATAGAAATCTTTGCTTGTTCACATTGTATCATATAAACATCATATTGGCAATGTATTTGCAGGCACAAAAAATCTGCCGACGTAACAAACGTCGGCAGATAAAAAGTTGATAAAATCATTTGTCCGATTATTCTTCCGGCATTATAATGGCTGCAATGATGTATGCCAGAATTCCTGCTCCACCGACCACGGAAAAGATAATCCATAAGAGACGCACCACCGTTGCGTCAATATTCAGATAGTTTCCAATACCTGCGCATACTCCACAGATCATTCTGTTGGTTGATGATTTTGTAAGTCTTTTCGGTTCCATATTTTGTTCCTCCTTCATTATAAATGTTTAACGATTAAAATGCACTTCGATATTACCCATTGCACATTCCAACCTAAAATCCGATGTTGCCCCGTTGTCGATTTCTTTTTCTGCTGCGATTCCCGAAAAACTCATGGAACCGACTGTCAGATTTCCTGCGGCACACTCGAATTCATAATTGTGATCGGTTTCTTTTCCGGTTAAATTCAGAGTGATATTTCCCATACCGCATTCACCGTCGAGATTCCCCGTAACCGTACCGTTCATATCAAAATTCCCCATTCCGACATTCACGGATACATCTTCCATAACAGCATTTTTCACTTCAATATTTCCGGCGCCGATTTCAAATGTACTTTCTTTACATACAAGGTCATCTATGATTACTTCACCAGCTCCAATTTCTACTGAAATTTTATCACATACTAAAGAAGAGTCAATCTCTGCTTTTGAAGCGCCGGCTGAAAAATACACCTCATCAAATGTAAAACCACGCGGGATTTCAAGATAGATTTCTCCACCTGTACTTGTGCGTCCCTTTCCTTTTATATACAGGGTGTTGTTTTCTACATATGTCTGCATTTTTTTCATACTCTTTGTGCGTAATGTGAAATCAGTCGAATCGCTTTCCGTAATCACAATTTTTCCGGCACCGACTTCAAAAGAAAAATGTTCGATATCCTCGGGAGCAATATCTATGGATGTATCACTTGTGTATATCTTATAGCTATGATTAAATAATGATTCGTCATTGTCATTTTCCAATTCAATATGAATACCGTCATTCGAAAGTTCTGCGCCAACTATTCTTCCCAGACGATAACTGAGTTCTCCGTTTTCCGCCATCGTTCTTGCGGTGCTGATACCTCCTGCAGTTGCAGCTCCGCAGAAAATTCCAAGTCCCAATATAATAAGAACACACGCTGCAATTAAAAATCCTTTTACCACTTTATTCATATTAAACTTCCTCCTTCTTTGCAAACGGTTTTCTGCAAAGGTTCACAATTCCTCTGACAAGCGGCGGAATTCCTTTTGTAAGAATCCATATTCCGAGTATAGTCAATAAAATACCGATACCCGCTAAAACCAAAGAAATACCAATCAGCAGGATTCCTACAAGTGGGGAAGCTACCATTGTTAAAATCGCTGCAATAAATACTGCCACTGCGCCAACGCAGAGTCCGATTCCTGCTGCCATGACACCAAATAAAATTGCCGCAAATGCACAGAGAATTCCAAAGATTGCAGATACGATTCCGACACCGAGCGGTCCTAAGATTGGCAGTGCAAAAATGCATAAAATAACAATTAATACAACCATTCCGCCACTTACTCTGTTTTTGTTTTTGAAACCGCGCTCCTCTTTGGAAAGCACCCTTGCTGCAACTTCTTCCTTCGGTTCTTCGTAATAACCGCGAAATCCGTTTTCACTGAATTCACCGCTTTTTCCTTCTCCGTCATTCATTCCTTCTTTGATGGTAGCGGCAATCTTTTCCGGACTTCCCAGTGTGTCAATCACTTCCTGTTCGTTTTCCACACCTGCATCATTAAAATACTCATTATAATAGTTTAATGCTTCGGCACGTTCGCTTTCCGGAATATCTAAAAGCAATGCCTCTAATTTCTGCATAAACTCTGTCCTATTCATCCTTAATTCCTCCCTCAAACATTCCCGAAATTTTTTCGGAATATTTTTTCCATTCACTCTCATATAGATGCAACATCGCATCTCCCCGTTCCGTCACTTTATAGTAACGTCTGTTTCTACCGGCACATTCCCTGTCATAAACCTCCAGGCATTCGTCCTTTTGAAGCCTTCTGAGTACCGGATACAGGGTCGATTCGGATAATTCGATAACCTGCCTAACTTCCTGCGTAATCTTATATCCATACGTTCCTTCCGGTTCTTTCGAGACGACCGCCAGCACAATTGCATCAAGCAGTGCTGCTCCTGTGTTAAAGACCATTTCCGCATCTCCTTTCAACCTGTTATGTCTGTTTTCATACAGAAATATGTTCCTATTCAGTTGTATAATATTGTTAAAATCTATAATATTATATGTTGTATAATATTGTTTTCATACATACTATATGCCATATAATATTATTTGTCAATACATATTATAAAAATTTTTATATAAAAAAAAGAGCCATTGCTCTGCCAGATAAAACTCTGACTTTGCAATAGCCCTTTCATTTTAGTATAAATAATTCATTTGTAACAAAACTCTGATTATTCAGCGTCTGTTGTAGCTTCTTCTGTTGTAGCTTCTTCAGTTGTTGCTTCTTCTGTTGTAGCTTCTTCTGTTGTAGCTTCTTCTGTTGTAGCTTCTTCTGTTGTTGCTTCTTCTGTTGCAACTTCTTCAGTTGTTGCTTCTTCAACTGCTACTGTTGTTTCTTCTACTACAGTAGATTCTTCAACTGCTGCTTCACTTCCGCATGCTACCATTAAAGATCCTGCTACCATAACTGTTGCTAAAACTGCTGCGAATTTTTTCATAATACTTTCCTCCATATAAAAACAATTTTTTGTGAAAGGTCATTTCCTTTCAACAATGGAGAGTATACAACAGCAGTATTTGTTTGTAAATAGGTTTTGAATGAATTTTGAACGATTTATGAATTTCATAAGTTTTTGTTCATATTCCGTTCATAATTAACGTTAATTTTAACAATTTATCATTCGTATGTGCCCGTCTTTTTTGTTACATATGTTGTTTTTTCAGATTTTCGCACCATTTTTTCTCTTCATTTTTAAAATATCTTCATAAATTCTTAGGAATTACTCACATTTGATAAAGCGTGCGGAATATGGCTGCATCTGTAAAGTTCCGTTTAGCGGGATTTTCTCACCCGTAAGCATATCGCTCCCCTGCAAGCATCCGGTATTAAAGGATGCCGTAAACTCATTTTCATCCGCATTGATGGCAATCAGTACCCGTTCGCCTTCATATTGTCGTTCCATCACACATTGTTTGTTTGTCAAAAACGCAGAACGGAAAGAGCCGTCACTAAGAGCACGACTTTCCTTTCTAATCTTGGCAAATTGCGCAATCAGGTTTGTCAACTCATTTTCCTGTGGGGAATCAAAGCATGCCCGCAATGCACCGTCTCCATCCTTCTTATCGCCCTTGGCACCCCATTCGCTTCCATAATAGATACATGGAATTCCGGGCATACCGAATAACACCGCATAAATTAACGGAAGATGTTTTTCATTTGACAGAATACTTGCCACGCGGGATACATCATGATTATCAACAAAAGAAAGCAGATGCATTCCTTTATAAATTCCCTGTCCTTCGTGTCCGAACTGACGTAAAAGGGAATGATTGATTTCAAACATATTCATACTGTTAAAACTTGAGTATAAGCCTTTATAGCATTCATAATTTGTCGCAGAATGAAGCATATCATCTCTTACAAGTTCAGCATAATTGCCATGTATCATTTCTCCAAGCAGGAAGAAGTCCTGCTTCTGTTCATCACAGAACCTGCGAAGACGTCTCATAAATTCTCTGTCCAAACAATAAGCAACATCCAGGCGGATTCCGTCAATATCAAACTCCGAAATCCAGAAACGAACACTTTCTAATAAGTAGGAAACCACTTCCTCATTTGAAAGATTCAACTTAACAAGGTCATAATTTCCCTCCCAGCCTTCATACCATAAGCCGTCATTATAGTGGGAATTACCACCAAAATTTATATGGAACCAACTGCAGTAGCGGGACTGTTCGCGATTTTTTAAGACATCCTGAAATGCAAAAAATCCCCTTCCGACATGATTGAAAACACCATCTAAAACGACCTTGATTCCTTCCTCATGCAATTTTGTACAGATTTCCTTAAAATCCTCATTTGTTCCGAGTCTGCAGTCAATTTTCCGATAGTCCCTTGTGTTGTAACCATGTGTATCTGATTCAAAAATCGGTGAAAAATAGATTGCATTACAGCCCAGCTTTTTGATATGGGGTATCCAGTCGAGCACCTTACGGATTCTCGACTCCTCTATTCCGTCATTCTCATACGGTGCCCCGCAAAATCCTAACGGATAAATCTGATAAAAAACACTTTCGTTTGCCCACATAGCAATCTCCCTCCTTGGTTACT
>JAQXIR010000036.1 GCA_029007885.1 Lachnospiraceae bacterium | reverse complement strand
CTGATGAATAACCAAAATGCGTTCATCACTGTTAGCCAGTTCATCTGCAATCTTTCCGGAAGTATCCGTAGAACCGTCATCCACCAGGATAATCTCTAAGTTCGAATAAGTTTGATTTCGAATACTGTCTACACATCTTTTCAAATATTTTTCTGCATTGTAAATCGGTACGATTACCGAAATTAATGTATCCAATCGTATTTCCTCTCTATACCGTTCTGTTAATATATCCTTCCGTCGCAAGTTCTCTTGGATGAATCACACCCGGATTGCCAAGTACAATGCTGTGGCTTGGGACATCTGTATTGACATACGCATTCGGTGCAATCAACACATCGTCACCAATCGTAATGTTTCCCACGATCACCGCATTTGTTCCAATCCATACCCGGTTACCGATTTTCGGCACTCCCATCTTACTGCCGCGGTTTGTCTTTCCGATTGTAACACCGGATGCAATATTCACGTTTTCACCGATCAAAACTTCGGGGTTGATAATTATGGGGCCGAAATGACCAATGAAAAATCCCTTTCCGATCTTAGTTTTCGTCGGAATCTGGATACCGCTTTTTTCAGACAACCTTTTCAGGCGTAAACGATAGTATATGCCTGACGGACTTTTCTTAGTATAAAAAGCCGCCTTTCGATAAGTAATCATGTACTTTACCTGTAACGGTTTTGTCAGTTTCTCTTTTATTGAAAGGGACTCTTTGCCATAATAACGTACCATATCCCCTTTTATCAATTCCTGTAGTTCCTTTTTCATACATCCCCTACTCCTGCTTTTCCATTTCCTGCCGTTTCAGATCCTCAGAAACAATTTCTTCTCCGCTCTTTTGTTTTAACTGTTCAAGGCTCTCCACAGAAAGACCATTGTTTGCAACACAATTCAAATCGCATGTAGAGCATGCATCCAGTTGCTCTTTTGTAACTTTTCCGTCACGATAGTCACGGGCAATTTTATTTTCATACATACTGTATTTTTTCTTCGTCCAGAATTTCAGTTTGTGACGGATAACCCACCATGCCGGTACCCAGATATATTTGTGCATCGCCGGAGATACCGATCCGATCATCCAGCAGTTACGGTCACAGCAGCGGACATTGGCGCGGACTTTTTCGGCCTCGGGGCTGTTCCAGAGTTCATCCCACTCTTGTGTATTAAGATTTCCCATCACTTCTTTGTCTTTCGTTCCGTTACAAGGCATAACATCCCCGTACGGATCGATAAAAAAGGTATCAAAGCTCATATCACACGGCAACAGACGTTTCTGTCCGTAAATATAGTTAATCAGTCCATGATTAAAATAAGCGCGAAACCATTTTTTAGGACTCTTTGATGCAAGCAATTCATTGACAAGGTCTTCAAAATGCTTCGCAACCATCGGACGATCATGAATGATATTTTTAGATTCCACGAAATAGAAGCTGTTATGGAGAGAAGCCGTTGCAAATTCCATGTTCATTTCATTGGATAGCCGGTAGAGCGGAACAAGATCCGGTGCATTTCTATCCTGCACAGTCATACCAAATCCGAGATCTTTCATTCCCATGTCAACCAGTTTCTTTAAGGTAGAATAGCCTCGATTAAATCCGTCCTGCAGTCCCCTGATCTCATTGTTCGTTTCTTCCAGTCCTTCAATGGAGATACGGATACCGATATTGGGAAACTCTTTGCATAAATCTACAATTCGCTCCGTAAAGAATCCGTTTGTGGAAATAACAATACGGTCACTCTTTTTATACAATTCCCGTACAATTTCTTTTAAATCGGTCCGGATAAACGGCTCTCCACCGGTAATGTTCGTAAAATACATCTTTGGCAGTTTTTTAATTGTTTCTACACTCAGTTCCTCTTCCGGTCTGGAAGGGGCTTTATATCGGTTGCACATGGAACAGCGTGCATTGCAGCGATACGTTACAATGACGGTTCCGTTTAACTTCTTTTCAGCCATGCTAATCTCCTGTTCATGTCTATTATGAATCTATTTTTCCCAAATTGCATCTCCGTAATTATCATTATCGGAAT
>JAQXIR010000035.1 GCA_029007885.1 Lachnospiraceae bacterium | reverse complement strand
AAATAGCTTAAGGAAAATCCACTGCGTCCACTTATAATAGTCGGAATCCGTTGTGTTAATCTCTCTGTCCCAATCAAAAGAATATCCAAGTGAATGAAGCTGCTCCTTAAATCTGGCTACATTTGTCTTCGTAACCTCCTTGGGATGAATCTTATTTTTGATTGCGTAATTTTCGGTAGGGAGACCAAATGCATCCCATCCCATCGGATAAAGAACATTATATCCCTGCATTCTTCTCTTTCTTGCAACAATATCCAGTGCCGTATATGGTCTCGGATGTCCGACATGAAGTCCCTGCCCCGAAGGATACGGAAATTCTACCAATGCATAATATTTCGGTTTGGAATAATCGTTGGAGGTTGCAAAGGCTTTTTCTTCATCCCAAACAGCCTGCCATTTCTGCTCCACTTCTCTGTGATTGTATGGTTCCATCTCTCATTTCTCCTCTATTTCTCTTACATTGTGCTATTTTAGCGTTTTGCATCATAGATGTCAAGTAATGACCTTTTATCCAAATAATAAATAAATAACTGCAAAAGACATGATAATTTGGATAATAGAAAATCGAAAAACCGTCTGCGTATTCGACCATCCGAGTGACTTACGAACATGGTCATGTAGCGGCAGACATGTGTTTCTAAAGATTCTGATTTTCAGAAACCGCAATAAAGCAACTTTTAAAAGTCCAAGACCACCGTCTAAAATAAGTACAAGCGCAACCGGAATATACAGAAGCGGGCTTCCTGTCTTTAAAATGGCTATACTGATGAAAATTCCCATGGCACGTGAACCGGCATCTCCCATCATCATTCTGCTTGGAGTTGCATTATACCAAAGATACCCTAATATACATACAATAAACAGCAAAATCGTATAAGAAAAATCCACATCGTTTTGTTCCATCCGCATGATCATATATATTGTTGCCAATGTAATAATCGTTAGTGTCCCTGAAAGTCCGTCTACGCCATCACTGCAGTTTGTTACATTGATTGATGTCCATACCAGAACCACAATTAAAATACCAAAGATTATCGGATGTAAGGTTACTTCCATATTAAGTGACAATATCCGAAAAGTATTCCCGTTAAAGTTCAGATATGTTACAGCAGTCATAACTGCAATCAGCAAATCAAGCAATCCTTTTTTGTATTCTCCCCACGGATTTTTTGCGCAGTCATCTAAGTATCCCGTTAACATGCTCGCAACTACCATTGAAAGATAAATGACCATCTCAATACTGCATCTTGCAAACAGTAACACTGCTCCTGCAAAAACAAGAATGAACACCACACCTGCACCTCGGGGCTTTCCTGCTGAAAGCTTTCCGTCATGCGCAAACTCCCTGCCTTGATCATGCGGTAAATATTTACCACATTTATGAAGCAAAAAACATGTTGCTGCAAAAGCAGTCATGATTCCGACAAATGTAATCAGACCATAATCAATATTCGAAAAAATAGTTGCTAACATTCTTTTACCCTCATCCCTTATTTTTACGTTCTTAACTATTCTACTCTATTCCGTTCTAACAGTAAATAATAAAAGAATGACAAAATTTTTCTTTTTCCATAAAAAAGGCATGCTTTCCAATCAAAGCACACCTTTTTTATTTCATACATTATGCATCAACATTGTTTTCTGCCACTTTAGCAGCTCTTTCTGCTACTTCTTTCTCCTGAATATCCGACGGTACCTGTTCATATCTTGCAAATTCATATGAATAATCGCCGCGACCGCCTGTAATGGAGCGAAGATCTGTACAATATCCGAATAATTCAGCCATCGGAACATCCGCTTCAACAATCTGTCTTCCGTTTCCTACCGGTGTCATGCCAAGTACTCTTCCGCGTCGTTTATTTAAGTCTCCCATAACATCTCCTGTATAGGAATCCGGTACGTTCACTTTCAAGGAGACAATCGGCTCCAATAAAATCGGAGATGCTTCCATAAATCCTTTCTTAAACGCCTGGATCGTAGCCATCTTAAATGCCATTTCCGAAGAATCTACCGGATGATAAGAACCGTCATATAAGGTACCTTTTACGCCTACTACCGGATATGCTGCAAGCGGTCCTTTAACAACCGATTCCTGCATACCTTTTTCAACAGCCGGGAAGAAATTCTTAGGTACTGCACCGCCGACAACCGTCTGTTCAAATACATACGGTTTTTCAATATCTCCGGACGGTTCAAATGTCATCTTAACATGACCGTACTGACCATGTCCGCCGGACTGTTTCTTATACTTATATTCTACATCTGCTTTCTTTTTAATTGTTTCACGATAAGCAACTTTCGGTTTCGAGAGTTCGATAGCTACTTTATACTCATTAAGTAGTCTGCTGACAATGATATCAAGATGCTGATCACCCATACCATACAGAAGCATCTGTCTGTTTTCCGCATCATTGACATTTTTTATGGTAAGATCTTCATGCATCATCTTCTGAAGAGACTGGGAAACCTTATCCACATCAGCCTTATTTGGTACCTTGTATCGTTTATATGTATATGGCACCGGAAGTTCTGCCTTGCCATACTGAATAGTATTTGCCTTTGTTGACAATGTGTTTCCTGTTCTTGCTGCTGTCAGTTTTGCAATTGCTCCGATATCTCCCGCATGGAGTTCCGACACTTCAATCGGTTTATTTCCCTGCAGAACATACAGTTTACTGATTTTTTCTTCTATATCTTTATCTTTGTTATATATAGTGTCATCGCTCTTTAAAACGCCGGAGCATACTTTAATCAGAGAGTATTTTCCGATAAACGGATCCACAATTGTCTTCCAGATAATGGCAGATTTTGCCTTTGCAAAGTCATAATCCGCTTCGAAAATTTCATTTGTCTTTAAGGATACACCTGCCAGTTTTCTGTTTTCCGGACTCGGCATATATTTAATGATGTCATCCAACAAAGTAAAAATACCCTGGCAAAGAATATTGGAACCCATAGACATTGGTACAATACTGCATTCATTGACATTGCTTCTAAGCGCTGCTCTGATTTCCGCTTCCGAGAATGTTTCTCCGTTAAAGAAACGTTCCATAAATTCTTCACTTGTCTCTGCAACTGCTTCCATCAATGTATCTCTGCAAAGCTGCAAGTTTGGTTTATTGTATTCCGGAACTTCGCATTCAACAACTTCTTTTCCTTCCCAACGGTATCCCTGTTCCGTAATGACATTGATATATCCCACAAACTTCTCATTCTCACGAATCGGAAGATGGAAAGGCGCAATCTTTTTACCATACATAGCAGTCAAATCTTCAACTACCTGCCGATAAGATGCATTATCAATATCCATATCGGTAACAAAAATCATACGAGGCAGTTTATATTTTTCGCACAGATCCCAAGCCTTCTGTGTTCCTACTTCAATACCGGCCTTACCTGAAACAACAATAATTGCTGCATCTGCTGCGCTTGCTGCTTCTTCTGCCTCACCAATAAAATCAAAATATCCGGGAGTATCCAACAAATTAATCTTGCAGCCGTCCCATTCTACAGGAACAACTGATGTTGAAATTGAAAATTTTCTCTTCTGTTCTTCTTTTCCAAAATCGCTCAGCGTATTACCGTCTGTCACTTTTCCCATTCTGGAAGTAATTCCTGCTAAATATGCCATCGCTTCGACCAGACTCGTCTTTCCCGAACCGCCGTGTCCCAGCAAAACGACATTTCGTATCTTGTCAGTTGTGTAAATGTTCATACTATTGTCCTCCGTTTATGCGATATTTGGTAATAACAACGAAGATTCTTTTTCCATTTTTAATCCCCGATAGGTATATATTACTAAATTTACAGAATAATTACAACGTTTTTATTAAGTTTTATACAAAATTCTCACCGAAAACTCTTTTCTGTATCTATCTGAAATACATTGACTTTCGCGCTTTAAAGTGATATATTGTCAAAAGTAGTAAGAATGACATAAGGAAGGAAAAATAACCATGATTATCATAATGAAACCGCAAGCAGCAGATACCAGTATTAATGCTGTCTCAAACTATATTACAGGAAGTGGACTTGATGTCCATCTTTCAAAGGGTACGGAAGTTACCATTATCGGTGTTGTAGGAAATAAATCCTTAATCAGCGCCGATGTTATTTCAAGCATGAAGGATGTGGAACGAATTGTTCCGGTTACGGAAAGTTATAAACTCTCCAACCGTAAATTTCATCCTGATCCAACCTCTATCACAGTCGGCAACACGCAAATCGGGCCTGAAAATCTTACCATTATGGCAGGTCCCTGTGCCGTAGAATCCGAAGAACAGCTTTTGGAGATTGCACACGCAGTGAAAGCTTCCGGTGCAACAATTCTACGCGGTGGTGCGTATAAACCACGTACCTCTCCCTATTCTTTCCAGGGCCTTGAAGAAGAGGGACTTCGTTATATGCAGACTGCCAAGGCAGAAACAGGACTTTCTACGGTTTGTGAGGTTGTCAGTCTTGAAGCCATTAATGCCGCTGCAAAATATGTAGATATGATTCAAATCGGAGCCCGTAACATGCAGAACTTCATGCTGTTAAAAGAAGCAGGTCGTTCCGGTCTTCCCGTCTTATTAAAGCGTGGTCTTTGTGCCACAATAGATGAATGGTTGAATGCGGCCGAATATATCATGGCAGAAGGGAATCCGAACGTTGTGCTTTGTGAACGTGGAATTCGTACTTATGAAACATCTACGAGAAATACTCTCGACCTGAGTGCAGTTCCGGTTTTAAAAGAAAAGACGCACCTTCCGATTATCGTAGATCCTTCACATTCCACAGGACATTATAAATATGTTCCTTCTATGGCAAAAGCTGCTATTGCGGCCGGTGCCGACGGATTGATGATTGAAGTTCATAACGATCCTGCCCATGCACTTTCTGATGGACCTCAGTCATTGACTTGTGAAAAGTTTGATAGACTTACCGGAGAATTAAAACCATTTTGTGAAATCGTCAATCGCTCTTTTAAATAATATACTTTTGGAGTTAATACTATGCAAAATCAAACTTTTGGTTTTATCGGTCTTGGCTTGATTGGAGGCTCGGTTGCCAAAGCCTTGAAAAAATATCATCCGGATTGTAAAATACTTGCATGTGATAAAAATGAAGATGCCCTTCTTCTTGCAAAGGAAGAAGGCATCTGTGATTTTACATGTAAAGAAATTGATGATTCTTTTTATCAATGTGACTATATCTTTTTATGTACTCCGGTTTCCTTTAACAATGAATATTTGACTACCGTAAAAAAATATAAAAATCCCGACTGCATTATCACTGATGTCGGCAGCGTGAAAGGCCCGATTCATGAAACAATCCGGAATCTGTCTTTGGAGCACTGTTTTATCGGTGGTCATCCGATGGCAGGCAGTGAACATTCCGGCTATTCCTTTTCAAATGCCGGACTTTTGGAAAATGCATACTACATTCTGACACCGGAGAAAAAAGTACCACAGAATAAGGTTTCAGCCTTTATTTCATTGGTTTCTTCTTTCAATGCAATTCCTCTTGTACTTGATGAGCAATATCATGATTATGTTACTGCCGCTGTCAGTCATCTTCCTCATATGCTTGCTTTTTCACTTGTCAACCTGATTAAGGACTCCGACAATCCGGACGGCGTTATGAAAATGATTGCAGCCGGTGGTTTCAAGGATATTACAAGAATTGCATCCTCTTCTCCTGTTATGTGGCAGCAGATTTGCTCAGAGAATAAGCAACCGTTGCTTACCATGATGGATGACTATATTAAAGCGCTTTCTTTACTCAGGCAAAAAATCGCTGAAGAAGATACAGATTTCCTATATCACTATTTTGATTCTGCAAAGGATTATCGAGATTCTTTCAATAGTGTGATAAACGGACCTATTGGTCGTTCTTATCATGTTTCTTTATATGTACCGGATGAGGCAGGCGCAATTGCAGAAATTTCGGGGCTTTTTGCAAAAGAGAATATCAGCATTAAAAATATCGGTATTCTCCATAGCCGTGAATATGAAGAAGGGGCTCTTCGTATTGAATTCTATGATGAGTTTTCTTTAAATAATGCACGTAAACTGTTGAAAGAAAAGCAATATCATATTTATACCAAATAAGGAGTTTTTATGGAATTAACAAAAAAGAGTGCCCTGCGCGGAGAAATTACCGTGCCGGGGGATAAATCCATCTCACACCGCAGTATCATGTTCGGTTCACTTGCACAAGGCACTACCGAAATAACCGGGTTTTTAAACAGTGCAGACTGTCAGTCTACGATTTCCTGTTTCCGCAAAATGGGAATCCAGATTGAGGAAACACCCCAAAAAGTATTGGTGCACGGAAAAGGATTACACGGGCTTTTAGCTCCGTCAGACATACTCTATGCAGGTAACAGTGGTACAACCGTTCGTTTAATCAGTGGTATTCTGGCTCCACAGCCTTTTTCTGTTGTTATAACAGGGGATGCTTCCATTCAGAAACGCCCAATGAAACGGATTATTGACCCGCTTTCCCTCATGGGCGCCGATATAAAAAGTCAGCTTGATAACGGGTGTGCCCCGCTTATGGTAACCGGTACTCCTCTACATGGAATCTCATATTCTTCCAAAACAGCTTCTGCACAGGTAAAGTCCTCCATTCTTTTGGCCGGACTGTATGCAGACGGTGCGACATCAGTAACCGAGCCGGAAATAAGCAGGAACCACTCTGAGATTATGTTACAGGCATTTGGTGCTAATATCTCCACTGCTGATAAGACCGTTACCATTTTGCCTGCCGAAGAACTGTATGCTCAGAAAGTGGAAGTTCCCGGAGATATCTCTTCTGCCGCTTATTTTATTGCCGCAGGGTTGATTACTCCAAATTCTGAAATTCTTATTCGAAATGTAGGAATTAATAAGACACGCGATGGAATATTACGCGTCGCTAAAGAAATGGGCGGTAACATCTCTCTATTAAATGAAAGAGTTGCCTGCGGTGAACCTGTCGCTGACATTCTGGTACGCTCTTCTGCCCTTCATGCAACAACAATTGAAGGGGAAATCATTCCGACATTAATCGATGAACTTCCTGTTATTGCTGTCATGGCTGCTTACGCAAAAGGAACAACAATTATCAAGGACGCTGCCGAATTACATGTTAAGGAATGTGACCGCATTTATGCTGTCACCAAAAATCTTCAGGCAATGGGTGCATGTATCACTGCAACGGAAGACGGATTTATCATAGATGGCGGAGTTTCTCTTCACGGAGCAACAATTGATACCTTTCTTGATCATCGGATTGCCATGAGTTTTGCAGTTGCTTCTTTACAGGCGGAAGGAACTACCGTGATAGAAGATCCTTCTTGTGTTTCTATTAGTTATCCAACTTTCTTTCATGATTTAAATGCATTATCATAAAACTAATCAACGGCATGCAGACCGAATTTTCGATATTCTGCATGCCGTTATTTAATTCTTAAATATGTGTGCCTAAGAATTTACACTTTCCGATAAACTCCATCCTTGCATTTCTTTTCGGGATAAAGATACAATCACCCTTTTTAAACTCAAGTTCTTCCGTTTCATATCGGATTGTTCCCACTCCTTCAATGATGATGACTGCAAAGAAAGATTCTTCACTAATCGTAAGTTCCAATCTGTCATTACAGTTGTAATAAATGCTTTCAAAGTACTTACACCGGCTGATAATATCACCTGTTTTGTCAAATTCCGACTCTTTTTCGCTCTCATAGCAGTATTCTTCATACTTTTTAAAGTTCATGACATCCAGTGCTTTGTCGACATCCAATTTGCGACGGTTTCCGTATTGATCTACTCTGTCATAGTCATAAACACGATAAGTTGTATCGGAGTTTTGCTGAATTTCACATATCACGCATCCTTTTCCGATTGCATGTATGGTTCCCGCCGGAATATAGTAAGTCTTTCCTTTTTCTACCGGAATACAATTTAGTAAAGTGAGCAAATCTTTCCTTTCAATATGTGCCTTCACTTCTTCTTTTGTAACATCCCGTTTAAAACCACAGTAAATGACTGCATCCTTTTCGCAGTCCATCATGTACCACATTTCACTTTTTCCGTATTCATTTTCATGCTCTAAAGCATAATCATCATCCGGATGCACCTGAATGGAAAGATCCTCTTTCGCATCAATTAACTTAATTAATAACGGAAAAGCTTTTAACGTCTTATATTTCCACCCAAGATTTTCTTTTCCGATTTTATTTAAGTATTCTCCAAAAAGCAATCCCTTATATTTGCCGCTTGCCACAACGCTCTGACCTGCCGGATGTGCAGAAAGTTCCCAGCTTTCCGCAATGATTTCATAATCGCATTCTTTTCCGTATTCATCCCGCAGACGTGTTCCACCCCACAGATAGTCTTTAAAAGTCGGTTTTAACCGCACGAAAGGGTCTATTGCAAACCCTAGCTGTGCTTCTGTAAGATCCTTGCTTTGAATATGAATCATATCTTCTTTTTCCGGTCTGATTCCGGTGGTCGTTTCAATAAAGATAAGCGGTTTATCTCCGATATTGGATATCTGATGACTGACCCCCGGAGGAATCGTAATCATATCATTTGCCGATATGCTTCTTTCTTTTCCGTCAACAATACTCTTTGCAGTTCCCGATGCAATGCACCAGTTTTCAGTCCTTTCTTCATGCATATGAAGATAAATGGTCTTTCCGGGAAGTACTGTTACTTTTCTAACCTGATATCCTTTTTCATACGATGTCTGCAAAAGTTCATATTGTCCCCATTTGCGATAAAACACCGTACCTTTTTCGAAGAAATTCCTTTGTGCTTCATTGTCTTTAATAATCTGTTTTAAGGAATCTGATTCTCCATTCTTTCCTACATACAGCGCATCCTGTGTATTGACAATTACAAGATCTTTTACCTGATTTGCAACTACAACCTTATCACTGCACATGTTAAAAATTTCTACCTGTTCACAGTCTTTTGCAATTACATTTCTATTTCCCTCACAGGAAATGTCCACTGTTTTCAAATCCTCCAGGCTTCCGATATCTTTCCATGAAAAACCACCATGTACAACTTTTCCCTTTTTTGTCTTTTCAAATAATGTTTTTTCAATCGGTGCAGCCGGAAGTCCTTCCATTACTTCTTTATCATAATAGATGGTGTTTCCCTCTATTCTGCGCATATAAAACGAAGATTCGTATAAACTTGACGCGTATGGAGAGACACTTTTTAATTCCCTTAAGAAATCTCCGTTTCGGAATAAAAACATACCACTGTTTATATAATATTCTCCCGAAGCAACATATTCCTTCGCTTTCTCCTTATCCGGTTTTTCCGTAAATCCTAATACATCTTCCCCCTGATGATGAATATATCCAAATCTTGTATCAGGTCTGTCAATATCCATTCCGAATGTAACAAGATATCCTTCCTTAGCCAATTCCTTTGCTCTGATAACATTCTCAGAATATTTCTCTCCTTCAACCAAATGATCGGAAGCAACTACAAAAATCAACTCCGAAAGCGGGAATTGCATAATATTAAGCAAAATAGCAGCCGTTGTTTTTCTCCCGATTTCTTCATAGACACATCGATAGGTCAGTCCCTGAAAAATCTTAATCTGATTTTCAATAATATTCTGGTATTCTTTATTTGCGACAATAATAAATTCATCACAAAAAGCCATATTTCTCAAAATGGTTTCTTGAAATATGGAATGATTATTCTTTATTTGAATAAACTGTTTTGGATAATTCTTTCTGGAAAGCGGCCATAGTCTGTCGCCTCTTCCTCCGGCAAGTAATAAACATTTCATAAAAAAATCCTTTTACTAAAAAGGAATCCTTCCGACAGGAAAGATTCCTTCTTCTCCATTTTTATTCTTCATTCATGGTGTTTACTGTCTGGTATACTTCAATTCGGTTTGCTTCCATCTCAGGCATTCCGATAAAAATAGCTCCATATTCAAAACAGTCTTCTTTCTTTACAATACGCACTATTTCAAAAAAAGCATGAAGCACTTCTTTTGTCCAGATTGTAAGATATCCTTCATAAACAGCACCGATTTCCAACGGTCTTGTGCTTGTAAATCCAACACCTGTTTTCGAAACATCCGTAATCTCAATTGCGACTTCATCCACCCCGCTATTATCCAGCCTTTTTACAATCAGTCTTGATGTCAGTTCTGTACGTTTTGTTTTTCTTCTCTCGTCCATATTTTTTCTCCGTTCCCCGTAGAATTAGAATTCTTCTCTTGTTCATCATAACCCAGAATCATTGATTTGTAAACCAGTTAAAATCAGTTATGAACATCGCGTCCCCAAAAGAAAAGAAGCGATATCGTTCCTTTATTGCTTCCTCATAAGCATGCAGGACACTATCTTTTCCTGCAAGTGCAGATACCAGCATTACCAAAGTTGATTCCGGCAAATGAAAGTTTGTAATCAATCCGTCTAATACTTTAAAATGATACCCCGGATATATAAAAATACTGGTATTATCACAGCATTCTTTCAAATGTCCGTTTTCATCCGCTGCACTTTCAATCGTTCTGCAGCTTGTCGTGCCAACGCAAATTACCTTATGACCCGTTTCTTTCGCATGGTTTATTTTATCGGCTGCCTCTTTCGTAATCATGTAATACTCGGAATGCATATGATGTTGTGATACATCTTCAACCTTTACGGGTCTAAACGTCCCAAGTCCGACATGTAGCGTTACATATGCAATTTCCACTCCTTTTTCTTCCAGTTTCTTAAGAAGTGGTTTTGTAAAATGTAATCCTGCCGTCGGCGCAGCTGCTGAACCTTCATATTTTGCATAGACAGTCTGATAACGGTCTTTGTCTTTCAATTTATGTGTAATATATGGTGGTAACGGCATCTCTCCCAGTTGATCGAGGACTTCCTCAAATATGCCATCATAATAAAACTTCACGAGACGATTTCCTTCTTCTGCATAGTCCAGTATTTCACCATGCAAAAGCCCCTCTCCAAATACTACTCTTGCGCCCGGTTTCAATTTTTTCCCGGGCTTTACGAGGGTCTCCCAGATATCATCTTCCCGTCTTTTCAACAGTAAGAGTTCAATCCCAGCTCCCGTATCCTCTTTTATGCCAAGCAGTCTTGCAGGGATTACCTTTGTATCATTTAACACAAGGCAATCTCCGGGATTTAGGAAATCTCCGATTTCATAGAAATAATGATGAGAAAGTTCTCCCGTGTTTTTATCTAATAGCAAAAGTCTGGAAGAAGAACGATCTTCAAGTGGGTCCTGCGCAATCAATTCCTGCGGCAATTCAAAGTTAAAGTCTGATGTTTTCATAATTCAATACCGGCCTTTTTTAAGAATACAGCATATCCGCATTTTGTTTCATATAAATCTGCTTTACTGATTGCCTCCCATGGTGCATGCATACTCATTACCGCAATGCCGCAGTCAATTACATTCATACCATACAAAGCCAGAATATAAGCAATCGTTCCGCCGCCTCCGGCATCAACTTTTCCAAGTTCTGCTGTCTGATAAGTGATATCGCCTTCATCCAGCATCCGGCGAATCTTTGCAATGTACTCTGCATTTGCATCATTCGATCCGCTCTTTCCACGTGAGCCTGTGTATTTGTTGAACACCATTCCCTGACCTAAAAAGGCAGCATTTTTCTTATCAAACTGTGCTGCATAAGAAGGGTCGAATGCTGCGCTGACATCCGATGAAAGCATGAATGAAGAAGCAAGACATCTTCTTAAATTCAATTCCGAATACTCACCTGTTAAATTCAGAATTTCTGCAACGGTATTGGCAAAAAATTGTGATTGCATGCCCGTTGCTCCGACACTTCCAATTTCCTCTTTGTCTACCAATATACAGCAGGTTGTACGTTTAGCATCTTCCGTCTCCAGCATTGCCTCCAGTGAAGAAAATGCACAAACTCTGTCATCATGTCCATAAGCCAAAATCAGACTTCTGTCAAATCCTGCTTCTCTGGCTTTTCCTGCCGGTACAACTTCCAGTTCTGCAGAAAGGAAATCTTCTTCTTCAATATCATACATTTCTTTCAAAATATTTAAGATATTTTTCTTAACAGCCTCTTTTTCTTCTTTATCTTCTTCAGAAGTATAAGGCATATTTCCAACCACAATGTCGAGTGCTTCGCCTTCGATTACCTTTGCCGCCTTTTTTTCCAACTGCTCCGAAGACAAATGAATCAAAAGATCGGAAATAAAGAATACCGGATCATCTTCCTCTTCTCCAAGATTTATTTCTACTGTCGTTCCGTCCTTCTTCACAATCACGCCATGTAGTGCAAGCGGTAATGTTACCCACTGATATTTCTTAACACCACCGTAATAGTGCGTATCCAGATAAGCGACTCCTCCATCTTCATACAGCGGATTTTGTTTCACGTCCAGGCGCGGAGAATAGATATTTGCAACTAAGATATTCATTCCTTCACTTAAAGAGTTTTCTCCGATTCTGAACATGGCAATACTTTTATTCATACAAACTGCATATACTTTATCACCCGTTTTTAACGGTGTGCCGGTTTTCATCCGTTTGTCTAACTCTTCGTATCCTTCTCTTTCGATACGGTTGACAATATAATCAATGCATTCCCGTTCTGTTTTTCCCTGATTCAGAAAACCACAATAATTTCGAGCAAATGCATCCACTGTTTCCCGTTTTCTTTTATCATATTTTTCCCAGACATTTTTTCGTGCCATGACAGCTTCCTCCATTCTGTTTTCCAACTGAAAGTATATCATAATTTTTCACAATTTTGTAGCATATCATGCAAGTGTTCCTGAATTTTTGGAGTATGGTAATCATTAGAAAAAGCGATGTGTCACAAGACATACCGCTTTTCCTTTTCTTAAACTATATCCATTACTGTCTTAATTCAATTCCAAGGCTTTCTAAACCATTCAGGATTTTCTTCATAGCTGCTGCGATATCATTATCTTCCAATGTTCTGTCCTTAGCCCGGAAGGTAATGGAATAAGCAACGGATTTATATCCTTCTTTAATCTGAGAGCCTTCATAGATATCAAACAAAGAATAGCCCTCTAAAATCTTACCGCCGCGTTGTGCTATCATTGCTTCAATCTGACCTACTCTGATTTCTTTCGGAACAACCATACTGATATCACGTGTCACTGCCGGGTATTTCGCAATACCGTTATATTTTCTGTCAAATGTAGCGAAGGAAATCATTGATGGCATATCAATTACAGCAATATATGCCTTTGTTCCGATATCATAATTATCAAGTACTTGTGGATGTACTTCACCCAGATATCCGATTACCGTATCGTGATAAACAATATTTGCCTGTCGACCCGGATGCAGGAACGGTTTCCCTGCGTTAGGATCATAAGTTGCTTTTTCCTGCATACCGATTGCATCAAAGAATTCTTCCAATACCCCTTTCATTGTGAAGAAATCTCCGTCTCCGTAGAATCCAAGTGTAAATTGCATTCTCTCATCAGGAAGTTCCGTAAGCGGAAGTTCTTTCGGCAAATAAATATTACCCAATTCATATAAACGGACATCTTTGTTTCTCCGATTATAGTTGGTCGCAAGGGAAGTCAGCATACCATTTAAAGAAATGGTTCTCATAATGGAAAAATCTTCTCCAAGCGGATTGGAAATCACGATTGCCTTGCGCAAGTCATCATCCTGTGGAATTAATAACTTATCAAATACCTTCGGACTTTCAAAAGAGTAGTTCATTCCCTGTGAGAATCCGCAGAATTCTGCAATATCCCTTGCTTTTTCTTCAATGCGAAGTTTAAAAGTAAGTTTTCCGGTCGTTGCTTCGCCGCTTGGCAGTGTCGACGGAATCTTATCATATCCGAAAAATCTTGCCACTTCCTCTGCAAGATCTGCTATGCCTTCCAAGTCCTGTCTGTAGGAAGGAATAACAAGTTCATTTGTTGTTTCGTTATATTCAAGTTCCAGCCTGCCAAAGATTGCAAGCATTTCTTCCTGTGCCACATCCGTTCCCAATAGTTCATTAATTCTTTCCGGGCGGAATGCAATCCGTCTTAATGGTTTCAGCGGTTCGCATACATCAACCATTCCGCTTACAACTTCACCGCATCCCAGTTCCTGAATCAACTGGCACGCTCTGTTAATTGCTGCTTCTGCATTGCGTGGATCCAGTCCTTTTTCGAATTTACCGGAAGCATCTGTACGAAGCCCAAGTCTTTTTGCAGACTTACGGATATTTGCACCGTTAAAAGTAGCAGCCTCAAACAGAACAGTTTTGACATCATCTGTAATTTTAGAATTTTCACCACCCATGATTCCGGCAATTCCGACTGCTTTTTCTGCATCATGGATCATCAGAATTTCCGAATCCAGTTTTCTTACCTGTCCATCAAGTGTTTCAAACTCTTCTCCGTCTTTTGCACGCTTTACAATAATCTTGTTTCCCGCAATAGTACTTAAGTCAAAAGCATGCATCGGCTGTCCGTATTCTTCCATAACATAGTTTGTAATATCTACCAGGTTATTGATGGGGCGGATACCGCTTGCAGCAAGACGTCTCTGCATCCATTCCGGCGAAGGAGCAATTTTTATGTTGGTACATACTCTTGCACAGTATCTGCTGCATAAATCTTTATCTTCCACTTCAACCGAAATATAGTCTTCTATTTTTTCATTATTCTCTTTTACAGTCACCTTTGGTGCGTGAAATTCTTTTCCGAATGTTGCGGCAGCCTCTCTGGCAATTCCCAAAACGCTATAACAATCCACACGATTTGAGGTAATCTCATATTCAAAAACCGTATCATGCAGACCGAGTACTTCAATAGCGTCTGCTCCCACTTGTGTATCTTGCGAGAAAATATAGATTCCCATTTCCGGTGCATCCGGATACATATCCCTGTTAGAACCGAGCTCTTCAATCGAGCACATCATTCCATAAGAATCTACTCCACGAAGTTTGCCGTTCTTAATCACAATTCCGTCTTCCGGTAACGGTCCGCCGTCATGTCCGCCTGCTACTTTTCCACCGTCAAGTACGACCGGCACCTTATCACCGACCTTCACATTGGGAGCACCTGTTACTATCTGCAATTTTTCACTGCCGATATTTACCTGGCAAACAATCAATTTGTCAGCATCCGGATGCTTTTCAATCGTTTCAATCTGTCCGACTACTATTTTGCTTAAATTTTTATCAAGATTTTCAAATGTCTCTACTTTCGTTCCGGTAAGTGTCATCGCATCGAGATATTCCTGCGGTGTACATGATAGATCCGGTACATATGCTTTAATCCAAGATAATGCTGTATTCATAATTTCTTTTCCTTTCCCTTAGAACTGTTTTAAGAAGCGGATATCGTTTTCATAGAGCAGGCGCATATCATCAATTTCGTATTTTAAAAGTGCAATACGCTCTAAACCGATACCAAATGCAAATCCACTGTATTTTTCCGGATCAATCTTACTCATGCGCAATACATTCGGATGAACCAGACCGCATCCTAAAATTTCAATCCAGCCGGTTCCCTTACAGAAACGGCATCCGCTGCCACCGCACTTAAAACAGGATACGTCCATTTCTGCACTCGGTTCCGTAAAATTGAAATGATGCGGGCGGAATCTGACTTTTGTATCTTCACCAAACAATTCTTTTGCAAATTCTGCCAATGTTCCCTTTAAGTCCGCAAAGGTAATATGTTTATCAATAACCAATCCTTCAATCTGATGGAAAGACGGGGAATGGGTAGCATCTACTTCATCAGAACGGAATACTCTTCCGGGTGCAATCATACGGATTGGCAGTTTTCCTTTTTCCATTACATGCACCTGTGTGCCGGATGTCTGTGTTCTTAACAGGAAATCGCCGCTAATATAAAATGTATCCTGTTCATCTTTAGCCGGATGGTCTGCCGGAATATTGAGTGCTTCAAAGTTATAGTAATCCGTTTCAATTTCCGGTCCTTCTACAACTTCATACCCCATTCCGACAAAGATTCGTTCCACTTCTTCCATAGCAATCGTATTCGGATGTCTGTGTCCGACACTGTTTTTCTTTGCCGGAAGTGTAACATCAATCACTTCCTGCTTCATCTGTGCTTCCCGTTTCATTTTTTCCATTTTGGTCATCGCTTCTTCTAAAACACGTTCAATCTCTTCTCGTGTTTCATTCACAAGCGCGCCGACTTTCGGACGATCCTGTGCGGGAACATCCTTCATTCCTTTTAAAACAGCTGTCAACTGTCCCTTTTTCCCAAGGAAATTTACTCTTACTTCGTTCAGTTTTTCCAGTGCGTCACTGCTTTCGATCTGCTTTAACGCTTCCTGTTTGATCTTTTCCAATTTGTCTTTCATAATAGACTCCTTTCCTTTTTACCAGGCAGTTTTATTTTGTCTCACGTCTCTTTCCACTAAAAAATCCCCAGTGCTTTCACACTAGGGACGAATATGCTCCGCGGTACCACCCACATTCCCGAAAACGGGCTCTCATTTAACTTAACGCGTCACACGTTCCGACTTACACATCCTAAGGACTTCACCCGGACTGCTCCGATGAGAAATTCGTCATACATCTGAACTTAAGGAAGCTTACAGCCGGTGACTTCCTCTCTCTGAAAGAAAATGTACTCCTACTGCCTGTAAATTAATACAGTCATCTTCAAAGCATTTCAACTGTAATAATACTAAAAAAAAACTGTCATTCTGTCAAGTTTTATTTTCTGTTTGAATTCATCAGCACTTTTATAACCGGTTTAAAGTAACGATTCATATTGGCTCCGATTAAAAGCAGATAAATACAAAAGTACATCCACACCATAATCAATGCAATTGTACTGAGACTTCCATAAGCCGACATTCCGTTAAAATCATCGACATAAATAGAAAAACAATAAGAAAAGACCGTCCATGCAATCGATGTAAAAGTTGCCCCCGGTATCTGATATCTCAATTTCAATTTTTTATTCGGAATAAAGGTATAAATCACAGCAAATGCAATTGTCAGGAATATCCATACAAACAGAAAGCGCAGATGTACCACACCTGCAATCAACCCGCCAATTTGTGGAACAAAGTTGGAAATCGTATGTACAACAACCTTTCCGAATACGGAAAACCCCAGGGAAAGAAGCACTGCAATCAGTGTAAGAACCGTATAAAAGGAAGCCTCGATTCGCAGCACAAAATAATTACGATTTTCCACAACACCATTTACGACATTAAGTCCACGCATCAAAGCAAGCATTCCTTTGCCTGCAGACCATATCGTAACAATAATCGCAATCGGTAAAATTCCGCTTGTTCTGTCATAAATCTGACGAATCATGGATATCATCAGAGGGTCCATCGTATCCGGCATAATCGAAGTCACTGCTGTCATAAGATTTTCTTCTGTAAGCGGAGTAAAAGGCAGAACGGAGCACACAATCATCAGCATGGGAACAAGTGATAAGAAAAAGAAAAAGGCTGTACTCGACGCAAATGAGGTAATATTATCTCTTGAAAGCTGTTTCCCGTAATCTTGTAAAATCATCACTATTTTCTTAAACACGACTTTCCGACTCTCCTTTTGGGCAAATAGATTCTATCCGACAGTTTTTATAAAAGAATGTTAAAATTTCTTCATGGCTCTTTCCATCGGCAGCCATTGCCTTTGCCCCATTCTGGCTCATTCCGACTCCGTGTCCGTAGCCGCCTCCGGATAATTTGTATCCTACCACATATCCATCTTCTTTAAAAGTATCAATTATAAAAAATGCACTCGGCAGTATTTTAGGCGAGTTCACGTAATCGCCGGTTTTTCGTAATACTTTCGTCACCCCATCATTTAAGACATATCGGATATTCAATTCTGAAATTACCTTTACTACAGCTTTTGTTCCGTAAATGATAAGTTCATCCGCAACACCGCCTGCATTTCGTTTTTCAATGCAGATTTCTTCGATATTTCCAAGAGATTTTATCGGCTTGCTCACAAATTCTTTGTCTTGATACGTTAAAATCCGGTTGTGATTGCTTTCATACCGTTCTCTTAATATCATTTCCAATTTCTCGACATCCGGATTTTCAACCGTATAGCTCCAGCGATACCATCCCTCTTCGTATTCATAATCATCACAATTCCCATTTTTTATGTATTCTGCAAATGCCGCCTCTTCTGATAGTTTTTTTGCCGTATCTGTATTTTCCGTCTCTTCTTTTTCGTGTGTAATAGACTGTGCCTCTATATAAGCCGGATTTTCTTCACCGCTGTTCCATATCGACGTGTCACTCCCCATTCCGCAAGATGTCGAATAATAGTAAGCACCTATTGGTTCATCATCATAGGTCAGGATTTCTCCAAAAGTATCTTTCACTGCTTTTGTCGTTTCAAACTGCTCATTGATATTGTTATATACCTGGAATCCGGCACTGTCATCAACATGTGCCCCATACTGCATAAGTCCGGCATGCATCATTTTCCCGTAAGCATATGTTCTGGCGCATACAGCCTGTGCTTTTAATGCTTCTAACGGATAGGAAGCCGGCATTTCACTGGGCACAACTCTATACAAATATTCTTCCAGCAATACTTCATTGATGATCAACATGCCTTCCCGATCTTTTTCAATTTCTAACGTACCTGTGTAAGCCGGATTTCCCTGATTTCTTGTCACATTACAGAGTGTCATTTTCCCTGACAGCACATCCGGTATAATTTTAATTCTTCCGTTTTTTTCAGGTATATCCTTTTCACTGATTTCTATGATATCTTTACATTCCCCATTCTTTCGTTCTGTTTCCAGTCCGTCTTCATAAAAAATCATCTGATAACTGCAATCGCATGAAACCTCGATTGTTTTATGATATCTTCCTTCATAATCGGAGTTCTTAATCAGCACCCGGATAAATTCCATGTTTTCCTCTTTTATCATCAGTGCTGCCTGAATCTCATTGTCCTGCACTACAAAATCTGTAAAAGTATATCCGATTCTGATATCTTCTTTTTCTTTGGAACGCATGCTTCCATACAACTGATAAACAGCAATGTCCGGAGAGATTTTGACATTTCCGTATCCTTCCATTTCAATCTCATTTTCTGTAATTTTTAGCACCTTTCCGCTAATCCGGTTCTCTTTTTCCCTAATTCTTTGTATTATTCCTTCTTTAATCGTAAGATCGGCTACCTTCTGTTCTTCAATATATGTCAATTGTTCACTTTTTGGCATCGTTATCTCATAATGCTTCCAAAAGAAAGTAACTGTTTTTTCTGTCTCTTTCATTACAAATGTATTTTTAAGTTCCGTTGCATTTTCTTCCTGTTGTTTAATCGCCAAAATGCTCTCTTTATAGATATACCCTTTTATACTTCTGCCCAAGTATTCATCCGAAAAAGGCACTTTTTTTTGGATAACGGCCGCTTCATTTTTATTTTCATCATATGCAAGTATCTGTTCCTTTGTAAATGAATTTCCATCTTCTGTAAAAACACAATCTGCATTTGCAATCAGCACCAATTCCTGTAACGCTATCTGATTTTTTCCATACTCGGCTATTATCTTTTCTAAGCAATTCTCCCATTCCGCCTTTTTCACAAAACTTCCAAACTTTTGATGCGGGATTTTTTCATCCTCAACTGTTATCGGATATACTTCTAAAATTTTTTTTACATCCCGATATGTCAAATATTCTTCTTTCAAGAAATCTTCATATTTTTGTAAGTTTTCGTATGTATCTTTGTTTTCAATCTCAGATAGTGCTTCGAGTTCATTTTTTACTTCCTGTACCGGTATGTAGGTCTCCCCTTTTTGTATCGCATGTCTGACACAGCAAGTGGATGCAATGATAATTAATACGATAATACCCAATATACAAAATAAAGCTTTCCTTTTTATGTTTTTCCCGTGATACATCTTCTTCTCCGCCAGTCATTTTTTCATTACAAAAGAAAAGCAGCCAAACGGCTGCTTTTCTTTTGTAATATCCCCAAAATGCCGGTTCCTGAATTTTGACTCCTAGCAATCAGCTAGGTGGGTTACCGCAACCGTAACTTCTGCCTTCCACTGCAAATCGGAGGCCTGGCATCCATTCGGCAATATAGGAGTCCCGTTTAAAGTAAATGTAGGTTCAAAATATCAAGATATCCTGCACTTCAGGTTACTTATATTATACGCATAAACTGCATGCATTACAACAGGAAATTTTTTTCAAAAAAGGACACGCCGAAGCATGTCCTTTCATTTTTAAATCTTATAAAGCATCTACTAACTTCTGAACTGCTGCAAGTGCTTCATCAGGAAGCTTGTCATAGCCTTCCTTCTTCTCAGCAAATCCCTTAACAGCATCAACACGATTCTGCATAGCTGCTTTTAAAGCTGCTCTGTATTCAGCATTGTTTAAGTCAGGAGTAAAGTCTGCTGTCTTTCCGGACCAGTCATACATGATTTCAACATCATCAAAAGGTCCCCACTGCTCGAATTTAGCTTTTCCTTCCACGATGGTTTCCAGAATGCCAAGTGTATCTTCCTTCTGGCACTTGTGTCCCATGAAGTCACCGG
>JAQXIR010000034.1 GCA_029007885.1 Lachnospiraceae bacterium | reverse complement strand
CAGAATAAGGAACCGGAACAGGGAACAGACTATGCATCATGGTATCCGGAGGGATATGCATTTAACTTAAGTGACTTTGCCCTCTTTCTATCCGTCATGAAAAACAAACGTGCCTATGAATGTACGCTGAGTATTATTCTGGGTGAGCCGGATATTAAAATGCGGGAAGTGAAAGTGGAGCAGGTGGTCTTAAACAGGTACGGGAAACGAGCAATTCGCCTGGATGCCTGGGGAAGAACAGAAGATGAGCGACAGGTAAATATGGAGATGCAAAACAGTGCGGAATCGGATGACATTCCGAAACGCTCCCGGTATTATCAGGGAATGCTTGACACGCCCATCTTAAAATCAGGTAAGGAAACAAAATACCGGGAACTGCCGTCTACAATTATCATTTTTATTACGCAGGAAGATTTGTTCGGAAAAGACCTTGCGATGTACACATTTACGGAACAGTGCGAGGAAATTGCAGGGCTTCATTTAGAAGACGGTAATATGAGCAGCAAAAACGGTTCCAAAGAACTGGTTGGCATGTTACAATATATGAAACATACGACACTGGATAATCCGGAGATAGAGGTAAAGGATGAACGTCTGATTGAACTGGACCGGATTGTCAGGGAAGTGAAGGGATCAGAGGAATGGGAGGCAGTGAAGATGAACATTCTGGAAGTTGGCATAGAACGTGGAAAAGAGATTGGAAAAGAGACCGGAGAAAAGAAAAAACTGCTGGAACTGGTTTGTAAAAAGATAAAGAAGGGATTAACAGTACCTGAGATAGCAGATATGTTAGAAGAGCCGGAAGAGACGATTCGAGAAATTTGCGATATTGCGCATAAATACGCACCGGATTATGATGTTATGAAAATATTAAAAGAATACAGTCTCTACAAAAAAGGGGATGCATAAATGCACCCCCTCTTTTTGAACATACTTTTTACACATTTTTTTCATAAATAGGACAAATCTCTTTTTTAAAATGAAGATAAGGAAAAAGGAAGGAGATGCTGTATGAAGAGCAAAAGAAAAATTTCAAAGATAGGAATCTTTATTTTATCAACAACTATGTTACTTCAAATCGCAGGATGTGGCGATAAAACGGTGACAGTTGAAAGTCAAAACAAGGCAGAAAGTGCACAGAAAGAAAATGAAAACACAGGTAGTGTGATTGAACTGTCGGATGATACTATTACGGTAGACGGGAAAGCAATTACGTCAGATACGGAAAGTGCGGTATATGCAGGCGCAGAAATCATCTACTATAAAGAAGGACAGCCGGAAACATACGGAGCAGGTACCGAATCGGAAGAGCATTCGGAAGAAGAAGCAAAAAAGCACACAGTTGTTACGATTACACAACCGGGCACTTATACAGTAACAGGAACATTATCGGCCGGACAGATTGCAGTTGATCTGGGAGAAGAAGCAAAAGAAGACCCTGAGGCAGTTGTCAATCTTGTGCTGGATAATGTTGATATCAGCTGCAGTGTGGCACCGGCAATCATTGTTTACAATGTATATGAATGCGGAAGCGATGATGTGGAAAATGCATCCCAAGATGTTGATACGGAAAATGCCGGATTTAATCTTATATTGCAGGACGGAAGTGAAAATAAGATTACCGGTTCACATGTAGCGAAAATCTATAAAGATGGTACAACAACAGAGGAAATCGAAAGCGATACGGCAAAAAAGGCACATAAATATGATGCGGCCATTGAATCCCAGATGTCTTTTAATATTTGCGCGGGAAGTGCCGGAGACGGAAGACTGACAGTTTATGCGGATAACGAAGGAATTGAGAGCAGCCTTCATATGACAATTAAAGGTGGTAATCTTGAGATAAACGCAAATGATGATTCTTTAAATGCCGGTGAGGATAAAGTGTCTGTTATTACAATAAACGGTGGAACCATTATCTGTGATTCGGGATACCAAGATGGCGACGAGGGAGACGGTATTGACTCGAATGGATGGATTGTCATGAATGACGGTTATGTGATTGCATGTGCAAATGCAAAAAGTCAGGACAGTGGTGTTGATTCGGACATGGGAGTCTATATAAATGGAGGAACTCTGCTTGCAAGCGGACATATGTATGATGAGATTTCAAACGATTCCAAGCAGGCGTTTAAAGTATTTTCCTTCGCCGAAGATATAAAAGAAGGGGAATGGATACTGATAAAAGATGATGATGAAAAGGATGTGGCAGCTTTTTACGCAGCAAATGATTATTCGATTGCAGTTTTTTCCGGTCCTCAATTAGAAGATGAGGACTATACACTTTATAAGGTAACGAATGTGACAGGAGAACAAAACGGAAGCATTTGTACACAAATTGATGGGTATGAAGGAGCAGAAAAAATAGAGTATTCTTCAGAAATAATGCGGGGAGGCTTCGAAAAAGGCGGAAAAATGCCACAAGGAGCGGAGCCGCCACAATAGACGGCTCTGTATTTTATTTTGTAAAAAAACAGAAAAAAGTATTTACAAATGAAAAAGGATATACTATACTACAAACAGAAAACGTTTTCCGAAATTTCCGAAAAGTTATTTTTCAAGAAAATATTATGAGGGTAACAGGATGGTGTCAATCAGGGATGTTGCAAAGCATGCAGGAGTTGCAATTTCAACAGTATCCAAAGTTTTGAACAATTATCCGAATGTCAGCGAAGAGACAAAGAAAAAGGTAAATGCGTCGATTAAGGAATTAAATTTCATTCCGAATACAATTGCTTCGGCATTATCTTCCAAACAATCAGGAAGAGTCGCATTACTGATGAATTTGAATACCCAGACTCAGGCGATTGATGAAATCGGAATGCAGTATTTGTTTGGTGCAATTAATCAGGCTCGGGAAATGGGACTGGATGTTATCACTGTATTCCATTCCATGATTCGGGATAAAACGCCGGAGGAAATGGAACAATACTTCCGTTCGCAGAGTATTTCGGGAATTATCATTTACGGAATGAGCAAGGATGATATACAACTTCATAAACTGATTCGCGCCCAACTTTTTAAGATTGTTGTTGTAGACGCACCTTTTGTAAATGACACAACGTCTTCAGTGTGGGTAGACCAGAGAAAAGCACAGATTGATGTGGCGAAAAAGACGATACAGGAAAATAACTGTAAGAGAGTTCTCTATATTACCGGGAAGAAAAACGGATATGTTACGGAAGAACGACTTAAAGGAATGAAAGAACTTGCCGAAAAAGAGGGATTGACATTACTTGTAAGAAACGGTGACTTCAGTGAATACCAGGCAAGAAAGATCACTTTCCAGTATGCAAAGAATAAAGATATTGTGGTATGCGCTTCAGATTTGATGGCAATCGGTGCCATGAAGGCACTGACAGAGATGGATATCTTCAGACCGGTGTGTGGTTTTGACGGAATTACGCTGATGGGATATGTCGGAAAACAAATGAATACGGTAAGGCAGAATTTCTCTAATATATCCAAAGAGGCAGTCCGGGAACTGGCAAGACTGATGAATGGCGGGACAGGACAAAGTGTGATTCTGCCACACGAAATTGTAAGACTGAAATATGAAGATATTATTCGATAATGATATAAGGAATAAAAAAAGAAATTATTATAGAGGAACAATTAATCTATTATTTTAGGAGGAACGAACATGGCATTACAGGCTACACTGCAAAGAAACGTAATCGAAGATCATTTGGAAGACGAATTGGAATGTTTTGCAAAGGATTTATTCGGAAAGAAACTGGAAGACTGCACAGACAAAGAAGTGTATTATTGTCTGCTCCGTCTGGTAAAAGGTCTCACACAGGCAACAACGCCAATCGCAGGACCTAAGAAAGTATACTACATTTCTATGGAATTCCTGATTGGAAAACTGCTGTCTAACAACATGATTAATCTGGGCGTTTATGAGAAGGTTAAGGATATTTTGGCGTCTAAAGGAAAAGATATCGCAAGAATCGAAGAGGTAGAGCCGGAACCTTCCCTTGGAAACGGTGGTCTCGGAAGACTTGCCGCATGCTTTTTGGATTCCATTGCAACACTCGGTCTGCCGGGTGACGGTATTGGATTAAACTATCATCTTGGTCTTTTTAAACAGGAATTCAAAGATAAACTTCAGAAAGCACAGAAAAACGATTGGATTGAAGAGGAATCCTGGTTAAATAAAACGGACATCACATTTGATGTTGAATTCGGTGATAAGAAAGTTACTTCCCGCTTATATGATATTGATGTTGTGGGATATGACAACGGAACAAACAAACTTCATTTATTTGATATTGAGACAGTTGATGAGAGTATCGTAAAAGACGGCATATCATTTGATAAAGCAGATATCGATAAAAACCTGACATTATTCCTGTATCCGGATGATTCTGATGAAGCCGGTAATTTACTTCGTATTTATCAGGAATACTTCATGGTAAGCAATGCAGCACAGTTGATTCTTTGGGAAATGAAAGAACGTCATTATGACCTTCGCAAGATGAATGAACATGCTGTTATCCAGATTAACGATACGCATCCGTCCATGATTATC
>JAQXIR010000033.1 GCA_029007885.1 Lachnospiraceae bacterium | reverse complement strand
TGACCATCCTGTACATCAACAAGATAACGCACACCGTTTTCTTCGATTTCTACTTTCGTATCAAAAGGCTCCCCCAAAAAACCTTTAAAACGCTCCATCCCTTCCTGCAGGCGGACTTTTGCATCGCTGCGCTCATAGATACCGCGGATTGTAACATGGTCTTTTTCAAGAACGTCAATTAGCAGGTTTAGAATACGCGGTTTTAAAAGATCAATCCCGAGCGCCAACGATTCCACGACAAGGACATCAGAAAATTTGTCAATCACAATGCCCGGAAGAAAATCAGCCTCTCCGAAAATAATCCGACAGCTTTTCGTATCAACGGTTTTTTTGCGATATTCCCATGCATTTTTAACACGCATCAAAAGAAAATCATCATCGATTACGACATCTTTTCTGGAGAGAATCCGAACCGTTATTTTAGAGTTGGTATTGATAAATCCGGTTCCCATAAAATATCCGTCAAAGTCAAGCACGGAAATCAAATCACCATTTTGAAAAGAACCGTCTATTTTATCAATTTCATTATCAAAAATCCACATGCCGCCGCTTTTTAAGGTACGGCCTTCACCCTTTTTTAAAATCACTTTTGCAGGATACATTGTTTGCTCCAATCTGTTTTTTTATGTAAAATTACAAAAACGCATATTGTAAGTGTAGCATATTTCTCCTATAATGAATAGAAAAGAATTGATTGAAAAACTAGAATTTCAGGGGGTTTTTATGGAGACAGATACAAGAAGAGAACAGATTCTTCATCTATTGGAAAGCCAGCATAAGCCTGTTTCCGGAACGGTACTGGCAAGACTTTTTCGTGTCAGCAGACAGGTGATTGTGCAGGATATTGCCCTGTTGCGCGCAGAAAATAAAAATATTCTTTCCACGAATAAAGGATATGTGCTATTCCAGACTCCGAAAAAGGAAGAAAATGAGAAACGGGTATTTCTTGTTCAGCATGATACACAAGGCGTGGAAGAAGAATTAAACTGTATTGTGGATAACGGGGGACATGTTCTCGATGTTTCGGTTGAACATGATCTGTACGGACAGATTTCAGTGGATTTGATTATCCATAATCGAGCGGATGTACAGGAATTTGTCGAGAAAATGAAAAACAGTTCCAGCAAACCCTTAAAAGAATTAACAAGCGGTCTTCACTATCATACCGTAGAAGCAAAATCACAGGAAATTTTAGACAGAATAGAGAATAAACTAAAAGAGGGAGGGTTTTTAGTACCACAATAGAATAGTATAAAAGTACTATTTTTATATTGCAAATCAAAAAATATGGTGCTAGAATGTTACTAAAGAAAAACATATCTTTATCCATAAAAATAGGCAAAGCAATCGAAAGATTGTGACGCAAAGCTATAGGGCCTTGGAAGAGTGGCAGCCAGTTGCAATCAGTGAACTCCGGGGCAGATGTCCGGAGTTTTTATTTTGGGAATAGAGGAATCTGTATGAGCAAGAGAATTGTTATCTGCGATGATGCGGAATTAATTAAAACAGTACTCAAAGATATCCTGACGAAAGCAGGATATGAAATAGTCGGAATCGGAAGTAACGGTGAAGAAGCATGTTCCTTATATCGGGAACAGCAGCCGGACCTTCTGATTGTAGATATTAATATGCCGACGATGGATGGTGTTGAAACGTTGGCAGAAGTCAAAAAAATGGATAAAAATGCAAGCGTTGTAATTTGCTCTTCTTCCAGAAATCCAAAAGTCGTTATGGATTTACTGAAAGCCGGAGCAAGTGATTACATTATCAAGCCGTTTCAACCGAGACGGGTATTGGAAGTAGTAAACAGCATAATCGGGATGCCGTAAAAGATAGCGAGACAGTCAGATGACTCGCTATTTTTATGCAAAAAAAACACCGACCCCATGGCTTAATGTCACAAAATCAGTGCTTGATGCGCCTTCAGGGGCTCGAACCCTGGACACCCTGATTAAGAGTCAGGTGCTCTACCAACTGAGCTAAAAGCGCACGATATAGAATCAAAAACGCGGTTATTTACACGCAAAAGTTATTATAGTATAATACATCAGTGTTTGCAAGCACTTTTTTGTAAATTTGAAGGAAAACAGAGGAAATAGGATGATTTTTGAAAGCCATGCACATTACGATGATGATGCATTTGCAGAAGATAGGGACGCTTTATTATCTTCCATGAAGGAAAACGGAATTGAATATATTGTAAATGTGTCATCGGATATTGCATCCGTAAACACAACTCTTTTACTGGCTGAAAAATATGATTTTGTCTATGCGGCAGTCGGCATTCATCCGAGTGATACGCAGGGATTGAATGAGGAAACCTTTTCATGGTTAAAAGAACAGGCATGCCGGGAAAAAGTGGTTGCCATCGGAGAAATCGGACTCGATTATCATTGGAAGGAGCCCGAGCCCAATTACCAAAAGAAATGGTTTAGTCGGCAGTTACAGATGGCTGTAGAAATTAATAAGCCGGTTATTATCCATTCCAGAGATGCTGCAGCAGATACACTGTCGATTTTGCGTGATTGCGAAAATCGCTTGGCGTTGCCGGAATTAAAGGGAGTTATTCACTGTTACTCTTACTCAAAGGAAATGGCAAAAACCTTTCTAAATCTTGGCTGGTATTTTGGAATCGGCGGAGTGATTACCTTTGCGAATGCCAAAAAACTGGTGGAAACCGTAGAGTATCTGCCGCTTGAGAGCATTTTACTGGAAACGGACTGCCCGTATCTATCGCCCGTTCCGAACCGCGGAAAGAGAAATTCTTCTCTGAATATTCCGCTTGTAGCCAAAAAAATCGCTGAAATTAAACAAGTATCGTATGATACGGTCATTGAGATTACAAACCAAAATGCAAAGAAGTTATTTTTGAATCAATAAAGGGAAAGCACATGGCAAATTTAGGAATTCCGGCAAATACCATTGCGGTTTTGCAGAAATATCATTTCAATTTTCAAAAAAAATACGGACAGAACTTTTTAATTGATACCAGAGTTTTGGAAAAAATTATAGAAGAATCCCGAATCACAAAAGAGGATTGTGTTTTGGAAATCGGTCCGGGAATCGGGACAATGACACAGTATTTGGCAGAACATGCAAAAGAAGTGGTTGCGGTTGAAATCGATAAGGCACTGATTCCGATATTAGAGGATACTCTTTCTGCATATGATAACGTTACGGTAATCAATGATGATATTTTAAAAGTAGATATCAATCAGATTGTGCAGGAGAAAAATCACGGAAAAGCAATCAAGGTTGTTGCAAATCTTCCTTATTATATAACCACACCGATTATTATGGGATTGTTTGAAAGCCATGTTCCGCTTAAGAGTATTACAATTATGGTGCAGAAAGAAGTGGCGGACAGAATGCAGGTGGGACCGGGCAGCAAAGATTACGGGGCACTTTCTTTAGCGGTTCAGTATTACGCCAAGCCCCGGATAGTCGCAAATGTACCGCCGAATTGTTTTATGCCGCGTCCGAATGTCGGCAGTGCGGTAATCCGCCTTGAAAGATATGAAAAACCGCCGGTTTCGGTAAATGATGAAAAGTATATGTTTGCGTTAATCCGGGCATCCTTCAATCAGAGACGGAAGACACTTGTAAACGGACTTTTAAATGCAGGAAATCTGAATCTGACAAAAGAACAGATTTTAGATGCATTGGAACAGATGGAACTTTCCCCGACGGTTCGCGGAGAGGCATTGACACTTGCACAGTTTGCAGCACTTTCAAATTTGCTGGGAAGAAAGGAATAGAAGATGAAACAGGGCATTGTATTTGATATGGACGGCATTTTGTTTGATACGGAAAGATTGTCGTTAATTTGCCATCACAAAACAGCAGAGGAAATGAATCTGACGCATTTTGATATTGATGCGATTGCGGCAGACAGTGTCGCGTTAAATTATGCAGATACACTGGCATTTATTACCAAAAAATATCCGGGATTTCCGTATGAGGATTTTCATAAAAGACTACAGGTAAATTTTGCGGAAATACGAAAAGATGATGTTCCGTTAAAGCCGGGCACCATGGAGATTTTAACCTATTTAAATGAAACAGGGTGGATTGTCGGACTGGCATCCTCATCGCACTTAGACAGTGTAATGTACAATTTAAAGAAAAAGGGAATGGAACATTTCTTTCGGGTCATCATTGGCGGAGATATGGTAGAGCACAGTAAGCCGCAGCCGGATATTTATTTGAAAGCATGTGAGAAACTGGGAATAGATCCAAAAGAATCTTACGCGGTGGAAGATTCCTTTAACGGAATCAGATCCGCGTATGCTGCGGGTATGAAATCAATTATGATTCCCGATTTATTACAGCCTACGGATGAGATTCTTTCGATGGTTTATCAAAAATTTGACTCGCTGTTTGTATTTATGGACTATTTAAAAGAACAGACGGAAAAATAAAATTTACAAAAAGTTTTCTTCCATTTAACAGTTTTTGGAACTGATTGATACGAAGCAGATTTATACCGTATACCAGCCGATTGTATCCCTGACGGACGGAACCATTCTCGGATATGAGGTGCTTACGAGAATTGCAATGGAAGATTGTAGTTTTCATATAGAAGAAGCCTTTAAAATAGCGGAAGAACTGGATAAGGTCTGGGAACTGGAAGCGCTTTGCCGGGAAAAATCCTTTTACTATTCCGTAGGGAAACCCAAAGAAGCAAAACTTCTGATTAATGTAGACCCGAAAGTCATCCATGATAAACAGTTTCGGAGTGGAATGACCTGCGGATTTTTAAAGCAATACGGACTTACACCAAACGACATTGTATTTGAGATAACGGAAAGAACTTCCATTGAAGACAAAGAGGCTTTTCAGGGAACCATCGAACACTATAAAATGCAGCATTTCCAGATTGCAATTGATGATTTTGGAAATGGATATGCGGGACTTAACAGAGTATGCAACCTTTCACCGGAGTATTTAAAAATTGACATGCAGGTAATCCGTGATATTGATACGGACAAACTGCGTCAGTCGCTTGTGGAAAGTTTTGTTCATTTCTGCAAATCTTCCAGCATTCATCTGATTGCGGAAGGAATTGAAACAGAAGGAGAACTCGAGACATTAATTCGCCTTGGAGTAGAGTATGGACAAGGCTATCTGATGCAGCGTCCCAGTCGGGATATGCATGAAATTAATCCGGAAATGAAACAATTGATCCGTAAGATATACAGCCGATATCATAAATTTTCTTATCAGCCTTCTTTCTGGGGGAAAATCGGAGATATAGCCAGATGCGGGAAGACAGTATATTTACAGGATCATGCGGAAGAAACCTATCGGTATTTTCTGGAAAATGAAAATTGTACGGAAGTCAGTGTGCTGGACGAAGAAAGAAATGCGGTCGCACTTCTGACAAGAAACCGCCTGTTTTCCATGTTTGGCGGACAGTTCGGGTATAACCTGAATTTGAAAAAGAAACTGAAAGAAGTAATCGATAACAACACAATGATGGTCGATAAAAATGTTGCAATCGAAACAGTCTCCAAGATGGCGCTGTCACGTCCGGTGAAAAATCTGTATGATGCCGTCATTGTAACGGACAGGGGAAAATATGTGGGGGTTGTAACGGTCAAGGACCTTTTGGAGACGGCAGTTACGCTGCAGGTATCAAAAGCCAAAGATGCCAGTCCTCTTACGGGACTTCCGGGCAATGCAAGAATTCAGGAAGAATTAAAAGAAAGAATCGGAACAGACAAAGAATACAGTATTGTCTACTTTGATATGGATAATTTTAAAGCATATAACGATGCATACGGTTTCCAAAACGGGGACCTGATGATTAAAACATTATCGGGATGTATCCAGAAAGCTGCCGGCGACGATAATTTTGTCGGACATATCGGTGGGGACGATTTTGTTCTGATTGCCGACCACTACGATATTCAACAGATTTGTGCGGAGATTATCCGGGAATTTTCAAGTTCAATAAAAGGTTTATATAATGAAGAAGATTGGAAAAGGGGATATATTATTTCCCGAAACCGTAACGGATTTGAAGATAGTTTTCCGGTTGCGACGGTTTCCATTGCCGCAGTTTCCAATAAGACAAACAAATTCCGGACAATGAAAGAATTTTCCAAAGAACTTGCCGGAGCCAAAAAAGCAGCAAAACACATCAAGGGGAACAGTGTGATATTGATATAGGGGAAAAAGAAAGCCGGGCAAAAAATTGCCCGGCTTTGTCATGTCACAAATCAAAACGAGAATTACAGAATCGGAATCAGCTTCTTCTGATCTTCAATCTGTTTTGCTTCCGGTTTCTTGATTGCAACCTTCAGGATACCATCTTTGAAAGCAGCCTGAATGTCCTCCTCTTTTACCTCTTCACCGACATAGAAGGTTCTCTTCATGCTGCCGGTATAACGTTCTTTCCGAACGTAATTTGTCTTTTCATCCTTATTCTCAATCGTCTGGTCTTTGTTTGCTTCAATGGTCAGATAACCATCTTTCAATTCTGCCTGAACATCTTCCTTATTATAACCCGGTAATTCTATGTCAAGCAAATACTGACCGTCTTTTTCGAGGACATCTGTTTTCATAACCTGAGGTGTCATGCTCTGTGTAAAGAACGGATCATCAAACATATCACCAAAAAAGTCATCAAATAAGTTGTTAGTACGTTTTCTTAATAACATAAGTCATTCCTCCTTCAGTTTTGCTAACTGTTTATTTGTTATATAATATATATAACACTCGTTGTTAGCACTGTCAAGAGGTGAGTGCTAATTATTTGTGAAAATTCTGTGAACTTTAGATGTTTTTTTCAATTCCCTTTTTCACGGTAAAAAATACACCGGAAAGCATCAGAATAATTGCGGCAATCTGGAGAAGTAGTTTCAACGGATGCGGAACAATTTCTTCCAATAAAAGCGCACCGGCATTAAATAACAATCCGGCTGCGAGTAACGGGGAAACACCGGTGTTTTTCTTGTCTGCGACACCGCCGTTTTTTCGCTCCTGTAATTCGGCGATGGTGTTATTTACCTTAAAGACTGCATTCATAAACCCAAGTGCCATCGCACCGAGAATCAAAGCAAATATTCAACCGGCTGAAAATCCGTAATAGGCACCTACTAATTCAAAAATCATCCCAAGTAATTCGATA
>JAQXIR010000032.1 GCA_029007885.1 Lachnospiraceae bacterium | reverse complement strand
AGTTGATTTTAAGAAATCAATACTTTCTGTTCTTGTGTAAGATTATTGACTACTTCAACATCAAGGCCCAAGCCTTCTGCTATTTCTTCGTTTGAAAGTTTTCCAAGTTTTAAAAGTCTCAATGCACTTTCTCTCTTTTCATCATCCAGTACACTATCTATCAGTTCTTCCATTATCCCGCTCATAACTGCCACCCCTTTCTCTTCTTCCTTGAAATATCTGGTCTTATTCGCCAAAATCTCATAGTGCATATCTGCCGGATTCGTGCAGAAAAAGTCATGCATGAGCAGTCCTATCGGTGACTCATCACGACATGCTCCGTTCACAAAAATAATATGTGCGCCATCTTTGAATAACTTTCCTGTTTCTTTCACAATACGGTCAATATGATAAATAGGCTCGTTACCACCAAGCACATCATTTTCCGTAATAAAAATTACATATGTTTCCGGTAATTCATCAAAATCTTTCCCGATCCATAATGAATTAGCATCTATAATACTACTATTATATCTTGCACGATTTGCTCCTGCTCCTTTATCTGCACGCTGTATTTCAATATTATACCTTTTCTGCTCATCATCAATTGCATAAACATCCAATCTTACAGAACGTCCCAAGAGGTTTTTGATACTGTACTGTGTACAGACTTTCTGTACTTTCAAACTCGGTTTATCCATTATGATATGCAAAAGGAACTCTGTGCATTCAAAATCATTTTCAAAAACCTTGCTCATAAAAGCGTCATCCATCAGACAGAACGCCTTTATTTTTTGTTTGAGTGTATCACAATTTCCTTGATTTTTCAACAAATCCCTCCTCTATGGTTTTTTCGGATTTTCTTAAAATTGTTCATAAATGATCATATATTTACTTTTTAAGGAACATGGTTCCCCCTTTTTGCAGGACAAGATTTTTCAATCCAAGTTCTGTTAAGCACACTGCCACTTCCTTGCAGGAGTATGTTCCTTGCTGTGGTATACGTCTTAGAATTTCATCAAGTGTAAGCGGTTCATAGCTTAATACCGAAAGAATCTGCGTTTCCAGTTGGGTAAGCTCATTCTCACCGGATGTTGCTTTTTCACATTCTGCCTCTGCTTGTTTTGTCACACCCGCATTCTTAATATACGCTTTCATCTGTTCCCGAAACTCCTCCGGTTCGGGAAGCATATAAGCCCCCTCCCTGATCAGCCGGTTACAGCCACAGCTTAATGGGTCATCCACTTTTCCCGGAAGTGCCAGGATATCTTTTCCCTGTTCCAGTGCCATATCAACCGTAATCAGAGTTCCACTCTTTTCTCCTGCCTCCATCACGAGAATAAAATCGCTCATCCCACTGATAATTCTGTTTCTTGGCGGAAACAGTCCTGAGGCCGGCCGGGTACCCGGCAGATATTCACTGATAATACCACCCGTTTTAATAATGTTTCGGTACAGTCTCTCGTGTTCGGGCGGATAGCAAATATCCACGCCACACCCTAATACCGCATATGTCTGTCCGCCTTTTTGCAGCACACAGTTTTGTGCAATGCCATCTATCCCGCGTGCCATACCGCTTATTACGCAAATTCCGCACTCTGCCAGTATTCCTGTATAGAGATATGTCATTTTTTCGCCGTAGTAGGAATGATTTCTTGTTCCGATTACCGCAGCGGCTACATTTCCTTCTTTTGGCAGACTGCCTCTTACAAAGATGCCAAACGGAGGCTGTGGTATTTTTCTAAGGCGCTTCGGGTAGTCCTTATCTTCTATGGAATAATAGTAAATCCCTTTTGCGTTCAGAATTTTCAATTCCGTTTCAGGATCCCTTTTTTCCCGTGCTGCAAGGAAATTTTGCAATTGTCTTGGTTTTAACAATTTGCTTAATTCCGTTTCCGGCGCACAATAGATTGCTTTCGCACTTCCAAAATACAGAGAAAGACTCTGCAAAGTTTTATTCCCGATTCCCGGGATTGCCTGTAAAAAATATGCATATGCCGAATTCATCATACGGTCTCCTTTTTGCCAATTTTATGTATTATCTTCCTGCAGTCTGTAACAGAGTGCTTCCGAAAGATGATGGTTTTCAATGGTATTGCTTTCTTCTAAGTCTGCAATTGTCCTTGCCACTTTTAGGATTTTGTGATAAGACCGTAAGCTTAAATTGGCAGACACAAAAACTTCATCCATAAACTTTTCCTCTCTGCTTTCCAGATGACAATATTTTTTGATTTCAGAAGCCGGAATTCCGGAATTAAAGCGGATTTTTGTTCCGGCAAACCGTTGCTTTTGCATTTTTACTGCCTGCATGACCTTTTCCTGCATTGTTTTACTGTCAATACTGCCTCTGCTTCCATGAATGGTGCCCACATCCGGTATCCCGGCAGTTATACACAAATCAATTCTGTCTAAAATTGCTCCCGATATTTTCCCTCTG
>JAQXIR010000031.1 GCA_029007885.1 Lachnospiraceae bacterium | reverse complement strand
CTCTTCCGGTATATCAAAATAATCACCTTTAAAAACTTTTTTTAATACATAACTTCTTTCCGGAACTTCATAAATAGTTACATCAACAAATAAAACCTTTTTTAATTCACCTAATGTCATTTTTTTACCCCTTTCTTTTTTGCAATAAAAAAAACCAACCCTATTTCTAGGATTGGCTAAAATAAAAATTCCCATGGATCATGTTTAAAATATCTAATTCGCAAAAGAACCATTTCACAAATAGTTAAAAGACACTCGGTCGCGTTTTGGTTGAATAAGTGCGACCTCTTAAAAACTACCGCTTTCGTTCCACTTTCGCTTTCGTGAAATACCGTACACTTTTGCGAATAGATAACGCCCACTCTTATATCACTAATTTACTCAACTCACGGTAATTTGGTCAACAAAAAGACAATCTCTATCTTAAGAGATTGTCTTTTTTTTACTTATTTCTATTTTCAAAATCTTCAACGGCTTGAATGATTAACTTTACAGTTCCATCAATTCCCAACAAAGAACTGTTAATACAAAGATCATAACTATCGGCGCGTCCCCATTTTTTAGAGGAATAATAATTATAATAACTTTGACGTTGTTTATCTTTCTTCGTTATCATTTCTTTAGCTTTTTGTTCTGTCAGATTATACTTTTGCATAATCCGTTTTATTTTAGTGTTTTCCTCTCCATAAATAAAAAGGTGAATGCAGTTCTTATAATCACTAAGTGCATAATCCGCACATCTACCTACAATTACACAAGGTCCTTCTGAAGCAATTTTTTTAATAGTATCAAATTGTGCTAAAAAAATCTTATGACTTATTGGCATATCTACAAATGCAGATGTATTGTATCCAAATGAATATGTATCCATAACAAGGTTATAAAGAAACGAATTGGTTGGACGCTCGTCATGTGTCTCTATCATCTCTTCGCAAAAACCGCTTTCTTTTGCAGCACGTGTCAATAATTCCTTATCATAGCACTTAATTCCAAAATGCTCTGCTACTTTTTCACCAATTTCCCTTCCTGCCGAACCAAATTGTCTTCCTATTGTGATAACCGTATTCATAGCATTCCCTTCTTTCTCATTATTTTGTCCTAAAACCATATCATAATATCCAACATTTATAGTTATATTATACAAAAATCAGAAAGTAATTACAAGGTACATCGGATTATTTTATTATCACAAAAAGAGGAAGTGATATTTCACTTCCTCTTCTATCTCACATATCTTTAATTCATTTTTATCTTAAGCTTCCTGGCTCTTTTTTCCCCAAAGAACTTTAGAACCATCAATAATCAGGATAACAGCTAAAACAACAATCGGTACAATGATGATACACTGTAATACATCTGTAAATAATACTGTTGCTTCAAGTCCGCCGCCGATAATTGCCATTAAGTTGTTCTTAAATGTAAGAACAAGTGATGTTAAGGTTGCAATTGACATAAATACAATCGGGATATAGAGCATCTTGTTTTTCTTTCCGATTTTCTTTAAATATGTACCGATTGCAAGGAATGCCGGAACAGCTACTAACTGGTTACATGCACCAAATAACGGCCATACTTTAGCATATCCTGCAAGGCAAAGTGCGAAGGAGCAGATAACAGTAACTAATGTAGCAACATACATATTGCTTAAAATGTTCTTCTCTCCTGTTTTCTTGTTTGTAGCAAATAATTCCTGGAACATGAAACGTCCAAGTCTTGTAGCAGTATCAAGACTTGTCAGACAGAAGCAGGATACAGCCAGACAGATGATTGTATAAGTTGCTGTAACAGCTGTTTCGCCAAATCCCATCTTTGCAAAGAACTGAGAAATTGCCTGACCAAAGATTACGGTCGGAGAAATCTTTTCAAGTCCCATAGCGTTCTGAACATATGCCTGTGTACCATCTGCAGATAATGTACCGATTGCAATTAAAGCGATAACTGCAAGTACACATTCTACTAACATGGAACCATATCCAATCAAAAGAGCATCTTTTTCATTATCAAGCTGTTTTGATGTTGTTCCGGAACCGATCAGTGAATGGAAACCGGAAATAGCACCACAAGCAATTGTAATAAACAGTGTCGGGAATAAGTAATTTCCGCCTACAGCAAAACCTGTAAATGCAGGTGTCTGGATTGTCGGATTAGCACCGATAATACCAACGATTGCTGCAATGATCATGAAATATAATAAGAAACTGCTTAAATAATCTCTCGGCTGTAATAAAATCCATACCGGAGTTACGGAAGCAATAATGATGTATACAAATACGATTAACAGCCATGCCATTTTCGGAACACCTGTAATCGGGCATACAAGACCGATTGCTACACATGCTGCTAAAAGAACAACACCGATAATAGTGGAAAGTACAACCGGTGCATTTTTTCTATAAACGAAGAAACCAAATCCAATTGCAAGCGGAATAAATAATAAAGAAGACGTTGCAACAGATCCGTTTGCTGTACTTCCTGTAAAGCTGTTTGCTACGATATCAGCAAATGCTGCGATAACAAGAAGTAATACAAGCCATGAAAAGACGGTAAATAACACACGGCATTTACGTCCGATTGTATCTTCGATAACTTCACCAAGGGATTTTCCCTGATGACGAATGGAAACGAAAATAGAACCGAAGTCCTGAACTGCTCCAAAGAAAATACCGCCGATTACAATCCAAAGGAAACAAGGTACCCATCCAAAAAATGCTGCCTGAATCGGACCGTTAATCGGGCCGGCACCGGCGATGGATGAGAAATGATGTCCCATTAATACGGGTGATTTTGCAGGTACATAATCAACACCATCTTCCATTGTATGTGCAGGTGTTGTCTCTTGTGGGTTAAGTCCCCAAGTTTTTGCCAGATATTTTCCGTATGTCATATACGCAACTACGAAAATAACAATGGCTGCTAAAATTAGTAATATAGCGCTCACAATATATCCCTCCTATTATTTATTTTGTGATTGTGAGATTTCTTATATGAACAGGATTCCCTGTTTATAAGCACTTTCAATTTTCTGACTGCTGCTCTTCCTGATGGAACGGCTCAATTTGATGTTTTTCACACATCTCTTCAAACCCAATTTTATGCGCTTTCACTTCCCGGATAACTTCTTTTAAAGCTTTTTTCTTTTTACGTGCTGCCGGATTTGTATATACCTTTTCATCTTCTATCGAAACCAGGCAAAAATGTACTTGAGAATACCCCCGTACATTCATCATATACCCTTGATCAAAGTGAAAGTTCTTAACGGATTTAATAACATTCTTTTCAGGCTTTTTATCAGTAATCATAACAGCTGTCATGTAACTGTACATGTGATTTTTCGGAGGATTCTTTTCTCCTTTACGTACTAATTGCGGTTCAACATGATTGACGAGTATCCGCTTCATATCTTTGACAATTTCTTCGGTTAATTCCGGAGTTGTCAAAAAAAGAATATGTTCATAACTGTCAGAAGACCATAAATTGGCATCTCTGACAAGAACATATTTTTCAAGATGATTGTAAAAATACCCATAAGCATCAAATTCACGTCCACCGATGCAATATGGTTTATAAATATTAAATGTACCGGAATATCTAACTAAAAGTCTGTCTAAATACTGTTTTGAATTCATATAAACACCAAATCATGCAAAAACTTCGTATACCAGTTATAAATTTTATCATAAAAAATATTAAAAAACAATAAAAAAACTGCCGAAAATTGTCTATTTAGGCAACTTTTTCAACAGTTTTTCAAAATAATCCGGTAACGGAGCTGTCGTTTCTATATATTCATTGCTTCTAGGATGTACAAATCCCAGAATATATGCATGTAATGTCTGTCCTGTAAGTTGATAAGGACATTTGCGATTTGTATAGACCTCATCTCCTAAAAGCGGATGACCGATAGATGCCATATGAACCCTTATTTGATGAGTTCTTCCGGTTTCAAGCCGACACTCTATATAAGTGTATTCTCTAAATCGTTCTAAAACACGATAATGGGTTATGGCGTTTTTTCCATTAACTTCATTTACCGCCATTTTTTTTCTGTCCTTTTTATCTCGTCCGATTGGTGCATTGATAGTTCCCTCATCATCTTTTAATACACCATAACAAATCGCCCGATACTTTCTAACAATTGTATGTTCCTTTAGCTGGCTTGCAATTCTTTTATGAGATTCATCATTTTTGCATACTATAATTGAACCTGTAGTATCTTTGTCAATGCGATGTACAATTCCGGGACGTAATACTCCATTTATTCCGGAAAGCGAATCCTTACAGTGAAATAACAAGGCATTTACAAGTGTATGTTCAAAATGTCCGGATGACGGATGTACGACCATTCCTTTTGGTTTATCAACAACAATAATATCCTCATCTTCATATAATATAGAAAGCGGAATATTCTCCGGCATAATTTCAGGGTCTATATTTTCGGGAATTTCAAAAGAAACATAATCATCTGTTTTTAAACGGTAATTTGCTTTTACAGTTTTCCCGTTCACAAATACTTGCTCTTCTTTTATTCTCTTCTGAAGGTAGGACCTTGAAACAGTTTCTTCCGTTAATTCACTGATGCTCTTATCAATCCGTTCTCCATCATATTCTTCTGTTATCAGAAATTGAAATAGTTTCAACCGCTTACCTCTTTTTTCTGCTTAAAAATGCAAAATCATTTTCTTTATAATAAAATATCACAAGAATCGCCAATAAGACACAGGATACCGATACATAAATATCAGCCACATTAAAAATCGGGAAATTTATTAACTTAAAATAAAAAAAGTCTACTACATAATTCATTCTGATTCGATCAATCATATTCCCGACTGCACCTGCAGAAATGAGAATTAATAAAAATTCAAGATAACGATATTTCTTTTCAAGCGGCATTTTAACAAGTGTCCATGCAACAGCAGTCAGCATCACGACTGCAATAATCACGAACAGAATCTTTCGGTTTTGAAGCATTCCGAACGCAGCACCTCTGTTCTCTAAATAATGCAATTCAAAAACACCATTCCATATTACATATGCCGGCTTGTCTTTTAAATATAGCACCGCAGCCCATTTTGTAAGTTGGTCTGCCACGATAAGAATTGCAATAGCAATTACATCAAGAACCAGTTGAATGATTTTCTGTTTAGTCATTTTCATCAATAAATTGAATCTCCTTTAATGCATTCTTCATTTCTTCATCAGTAACCGTATTATCGATAACAGCTTTGCCGATTTTTTTTAGTAAGATAAATTTTATCTGATTGTTTTCCATCTTTTTATCCGATTTTGTATAGGATAGAATTTTTTCAATATCAATATCTTCTATACTGATTGGAAGATTAAACGGCACAAACATGTCTCTGATTTCATAATATTCTTCCATTGACAACATTTCTCTCTTCCATGAGATATAGGCCGCAGCGACACACCCAAGGGCAACACATTCTCCATGCAGCATTGTAAAATTTGTATATTTTTCAATAGCATGTCCCAATGTATGCCCAAAATTAAGCAGTGCTCGTTCTCCCTTCTCAAACGGATCCTTTTCCACAATCATTCTTTTGATATTACAACTTCTAAAGACAAGTTCTTCTAATACGCTCAGATCCTTCTCACAAATTTCATACATCATCTCAATCAGCCATTCATAGTAGGAAGCATCCTTAATGATTGCTGATTTCATTGCTTCTGCAAACCCGCCGAAAAACTGCCTTTCATCAAGCGTCTGTAATACTGATAGATTCATATAAACCAGACGTGGCATTTTAAATGCACCAATCATATTCTTATATTGCTTAAAATCTACACCTGTTTTTCCACCGATACTGCTGTCAACCTGCGCTAAAAGTGTAGTAGGTATCTGAATAAAGTCTATGCCTCTTAAATAGGTTGCTGCTGTATATCCTGTCATATCTCCGACTACACCGCCACCCAGAGCTACTAAAAAATCACCTCGTTCAAAATGATTCTCAATTAATGTTTCATAAATACTTTCAATTGTTTTTAAATTTTTACTTTGTTCACCATTTTTGAATACATAAATGACGACATGATTATTACACTTTTCCAGGATGTTTTTAACGGTATCTGCATATAACGCATTGACAATATTGTCTGTGACAATACATACTTTTTTCCCTTGCACACCAATCTTATTCAGTTCTTCCTGTAATTGATCAAAATTTGATTCCAATACAATATCATACGGAATTCCATTTTTTACTGCAACTTCAATTCGATTGCTCATCTTTTCTTCTCCCTATATTATAAAAAACTCCCTGCTTTTCACGCAGGGAATTTTGCATATCTTTAATTATTAAAAGATGGAACATCAAAGGAACCGTTTAAAATTTCCTGAAAATCTCCCGAAATATCTACGCTGGCCGGTGTGATGATAAATATGTAATGCGAAATTTTCTGCAAATTACCATTAATTGCGTAACAGGAACCTGATGTAAAATCTATGATACGTTGAGCAATATCTACATCCAATCCTTCCATATTCAGAACCACCGTTCTGTTTGCCAGTAGCGTTTCTGTAATTTCTCGCGCATCTTCAACTGATGTGGGTTTGATTACACATACTTCCATTCCTGTTCCCATCGTCCTTCTCTGTTGTCTGATCTGCGTAACTTTTTGTTTATTATTTTTATCTTCTGCTATTGTTTCTGATTTATTGGCAGATAACTTTGAGGGCTTTTCCTCATTTACATCTTCTTCATCCAGATAATCATCATACATTTCCTCATCATTATCTTCTGTGATTTTCATTACATTTAAAAAAGAATCCATTAATCCCATGTCTATTTTGCTCCTCAATACTATTATTTTGAAATCGTGTAATCACGTTCTCCAAAAATTCCTGTTCCGACACGGACATATGAAGAACCTTCTTCAATGGCTGTTTCATAATCTCCGCTCATGCCCATAGACAATAAATCCATACAAACATTATCAATGTTTTTGTGCATTATGTCAACAGATAATTGTTTTAATCGTCTAAAATATTTCCTGTTATCCTCCCCATTTTCTACATAAGGAGCGATTGTCATGAGTCCTTTTACCGCAACACCCGGAAGTTTTGCAATTTCTCGTATCAGCTCTTCACATTCCATTGTCTGAATTCCAAATTTCGACTCTTCCTGTGCAACATTCACTTCAATGAGTATCGGGATTACTTTGCTTTTCTTTTCAGCTTCTTTGCTGATTACCTCTGCCAGCTTATAAGAATCTACAGAATGAATCATATATACGGTATCAATCAAATATTTCACTTTGTTTGTTTGTAAATGTCCAATCATATGCCATCGAATATCTTTAGGTAATTTCTCATATTTATCAGTCAGTTCCTGTACCTTATTCTCACCAAAATCCCGTACCCCTATGGAATAGAGTTCCTCTATCATTTCAACAGGCTTCGTTTTACTGACTGCAATTAATGTAACGTCTGATTCTTTCCTGCCGGACTGCTTGCATGTATCAGCCACATTTTTTAAGACAGACTTATAATTCTCAACAACCATTTTTTTCACCTTTAATCATTAATAAAATCATTATCATTTATACTTTCGGCATCCTGCGCAATATAATCATAAGCTACTAAGCCATATTTTGTATTTGATTGAATAATTGCATATTCATCGTTTTGATTCAAAATTTGTATCTGCTTAAAATCAGCATATCCCTTATTAATATTATAAACACCAATTAATGTACCTGATTTCGCAATCGTAAATTTTTCTGTACTGTCCGGCATATCAATCGTATCACCGATTCGAAGGGATGCATCATCAATATAGTATTCTCCCTCTTCTTCGTTATAGATAGAAACCGGTACAAATTCCGGTATCATACTTCCGTCTTCATTATATGTTTCGCGTAAAACACCATTCTCGTTTCCGTTACCGCCTTTTGTTACATAAGCAGTCGGAATCAGGAAAAACTCTTTTTCGACAATAGATGAATTCGGCACTTTCAAGCCGGTTTCAGCATCCGTAATTAATTCGATATCCACAAATCTGTCAGTTGCAAAAGTAATCATTGAATTGGTAAAGGTAAGTTTTACATATGTTTTTTGATCAGAACCGTTAAGTACTTCGACTTCACCCCATGATTCATATTGATTTTTTAAAAATCTTACTTTAACATACTCTTCCTCTTCTAATTCTTTTGCTCGTCCTTCTTCGACAGGAATTACAATACACCATTTTTCTTCCGTAGATAATTTATAGATGGGATCTCCCTTTTCTACGATTTCATTATTAATCAGCTGTGTTTTTTCATAGTTTTCTTTCAAAAACCAGTCTTCACAAATTTCGTTAATTTCCCTATCTTCAAATCCGTCAATCGAATAAATGACAATGCCTGATTTGGGCGCGTTACAAACATTAATTGCACCGTTTAATTCCGTATTGCTATATAGTTCATTCAGGCTATTTAAAAGATTTCTATTGGCGTATTTCAATACACTTCCTTCGATTAGAAATTTGAAATCATATGTACTGTGAAAATTATTTTCCTGATAGGAGGATATAAAGTTTTTTACTTCACTTTTAATTTCAGAAAGATCCTTTTCACTTAACAGTTCCTCTGACTTCTGTTCCCCTTGCACCAGTTCCTGTAAGCTTCCTGTTTCATCCACTGTGCAGACAAGTTTATTACATCCAGCTTTTTCTCCTTCTCTTGCAAAATAGTTAATATATCCGGAATACTCGCTTGTAACAATCGTTTCGTCCCGAAAAGCAATTCCTTCATAAACATTCGTTTCCGAAAGAGAGCCTATTCTTACTTGATATCCATAAATACGTTTTGATGAAAAATACATGAAAATGCAAATAATGATATATATCATAATTACTGCAAAGAAAATCATTCCAATATTCAAGTTGAGCGGTTTTTTATATTTCCTAATATTTCCCTTGTTTTGTGTTGCCACGAAGTAATCCTCCGGATACTAAAACTCTAAAAGAAAGCCCCGGAACCTTTCCGAGGCTTATCATACTCATTTTAAAGTGCTATTACGACATGTTTTTTTACTTCTTCATCCAATTCTTCCATATCTGCGGATATGCTGATAATGAAATCAAAATGGAAATTCTCACTGATACTATCTAATTTCTTTATAACAGCGGAAAGTTCACTTTTTTGAAGTTTTGCAACTTTCATCATACCATCTATGTACATCTGTTGAATATCATGATCCTGAGAAATGATTCCGTAAATAAATCCAATAAATTCTGAAACGTTCTGGAAATCGTATTCACCGACATTAATAAGACGAACTTTATTATTCAGTTCAAACATATGCTTTGTGCTTCTGTCCAGATACACAATATTACCTGTGGCATTTTTTATTTCATTATTTACTTTATCTAATAACTGTTTTGTCTTGCCCTTTCCTTCCTTGCCTACAATTAATTCAACCATTGGTCACCCTCCTAAAGTAAATTATTTTTAACCATCCCCATAAAAACATTATAAGTTATCCCCTGTTAAAAAACAACTGCTAATTGTTGATTTCCTTTAATAATTCAATCATCTCATTATATAAAAGATCTCTCTCGCTTGCACGGAGAATAACGGATATATAGGGATTTCCTGCTGTATCTCTTGCCAAAAGAATCAGGCAATTTCCCGCTGCGTTTGTTGTCCCCGTTTTTCCGCCTATTACCGTAATTTTTTCCGGCGAACTGTAATTTCCACGGAGGAACAAATTTGTCGTCTGAAAAGACATTTTCTTTTCTTTTCCATCTTTATCATAATATACGGTTTCATACTCATTCATATGAATAATCTCATTAAAAAGCGGATATTTCATTGCTTCATTCATAATCAGATACATATCATACGCTGTTACATAATGATCATTGTCCGAAAGTCCGTGCGGATTCACAAAGTGACTATTCGTTGCACCGATTGCAACTGCCTCCTCATTCATCAGTTGTGTGAAATTCTCTATACTTCCTCCAACGTGTTCTGCAATAGCCAATCCGGAATCATTTGCAGAATCTATCAGTAACGCATGAAGTGCCTGATTTAAAGTAAGCTGATCACCTGCTTTTAGTCCACATAATTGTGCACCCGGTTCCGTAATTTTTACATTCTCCGTAACCGTAATGGTATCTTCCGTATTTCCGTATTTTAATGCGACAAGAGCTGTCATAATTTTAGTCAGGCTTGCAGGATAAAGACGTTCGTGAATATCCTTTGCATAGATTACTTCATGATTATTAACATCAAACAATCCTGCCGCAGATACTTCTTCGATTTCAACTTTTGTGTTTTCCGTTACATCTTCATTCACAACACAAAGTTCCTGTGCAAAAGAAATTGCTTTTTCATCCCGAATCAGACTGTTCTTTATATCATTATTATTTTTATATGAAACTTCCGGTTGCTTTTTTGTACATCCGGAAAACAGAATCATAATTAATAGAATACAAAGAAATGCCGAAATTTTTCTACTTGTACATTTCACGCCACTCCATATCTCCTCTGTCTAATGACTTTATTAATAATTCTGCCGTTGCCAGATTCGTAGCCAGTGGAATATTAAACATATCGCAGAATTTTGCAATATTATTAATGCTTGGCTCATGTGCTTTGGCAAGCGGGTCTCGTAAAAAAATAACAAGGTCAATGTCATTATGTTCAATCTGTGCTGAAATCTGCTGATCTCCGCCCAAATGTCCCGCCAGATATTTATGAATGGAAAGATTTGTAACTTCTTCAATTAGCCTTCCTGTAGTTCCGGTTGCGTAAAGACTGTGTTTGCTTAAAATCCCCCGATAAGCAATGCAGAAATTCTGCATTAATTTCTTTTTTGCATCATGTGCAATCAGTGCAATGTTCATATTCTCTCCTCTTTCCGCACATTTAGTATTTTTTTGCCTGCAGACCAACATTCAGTACAATCCCGACTGCTCCGTAGAGACTCACAAGAGAAGTCAGTCCGTAACTCACAAAAGGCAGTGGAATTCCTGTGTTTGGTAATAATCCGGTTGCTACCGAAATATTCATAAATCCTTGAAATCCGATTAAAGCCGCTACCCCGACAGCAATAATCACACCCGCTGTATCCTTTGCATTTTTGGCAATTTTTAAACATTCAATAACTATCAGTATTAATAAGAAAATAACGGCAAAAGCTCCGATAAAACCAAGTTCTTCTCCGATGACCGCATAAATAAAATCTGTCTGTGGTTCCGAAATAAAATTGCCATTTTTTACAGAAGCGATTACATTGTTGTTTAATCCTTTTCCAAGTAATTGGCCCGATCCGATAGCCGTTATTGAATTTAATTGCTGGTATGCTGCCGAATCAGCATACTTTTCCGGCTCCAGCCACGCTAAAATTCGGGTTACTTGATATCCTTGCAAAATAGTCTGATCCGGTTGCAGAATAATGTAGAAAAAAGCAACAACTGACGGTATCATAATTGCCAAGACCGAAAGAACAATTCGATAACTTAAACCTCCCGCAAATATCATAACGCAAAATGTTATGACAACCATAATACTCGTCGAAAGATCCGGTTCCTTATAAATCAGACCCAGTGGAATCAAAAGGAGTAAACATGACAATAGCAAAATTTTAAAAGTATTAATATGCTCCTTATTCTTCATAATAAACTGCGCAAAGAATAAAATCAATAAAATTTTAGCAAGTTCAGAAGGCTGAAACTGAATTCCGATTTCAATCCATCTTTTAGATCCATTTACTTCTCTTCCGAATAAAAGAACCGCCATCAGTAACAAAATATTGATAATATACAATATCCAGTAAAAATACAGATAAATGGAATAATCAATGACCGATAGAACTACCATAAAAAGAATTCCGCAGATAATTCCGAACAGTTGTCGTTCCTGTAAGGATTCTTTTGCACTACCGATTGCCAGATACCCGATAACGGACAAGCAAACTACCATGAAAATCAGTTTGAAATTATAATCTCTTAATTTGTATTGTCTGAACATTTTTTCTCCGTAACTTAATTTTTCATATCAATAATCGGTATATTGGCATAAAGAGAAGGCGTACTCATCAGTTTTCCTTTTGTACTTGTCTTTGTAATCTGAATCTCCATGCTTTTCGTATCAATTTTCATATATTTTGAAATTACTTTTGCAATATCGTTTTTTATTAATTCCATCATTTCCGGGGAACAATTCACCCGATCTGATATCAACAGTATCTTTAATCTATCCTTTGCCACTTGTTTTGAACTCTTTTTATGAAATAAACCAAACATATTGTTCCCTCCTTCTAATTCTTATGAAAGATTCCTGTAATTTTTGTAAAAAAGGAAATGCTCTTTCCGATTTCAAAAGGAACATCATTGCCAAGAATTCTCATACAAATATTCTTATATGCTCTTCCGGCAAACGTCTGGCTGCCAACAAGCGGTTCACCTTGGTTAGTTGCAATCACTACGTTTTCATCATCCGGCACAATTCCGATTAACGGAATCGCAAGAATGTCTACAACATCATCTGCCGACATCATGTCTCCGCGTTTAACCATATCATATCGTATTCTGTTAATAATTAAATCTATTTGCTTAAATTCATTTGCTTCCAAAAGTCCGACGATTCTATCGGCATCTCGTATCGCTGAAACCTCAGGGGTCGTTACTACAAGTGCCCTGTTGGCTCCTGCTATCGCATTTTTGAATCCCTGTTCAATTCCTGCCGGACAATCTAAAATGATATAGTCAAAATCGTCTTTTAAATGATCAATCATTTTTCGCATCTGGCTTTCATTAACAGCAGTTTTATCTTTCGTCTGTGCTGATGGAAGCAAGTACAGACCGGTATAGCGTTTATCCTTAATCAATGCCTGCTTAACTCTGCAATTTCCTTCAATGACATCTACAAGATTATAGACAATCCTGTTTTCCAGTCCCATGACAACATCCAGGTTACGTAGTCCGATATCGGTATCAATTAAAAGAACTTTTTTGCCCATCGCTGCCAGTCCTGTTCCGACATTGGCGGTTGTCGTTGTCTTGCCGACTCCACCCTTTCCACTAGTTACGACAATTACTTCACACATATCCTCTTCCTCCGGATTTGAAATATTTGTCCTCTGGAAATGCATTTACATCATGTAATGATCCAGCAATTCTTTCGTAATTGTCTCTATTATGATTTTATCATCTTTTACGTATGCTATTTGAGGAACATTTTTTTGCTTGATCTGCCATATGCTTCCTCTTTCTTTTTGTCTGAATCGTACATCGCCAATTTTACATTTTTGCGGCTCCATCTTAAGCGCAAGTACAAAATGATTCTCTTCTCCGTTTGCACCTGCATATGCTTCTCCGTACAAGTTTCCGATAATGATAATATCTTTTGCCGCAATCACGGCAGCACCTTTTTCTACATCGCCTAATAAAAACAGACTGCTTTCCGTTTCCAGTACCTGCCCTTCTTTCAGATTGCCACGATGAAATTTTCCATTATTTTCTTCTTTTTCGAATTCTGTACGTTTTAGTGCCTTTACAAATTTTTTATTGGTTTCCTCATTCTTTCCAATCAGGCAGATAATTTGAACATCGGAATTTTCTGATATTACCTTTATCACTTGTTTTTCCTGCTCTACAGTAAGGATTCTCCCTTCGATGGAAAGCGCTACTTTTACATCCTTAAAAAAGGACCTCGCTGACTTGAATTTTTCTGCCAGTTCTTCAAGAATTTCTTCGAATGCAGCATTCTCATCCATGTGAAGAGAAATCCCGTTTTGATAGCTTTTGACAACAACCAGATTTTTCATAACCTGTTCTCCTTAATCGGCAGTGATAACACTGGCATCCGGTATTTCAGCAGTACCTGTAAGAATATCATCCTCATCTGCCAGTTTAAAATAGTATTTATAGATATCCCTTGTCAGGTTAGCTGCATATTCTGAAGTATAGCCGAACGCTATTCGTGTTGATACGGTAATTTCCGGATTTTCATACGGCGCATAACTAACAAATAATGCATGATTTGCTCGATTTACATTTTCCTGTGCCGTTCCTGTCTTTCCGGCAACATTCACTCCAAGGTCTGTATAATATGATTTCTTTTCGACAACTCCTCGCATACCTCTGTGAATTGTATCCCAGTAGGAAGTTGGCATTTCGATTTTATTTCTTATTTCCGGTGTATAATCACGAATCAGGTTTTGATTGGAATCTGTCACCTTATCCAGCAGACTTAGGTTATAACATGTTCCACTATTGGCAACTGTCGTTACATAACGTGCCAGACCTACCGTGGTAAAGTTGTTATTTCCCTGTCCGATTGCTGATAATACAGGATGTTCCGTAGATACTTCCGGTGCTGACTCCTCAATTTCAACCCCTGATTTTTCAGTCAGTCCATACATGTCCGCATATTTTGTAAGTACAGCAAGTCCCGTTTCTCCATCATACTCGCCATCCTTCAAACTTATTTGATATCCGGCTTCATAAAAAAAGGTATTGCAGGAATTGGTAATAGCGCCACTTACGTTTAAAGCACCATGTGCACCGGGATAAATCCAGCATTTATATATAGAATCTGAAAATCTGTCAAAAAAACCTCTGCAGATTGTTTGTGAAGAAGTATTTACAATACCTTCCTGTAAAGCTGCAGTTGCCGATACCATTTTGTATGTGGAACCGGGTGCTGTTTTTTGCTGTGTAGCATAGTTCCACAACGGTTTAGAAAGATCATTCTGCAATCTTGCATAATAATCGGAATCAATAGAATTTGCAAGGCGGTTATTGTCATAACTTGGATAAGTTACAAGCGCTAACACTTCTCCTTGTGTATTTGTTACAACTACGGATGCCGAATACGGATCAAGTGCCAGTTGTGCCGGTGTAATATAAAGGTTCTCAATCAAATACAACATAAAGTTGTAAGGCGAAATCTGTCCGTTTATAAACTTATTCTTTTCTTCTTCCGTAATGGAAATGATATCCTGCTCCAATAGAATACTACAAATCTGTCTTCCCGATATCAAATCACTTTTAATCATATATTTATATAATTTTTTTGAAAAATTAGTATTATGATCCAGTTGTTCAATAATATATTCTGTTAGTTGTTCGAATACTTCTTTTGAATCAGAATACTCGTTGGTAAGATGAATTTGTGTTACATCAATCCAGTTTTGGGCAATACAGTAGGATAAAAATTCTCCAAGACTGATGGTTTCCTCTTTTTTCCATGCCAAATACGTTTCATCTTCTTTATCAATTGCATCATCCATTAAAACACCGTTATCAGACAGCATATTTACTATATAGCTCTGATAAACCTGATATTCTTCGGAAAGGTCTTTATAAGGCGTATGCTTTACGAGCATTTCTTCTCTCATTCTTTCAAAAACGCTCTGCTTTTTCTTGGTATATGCATCATATACCGCCTGTTCGTTTTCCCCTGCCTGATCGTTATCAAAATGATTAATATCAATGATACTGTTATTAAAGAGTGCAAAATAAACATCATATATCGGAATTTTAATCTGGCTTGCCGAAGCATTTTCCGGTTGATTATATTCCTTAATATTCAGAATCTTGCTGACAAGAATCCCTGCCAGTTTCTGTTCCAATATGTTATAAACAGCTACCTGAAGATCGTGGTCGATTGTTAAGTACACATCATTACCCGCAATCGGTTCTACTTTATTCTTTGTTTCGATTACTTTTCCAAGATTATTTACATATACGACCTCAGAACCCTTTATTCCTTGTAAATAAGTCTCCATCGTCTGTTCGATGCCGGCTTTCCCGACCATGTCGGTCAATACATAATCATCACGTTCTTTTATGGTATCTTTTGTTTCTTCCGTAATTGTCTGATTATTTAAGGTGGTTAATTCTTCTTCTGAAATTTTTCCTGTATATCCGAGAATTTGGGAAAAATATACGCTGTCTACATATTTTCGGATATTGTCCTCAGCAATTGCAACACCTTCTAATTGCGTACTGTTTTCCATGATGCTTGCAACAGTCTTCTCATTTACATCTGTAGCAATTATAGTTGGTATATATTTTTGATAATTATTTAAACTCATTGCATATCGAATGGTAACAAGTTTTAAACATTCTTCTTTTGTATAACCTTTTCCTGCCACAAAACTCTTCTTTAAATTTTCCGGATCCTGTGATTCTCCGATTCCAAACTTGGAATATCCCATCAAATATTCCATAACCTTATCTGCAGTTGCGGTTTCTTCTTTATATTTAAGATCCGTAATTTTTGTTCTTCCATAAACATCTGCAAGAAAACGCTTTAATTTTGTCCCTTCAACAGTAAATTCATATTCACCGTCTTCATTTAGGATAATATTAAAATCATTGATAATTTTATCACCATTTGATTCAATAATGTGAATGACATCCATTAATGTCTTATTTATGTTAGTATTTTTTCCGGTGCCTGATTCATATACATCCTCAATCGTAACATTGTAAGCAAGTTCATTATAAGCTAACAGTACACCGTTACGATCATATATTTTTCCTCTTGTGCTGTTAATGGTTCTTTCTTTCTGTATTTTTAACGTAAATTCCGATAACGTCTCCTGACCATGTACAATCTGTAAGGAAAAAATTCTTCCAATCAGAACAGCACCGGCAACTATGATTACAATAAGCATAATGAGAAGTCTGCCGTTTGTAGAGTTTATAAAATTGTCTTTATTTCTTTTATACACTGCTCTGTTCTCCCTTTTTCTCCTTTTCATCAAGTCGGATTTTTATACTGTGTATCAACGGGTAAATCAGACATGCCAAAATTGTGGTATATACGGTTTCCGGTATGATTATCTGTGTAAAGTAATAGGGGAAATCAAATTTACCCCGTAACAAAAAGCGAAAAAAGTAAAAGAAAACACCATATCCAATATCACTTCCCGCAATTAAGACAAGCGGCAATTTGATATCTTTCGGATAAAGGATTTTCTTAAAAAGACCGTTACAATATCCTACATACATATAAAGTAAACCATTCATTCCGTAAACGGAGCCTAAAAAGAGATCCATTAAAATTCCGCATGAAAATCCTACGATAATACCCGTCTTCTTTCCACATAAAAATCCCAATGATGCTGTGACAATAATCAGAAGATTCGGTACGATTCCGCCTATATTAAATTGTGCAAACACGGTTGACTGTAATAAGAAGCAGACAAATATTAATGCTGCTCCCGAAAAAAATTTTTTCATATTTAATTAACCTGCTGCTTTAACTGTTTAATAACAAGCACTTCGTTAAGATGTTCAAAATCTACAACCGGCGTCAGGTATCCGGATTTTGTCAAATTATTGGAATCTGTTGATAACGTGTTAATATATCCGATTAGAATTCCGGGGAGATATTGATCACTGATATTCGAAGTAACCACTTTATCACCTACCGTAACCTTATTGCTGCTGTCTACCAACTGACTGTATTCAACAACTCCCTCTTTCATGGTGCTGAGATTTCCGGTAACAATCAGATTATCACCTGTTGCAAGGATCATAGCACTTGTATTAATTCCGTCAGAAATAATGGAAGTTACTTTAGCATGATTCGGCCCTACTTCAATCACTCTTCCTACAAGTCCGCTTCCTGCAATCACATTACAATTTACCTGAATTCCATCATTAGAACCTTTATCAATTACAAAATTGGAATACCAGTTTCCGGCATCTCTTGCAATAATTCGTGCTCCGATTTTATCATATTCATCATATTCTGCATCCAGTGCATACAGTTCACGCAATTTTGTAAGCTCATATTTTTCCTGCTGCAGCGACGTGTTTTCCGTTGTCAATCGATCAATTTCTTCTTTTAATTTTTCGTTTTCAGCAAGTACATCCTGTAGTTTTCCAAATTCTTCCGTCTTATTCAGACAATATGTTCCGACACTTGTAAGACCGTTCTCAAAAGGAACAATCAGATAACTGCTGATATAGTTCAACGGTATGGAAAATATATTTGTAGTAAATGATACAATCATGATGACAATACATACTACAGTCATGATAAAAAGAAGATATTTACTTGGAAGACGGAACTTTTCCTTTTTTCTTTTTAAAATCGGACTCATTTACCCATTCCTTCTATTGCATATGCAAGGGACTTATAATTGTCCTCTTTAATGATTTTGGAAAGGCCGATTGCTACACTTTCCAATGGCTTTTCTGCTGTATTTACCTTCAACCCGGTACCCTTCTGAATCAGTCCTGCCAAGTGACTTACCTGGGATGCACCTCCTGTCAGATAAATTCCGTTGCGATAGATATCTGCACCCAGTTCCGGTGGTGTTCTTTCCAAAATCACCTTAATATTGTCTATAATTGTTCCAAAGTGTTCTTCGAGTGAAGTTGCAACAAGCTGCGTCGGTATTTCTCGTTCAATCGGAAGTCCCGTCACAATGTCGCGTCCGTATACTACTGCCGATTTTCCTGCCTTTTCCAGCTCTTTCAGATTCATTTTTATCTTTTCGGCACTCTTTTCTCCGATAATAAGATTGTATTCTTTTCTGACACCTGCACGAATTGCTTCATCAAATTTGAATCCGCCTACTTTAATCAATTTACTTAATACAATTCCTCCCAAAGACAAAATAGAGATTTCTGTTGTCGCATATCCGACATTCACAATCATGACCCCTTGAGAATTTTTAACATCTATATCAAGTCCAAGTCCATCGGCAACAGCCTTCTCAACTACCATAATCTTCTTTGCTTTTACGCCGGCATCTTTAATCAAATCATAAAAAGCTCTTTTTTCCACTTCCGTAACATCTGTTGGGACGGCCACAAAAAAATCAGCCGGACGTAATCCGCTCTTTTTAGAAAGATCTGAAATAAAGTATTTTACAAGTGTCTCCATATTTTTGATATCTGCAATTACACCATTGCATACCGGATATGATGTCCGGATATTCGAAGGGGCTTTTTCATACATTTCATATGCAGAATCCCCATAGGCAAGAAGTGTGTTTTTATTCTCGATTGCAATCATATTCTTTTCAATCAAAAATCCATCTTCTGCTTTATTGTAAATTTTAATGTTACTGGTTCCAAGATCAAGTCCGAAAATATTATTTGCCAAAATGACAACTCCTTTCTATAAGTAACCCTTTTCTTTTAAACTTACGTAAGTATTATCACCAATAATAATATGATCAAGCAACGGTATATTTAAGATTTCCGATGCTTCCCTGATTACTTTTGTTATTTCAATATCCTGTCTGCTGGGTGTCGGATCTCCGCTCGGATGATTATGAATCAAAAATATGCGTACCGCATGATACCGCAATGCTTCAATAAAAATCTCCCGTGTTGAAATCAATGAAGCATTTACAGTCCCTTTTGATAAAAGGACATCTTTTATTAATCGGTTTTTATTATCTGCAAGGATTAGGTAAACATGCTCTGTTTCCAGATGTCTTACCTGTTCCATATAATAATCCGCAACTGTTTCCGGCGAATTTAAATTTAAATCGTGCAGTGCAGACTGTCTGCTCATGCGTCTTGTAAATTCTACCATACACTTGATACGGATTGCTTTCACCTTACCGATTCCCTTAATTTTCATCATTTCTTCATAGGGAATCTTCTGTAATGCCAGAATACCGTTATTGCTGTCATTTGATAATGCAAGTACTTTTTTTGCAAGAGAAAGCGAGTTCTCTCCGATTGTTCCCGTTCGAATAACAATTGCCAAAAGTTCTGCATCAGTAAGTGCCTCAGGTCCCATTTTTTCAAATTTTTCATATGGGTATTCGTCCGGCGTCAGGATATTGTTTTTAATAGCATTCTTTTTCATGTTTTCCTCTTAAGATATGTTCTCCGGGCATATCACAAAAGAAAAACTCTATAAGAAACGATAAATTAAAATACCGATTACAATTCCGATAATACTTGCGATTGTAATTTTGATTGTCAAAGCAAACGTAATACAGATAATACCAAGATCAAGTACCATCGGACTGCTCAGTCCGAAAGTCTGTCCAAAATTCAGCCATGTACTGTCAAACAGACTGCCAATAAATCCTCCCAGAACAATTCCTGCAAGAATCAGTAAAAGGCATGTCCAATTGTTCTTTTTTTTCATATGTTACTCCCATCTTTTGTTTTATAATCTTATCATATTTCCGGTTTTATGTATACAAATATGAGCGGTTTTTTTCCGCATTTTATGACAGTTCTTTTATTAAACCTGCATTTTTTACAGCTTGGAAGGCTTTTAAAATTCCAAATTTTGCATGTTCAAAAGTAAGCCCTCCTTGAAAATATACAGCATAAGGCGGCTTAATCGGTCCATCTGCACTCAGTTCAATAGAAGAACCCGAAACAAAGGCTCCGGCTGCCATAATTACCTGACTGTCATATCCGGGCATATCCCATGGCTGTGGCTCTACAAAACTATCTACAGGAGCTGCCGCCTGAATTCCCTGGCAGAATGCAATTACGCCTTCCTTTTTGTGAAAGGTAACTGCCTGTATGATGTCAAAGCGTTCCTCTTTACTATCGGGAATCACTGAGAAACCTGCCTTTTCGAAGCAAGCCGACGCAAAAATGGCTCCTTTTAGTGCATTTGCAGTTACAGTCGGTGCTAAAAATAATCCTTGATAAAAATCCTTTAGTACTCCCAAAGATGCCCCGACTTCTTTTCCAAGCCCCGGAGATGTCAGACGGAAAGCCGCATTTTCAACACATTCCTTTTTCCCGGCAATATAGCCGCCGATTGGTGCCAGCCCACCTCCCGGATTTTTAATTAAAGAGCCGACTACCATATCCGCTCCTACATCAGAAGGCTCTATCGTCTGTACAAATTCCCCATAACAGTTGTCCACCATGCAGATGATGTCGGGACGAATCTTTTTAACAAACGCAATCAATTCCCCTATTTTTTCCACCGAAAGTGTTTTTCTTGTCTGGTAACCTTTCGAGCGCTGAATAGTGACAAGTTTCGTTCTTTCATTAATTGCATTTTTGATTCCCTCAAAATCAAAATCCCCGTTTTCAAGAAGTTCCACTTGTCTGTAAGAAATTCCGTATTCTTTTAATGATCCTTTGCTTTCCCGGATACCGATTACTTCTTCGAGTGTGTCGTAAGGTTTCCCAACCGGAGATAAAAGTTCATCTCCCGGACGCAAATTACTCATCAGAGCAAGCGCAAGTGCATGTGTGCCGCAGGTAATCTGTGGTCGCACCAATGCATCTTCCGTATGAAAAATGTTTGCATACACTTTTTCAAGTGTGTCTCTTCCGATATCGCTGTATCCATATCCGCTCGTTCCCAGTAAGCATGCTTCACTAACCCTTGCGTCTTGCATTGCCTTAATCACTTTTAACTGGTTTATTTCAGCTATTTCATCAATTTTTAAAAAGCGCTCTTTCAATTCATCCAAAATTTGATTTGCATAGAAAAAAGTACTGTCTTCGATTCCAAAAGAACGATATATATTCTCTGTTTTCATACTATTTAATGCTCCAATCTGTCAATTCTAAGATCCTGTCAAGAATTTTATCGTCATCATATCCAAAATCATTTTTCGCAAGAAAGATTACTTCTTTTTCTCTGCGAAACCATGTCATTTGTCTTTTAGCAAAATGGCGTGTATTCTTTTTAATCTCTTCTACAGCTTCTTCAAGTGATGATTTCCCATCAAGATAGGAAAATAATTCTTTATAACCTACCCCTTGCATGGAAATAAGCGACCTGTCATATTCCATTTCATAAAGGCTTTTCACTTCTTGTAAAAGGCCTTGTTTCATCATGGAATCTACGCGACTGTCAATTCTTTCATACAAATGTAATCTTTCATCTGTCAGTACAAAATAGCGAAAATCATAAATTGCATCCCGTTTACGCTGATTTTCATTATACTGCGAAAATTTTTTACCGGTAAAATGATGATACTCCAATGCTCTTATTACGCGTCTGACATTATTTTCATGAACGCTTTGTGCATATTCCGGATCCGTCTCCATCAGCATTTTATAAATCTGTTTTTTCCCCTGTGTAGTCTTAGCTTTTTCATATAAACAATTTCGAAAAGAATCATCATGATCTTCTTCCGTAAAATCAACACCGTATAAAAGTGCCTGTATATAGAATGCCGTTCCACCGGTTAAAATCGGAATATGTCCGTTTGCCGTAATCACTTTTATCGCATTCATAGCCATTTTCTGAAAAACTGTAACATTAAATTCCTCATCCGGTTCCATACAGTCAATCAGATAATGCGGAATCCCCTGCATTTCATCTTTTGAAATTTTAGCGGTTCCGATATCCATTTTGCGATATACCTGCATAGAATCTGCGCTGATGATTTCACCACCGATTTTCTTTGCCAGTTTTATAGAAAGATCTGTTTTCCCGACCGCTGTCGGTCCTGTTAAAATTAGCAGTTTCTGTTTTGATTCCATGTTATACAATTCTCTTAAATTTCTTTTCAATCTCGTATTTACTCATTGATATGATAGTCGGTCTGCCATGCGGACAATTGTATGGATTGTTTAGCGTCATCAATTCTTCCAGTAATTTCATTACCTCTTCTTTTGTCATGGAATAATTTCCTTTTACGGCTGCCTTACAAGCCATGGATGCTATCTTTTCTAAAATAAATTCCGGTGTTCCGCAGGGCATTTCTTCCAAAAGTTCATCCAGAATTTCTAAAAACATTTCCTTTTCATTTTTGCCGTATAAATCAAGAGGAACACTTCTTATTGCAATTTCATTTCCACCGAACTCTTCCACAGTAAATCCCATCTTGTCAAAATATTCCTGATATTTATATACCAATTCCTGTTCTCTTCCGGATAAGGAAATGATGATCGGCACAGCAAGGTTCTGCGTATCGATTGTTTTTTTCTTAATTTTTTCTACCAATCTTTCATATTTTACCTTTTCATGCGCAGCATGCTGATCCATAATCAACAATTTATCCTGATATGCAATCAACCAATAAGTATCAAACAGTTGTCCCAAAATCTGATAATCTGTCATTGCATCTTTTGTTAAAATCTTATCTTCAAACAGATTCATCTGAACATGATCATTTACATAGACAACTTTTTGCGCCTTAATGACATTGCTCTCAACAGGTGGATTGCTCAAAACTTTATAGTCTTCCGTCTCCTCTTTAACCTGCATTTTTTGAATTCTTTCAACCTCAAACGGTTCCGGGTATTTTACGGATTTTTGTTTACCTTCTTGTGATTGCGGTACTTCTTTTGACTCAAAAAGTTCCACATCCGGAATCATTTCATGTACTTTAAGGGTCGCATTCACCGCACTGACAAGATAGTCATACAAATACTCTTGATTCGTAAAACGAACATCCATTTTAGTCGGATGAACATTGACATCTACCATATTGGATGTGATATCAATATTTATGATAAAAAACGGAAATCTGTGTTGCATCAGATATTCCTTATATCCTTCTTCTACCGCTTTTGCTATCAAATTGCTTTTAATATATCTGCCGTTTATAAAATAGTTTTCAAAATTTCGATTTGCACGTGTTATGGAAGGAAGCCCCAATAGTCCTGTAACTGCTATATCTTTCGTATGCTGATCAATTAAAATGACTTCCTTGGCAATATCTTTTCCAAAAATACGATACACAAGTGCCTTTAAGTCTCCGTCTCCGGAAGTGTGAAATTTTACCTGTCCGTTATTAACAAATTTAAAGGAAATATCAGGTCTTGAAAGTGCCAGATGTTCACAGAGTTCGTTTATGTAACCGCCCTCTGTCTGCGGTGTTTTTAAAAATTTTCGACGTACCGGTGTATTGAAGAAAAGATTTCTGACAATTACTGTAGTTCCGCTTGGAACGCCAACTTCATTGCATTCTTTTTCGATGGCTCCTTCAATCAGATAACGAATACCGGTCAGTTCTTCCTGCGTTTTTGTAATCATTTCTACCTGTGCAACCGCCGCTATGCTTGACAGAGCCTCCCCACGAAAACCCAGACTTCCGATATTCTCAATTTCTTCCGCATCATGCAGTTTACTGGTTGCATGTCTGAAGAAAGCATTTTTTACTTCCTCTTTTTCAATTCCTTCTCCATTGTCTGTAATCCGGATGAAAGAAATTCCTCCGTCTTTAATTTCTATTGTGATGGCTGTTGCATTGGCATCAATCGCATTCTCGACAAGTTCCTTAACAACACTCGCCGGGCGTTCAATCACTTCACCTGCAGCAATCTTATCGATTGTTTCTTCGCTCAGAAGTTGTATTTTTGCCATTCCTTTTCCTTTCTGCCGGTAAAAACCGGGCTTTTACCATCTGTTCTTTAACTTATTTTGCAACCGGTACAACGTATTTAATGCATCTAACGGAGTCAGGGTTGTTACTTCGATGTCCATCAGTTCTTTGATAATGTCCTCATCTTTTACCGTATCAAACAATGAAATCTGTTCCAAATCAACCTCATCCAACTTCTTTAACGGTTTTTTGGTCTCATTCTTAACATTTACCTCAATGCTTTGAATTCTCTCCATAATATCATTATCACTTAACTCCGTGATAATCTCTTTCGCCCTGTCAATTACAATTTCCGGTACTCCGGCTAATTTCGCAACCTGAATACCGTAACTTCTGTCGGCTCCGCCTTTAACAATTTTCCGTAAAAATACGATGTCATCTCCCTTTTCTTTTAAAGCGATACAATAATTATTGACATTTCCCATTTTCCCTTCCAAGTCTGTCAGTTCATGATAATGGGTCGCAAATAAAGTTTTGGCACCTAGTATTTTGGTATTTGAAATATATTCAATCACTGCCCATGCGATACTAAGTCCGTCAAACGTTGAAGTTCCTCTTCCGATTTCATCTAAAATTAAAAGACTTTTTGCGGTAGCATTTCTAAGAATATTTGCCACCTCATTCATTTCTACCATGAATGTACTCTGTCCACTCGCTAAATCGTCAGAAGCTCCGACTCTCGTAAAAATTCTGTCTACAACACCGATATTTGCACTTTTTGCAGGAACAAACGAGCCAATTTGAGCCATTAAAACAATGAGTGCACTCTGGCGCATATACGTTGACTTTCCTGCCATGTTCGGACCTGTTATCACAGAAATACAGTGTTTTCCGTTGTCAAGATAAGTATCATTCGGGATAAAAAGATCGTGGTCAATCACTTTTTCCACAACTGGATGCCTGCCTTCTTTGATATCAATGATACCTTTCTCATTTAAAGATGGCCGCACATAATGATTTTGCTCTGCTACAATGGAAAAAGAAGCAAAAACATCAAGTTTTGCGATTTCCTTTGCGGTCATCTGAATACGTGCAATCTGTGCTCCGATACTATCTCTGATTTCACAAAATTTATCATATTCCAAAGTCACCAGTTTATCTTCGGCATTTAAGATTTTATCTTCAAGTTCTTTTAACTGTGGCGTTGTATACCGCTCGGCATTTGCAAGCGTCTGCTTTCTGATATAGTCTTCGGGAACCAGATTTTGATAAGAGTTTGTTACTTCAAAATAATACCCAAATACTTTATTATATTTGATTTTTAAATTCTTAATACCGGTACGTTCCCTGTCATCAGCCTCAAGTTTTGCAAGCCACGACTTGCCTTCTGTTTTGGCATTGCGCAGAGAATCAATTGTTTCATCAAATCCTTCTCTTATGATTCCACCCTCTCTTACTGTAATGGGCGGTTCTTCCATAATGGATGCTTCAATTAATGCGCTGATATCTTCAAGACCATCAATTTGCCCGGCAATTTCCTGTAATAATTTCCCCTTTAATCCATTTGTAATCACTTTAATTGGAGGAAGCATTTTTAAAGAGTTGCAAAGTGCTATTAAGTCTCTCGGATTTGCAGTATTATAACTAATTTTACCCAGCAGTCGTTCCAAATCATAAATCGGATTTAAGTATTCCCGAATTTCATCTCGTTCGACCGGATTTTTCGATAATTCCTCGACTGCATCAAGCCGCTCTTCCATCTCTTCTCTTTCAATAAGCGGCTGCTCAATGTAACTACGCAAAAGTCTACCGCCCATTGCTGTTTTTGTCTTGTCAAGGACCCATAAAAGAGAGCCTTTTTTCTGCTTTTCCCGCAATGTTTCCGTTAATTCCAAATTTCTTCTTGTGGAACTGTCAAGCAGCATATAGCGGCTTGTTAAGTACGGATAAAGATGCGTAAAGTGATGCAATGTGGTTTTTTGGGTATCATATAAATAGGCAAGAAGTGCACCCGCTGCAAGCATTCCGTTTGCAAAATCCTGGATTCCGAGTCCTTGCAGGGTACTCACTTTAAAGTGTTTTAATAAAACCTTTTTTGCCAGATCTTCGTCAAAATAGTGTGCCTCTAACGGATAAATCGTAATACCGAGACGGTTCTTTAAATCATCCAGTGCAATGCCGCTCACGGTAAAGGCATCATTACAAATAATCTCTTTTGGAGAATATTTTATAATTTCATCATATAATTGCCGTATGTCGTCCACTTCTGTCAGGTAATAGTCACCTGTTGTAACGTCCGCTATGGAAACACCTATTTTTCCGGTAAAATAAGCAATGCACATCAGGTAATTGTTGCGATTTTCTTCCATTGCCTGAACATTTAAGTTCGTTCCCGGAGTCACAATCCTTGTAACATCCCGTTTTACAATTCCCTTTGCGTATTTAGGATCTTCCAATTGTTCACAGATTGCAACCTTATATCCTTTTAAAACAAGTTTATTTAAATATCCGTCTACCGCATGATACGGCACACCGCACATCGGTGCCCGTTCTTCCAACCCGCAGTTTTTCCCTGTCAGGGTAAGTTCCAGTTCTTTTGATGCAATAACGGCATCCTCAAAAAACATTTCGTAAAAATCCCCTAAGCGGTAAAATAAAATGCAATCCTTATATTCTTCTTTTGTTTTCAGATATTGCTGCATCATTGGTGTATATTCAGCCACTTCTTTTTCTCCACTTCTTATAATTTGAAGAATACCGTTTCATCATCGAATGAAAAAACAGGCAGCCACAAAATAGCATACCTATTTCTCATTATATCGCAAAATATTGTGTTTGTAAATCTAGCGAAATCCTATTTCTTCCACATGGCATCAGCAACCGACTTATCAATGATCTTAAAGGTAATCTCTTTTGTTCCGCCGTAGTTGCCCACACCTTTGATTTTCACTTTTGCAGTACCCCTATTAATATTTTTCGAATAAGATACAATCTCATAATCCGAAACATCTAAAGGACCTGCATTCTTATCTACTGTCATCACTATATCAGATTTTGTAAGCGTAATTGCTTTACCTGTGTAAGGCTTTGATACAATAGGTTCCACTTTAGCTTTACTAATATCCGCTACATATACCCGGTACAAGATACTCGTACTGCCTTCATAAGCGTCTTTACCCTGTACTGTTGCCCTGATCACTGCTCCGGCAGGTACCATATCCGTTTCTTCCAGTACTTCTCCTGCCAGCTTCTGGCTGCCGTCTGGCAGTGTTATCGGCTCTTCTAACGTATATTCGCAATCGTAATCAGTTCCGGCTTTTAATGCCTTACCACTCACATCAGAAATAAC
>JAQXIR010000030.1 GCA_029007885.1 Lachnospiraceae bacterium | reverse complement strand
GCAATTTTTATACGGTAAATTTACTGATTGCTTCTTTAAGGTTGTCAGACTCTTCTCCAAGATCCTGCACTGCTTTCTGCAGACTTAAAATCTGGTCCGTCTGTTCTGTCGTATTCTGCTGCATGCTGACTGCCGCTTCCTCGTTACTCTCGGAAATCTGTGCCATATTATCAATCATCTGCATGGTTCTGTCTTTTGCCTGTTCCATTTTCTGCATAATTTCAGTAATATCTTTCATGGCACTCGTAAGTTCCAGTACGCTGTCTCTTACCTGGCAGAAGGAACCAACCGTCAGCTTCATTGCTTCCGACTGAGCTCTAACCGTATCAGAAGCCTGACCGGTAATCTCAGCAACCATCGATTTTTTCTCATCAATTCTATCCACAATTGTACGAATCTGGCTGACAGCCTGTACAGACTGTTCCGACAGTTTCCTGATTTCTTCAGCAACAACCGCAAATCCTTTGCCCTGTTCTCCTACACGTGCTGCTTCAATTGTGGCATTTAAGGATAAGAGTCCTGTCTGGTCCGCTATATCATTTATCATTTCTACCATCGCATTAATTGCACGGGTCTCTTCGGAAAGTTCATTCATACTGTCGATCAGACTTTCTGTCATATTGGCTGTCTCTTCTGCTTTATCGGAAAGATTCTCCATGTTGGTAATACTGTCATTGACCGTACTTCCTGCCACTAATGCTATATTTCCTGCAGTTTCTGTTTCTTCAAACACTGCCTCTATCTGCTGTGCAAGTTCTTTAATCGTATTCCTGCATTCTCTGGCATCTTCTGTTTGTTGTGCAACACCGTTGCTTACCTGAGCAATTCTCTTGGTAACACCGTCAGAGAGTTCTACCAGTTTCTCTGTCGTATTGGCAACACCGTTTCCTGCATCGGCAACTTTATTCGCACTATCACCGGTTCTTCCTAACAAGATACGGGTTTTCTCAATCATTCTTCGCAACTGATCAGTCAATAATCGAAATTCTTTATCTTTTCCGTCTTTTACATCAATATTCAGCGTTCCGTCCGCAACCTGTTTTAAGACACAGGAAACATTCTTAACTGATTTCATAATTCTTCTGGAAATCCATATGCAGATGATAACGGAAATAATAACTGCTGCTACCGTAATAAGTACGGTTATGTATCGGATACTCGATACTTTCAGTAGTATCATATCCTTCGGAATCTTTGCACATACGACAAAATCGCAGTTTTGCATTTTGTGGAACAAAAATAAATAAGTTTTACCGCCCTCTTGCTGATAAAACGTCAGGGCTTTTTCACTACTTTCAAAGAATTCACTAAATTCCGGCATATCTGCAAAAACCGGTGAATCTTCTGTTGGCTCAACAGACAAAATCTCTCTTCCGTCATTTGTAACAAGCGCACAGACACTTCCCTCATCCAATTCCATGTCGGCAAGCGGCTTTTGGGCTGCTTTCATATCAATATCCATAATCAGCATACCGATTGGTTTGGCTGATTTATTTACAATATTTCTTGTCAAGGTAAATGCATATTTTTCTTTATCAAGGCCTGTCAGTTCATCCAGATTCTCATGTTTACCGGTAAATACAACATTTTCTCCGCAGGCCATTCTTTCCTTGCCTTCCTCTGTCTTTAAATAGGTGCCATAGTTAACCGGTTTTAACATTGTCTCGGAAAAGAATTCTTCTCCGTAAGATGCTAACAGATACATCCCACTGACGAATTCATCCGAAAGTGCAGTTGTCAGCACTTGTTTCTTTAATGTTCGAAACTGAGACTGTTCCTCAAGCGGATCGTCCTGATAAGCTCCCCGATAATAATTCTTAACAGAATTATCAAGTACAATCTGGTTGGCACGGATGGAAAGATTGCTGACCAAAAGATCATAATATTCTGCTGTCTTCTGAATCGTATTTTCCATCGATTGTTCATAACTTTGAATTACTGCCGACTCTGCATTCCGGTATGATAAAATACCCGAAACAACAATTAAGATACACGGAATCACAAATCCCAGAATCAATTTGGTACGAATGCTGCCACCTGTACGTTTCTTTTCGGTTTTGCTTTCTTTTACTTTTTTTACTTTCTTTTCTTTCGTATTTTTCATGTAACCCCTTCTTTCCCAATCCCTGAATACCGTTTCCAGTTATTATTATAGCAGTCTTTTTGTTCAATATGGTATAAAATGTTTGCCAATTATTGCTTTTTATTGGCAATATATACTATTTTGTTCATAT
>JAQXIR010000029.1 GCA_029007885.1 Lachnospiraceae bacterium | reverse complement strand
GCTTCCGTGCGTCTTATTTTTTATATCGGATGAGACTGTTAAAAACTTTAGCCCCTTTCCTTATCTTTTTTTAACATTTTATCAATGAAATATCCGGTATAAGAATTCTTGCATTTTGCGACCTCTTCCGGTGTACCTTTTGCGATTACGGTACCGCCCCGGTCACCACCCTCCGGACCGATGTCAATAATATAGTCTGCCGTTTTGATAACATCAAGATTGTGTTCGATTACAATCACCGTATTTCCGGCTTCGGAAAGTTTTCTTAAAATTTCGACCAGTTTTGCCACGTCTGCGAAATGAAGTCCCGTTGTCGGTTCATCCAGAATATAAACCGTCTTACCGGTTCCCCGTTTACTCAGTTCCGTTGCCAGTTTAATACGCTGTGCCTCTCCTCCCGAAAGTGTTGTGGAAGGCTGTCCCAATTTAATGTAGCCGAGTCCGACATCATAGAGCGTCTGTATCTTCTGACGAATACGCGGTACATTCTCAAAGAAATCCACTGCTTCTTCTACTGTCATATCAAGAACTTCAAAAATATTCTTACCTTTATAACGGACATCGAGTGTCTCACGATTATACCGTTTTCCCTTACAAACTTCACAAGGAACATAAACATCCGGTAAAAAGTGCATCTCAATCTTAATAATACCGTCACCGCTGCAGGCCTCACAGCGTCCGCCCTTCACGTTAAAGCTGAAGCGTCCCTTTTGGTATCCTTTCGCTTTTGCATCCGGAGTAGCCGCAAACAAATCCCGAATCATATCAAACACACCCGTGTATGTGGCAGGATTGGAACGCGGCGTCCTTCCAATCGGAGACTGGTCAATATCAATTACCTTATCAAGCTGCTCCATTCCGATAATCTTTTCATGCTTACCGGGAATCGTTCTTGCCCGGTTCAGTTTTTTGCAAGACTCTTATACAGAATCTCATTTACCAGAGAGCTCTTACCGGAACCCGACACTCCTGTCACACATGTCATGACGCCAAGCGGAAAATCTACATCAATCTTTTTTAAGTTATTCTCCTGTGCTTTTAAAACTGTGAGCCATCCGGTCGGCTGTCTTCGTTGTGTCGGAATCGGAATCCGCATTTTTCCGCTCAGATATTGTCCGGTAATCGATTCCGGTACCTGCATAATTTCCTGTGCGGTTCCTTTCGCAACAACTTTTCCTCCGTGCGAGCCCGCACCCGGGCCGATATCCACGATATAGTCTGCCGCAAACATCGTATCTTCATCATGTTCCACAACAATCAGAGTATTTCCAAGGTCTTTTAAATTCTTAAGAGTCGCAAGCAGCTTATCGTTATCGCGCTGATGGAGTCCGATACTCGGTTCATCCAAAATATAGCAGACTCCTACAAGTCCGGAGCCAATCTGTGTTGCCAGACGAATTCGCTGTGCTTCTCCTCCCGAAAGGCTGGCTGTCGCCCGTGCCAATGTCAGATAGTCAAGTCCGACATCCATCAAAAAGCCGACTCTGGCACGGATTTCTTTCAAAACCTGTTTCCCGATTATCTGCTGTGTCTCAGTCAGTTCCATATCTTTTAAGAAGTTTGAAAGTGTTGCAATCGACATGGAAGTAATCTCATAAATATTCTTATCGCAGACCGTAACCGCCAGCGATTCTTTTTTAAGGCGCATACCACCACAGGCAGCACAGGGGGTGATTCTCATAAAAGTCTCATACTCCTGTTTCATAACATCTGAGCCTGTTTCACGATAGCGCCGTTCCATATTTTTAATCAGCCCTTCAAAAGCCACTGGATAATCTCCTTCGCCTCTCTGGCCTTTGTAATGGACGACAACTTCTTTCCCTTTTGTACCATAAATCAGAATATCTTTCACACGATCCGGCAACTGTTCAAACGGTATATCCAGTGAAAACTCGTATTCCTGTGCAAGTGCACGAAGAATCGCATTCGTAAAACTGCCCTGCGAACTGCTCGACTGCCATCCCATGCAGGAGATAGCGCCTTCATTTAAGCTTAATGAACGATCGGGTATCATAAGGTCCACATCAAATTTCATTTTATATCCCAGTCCGAAACAATCCGGACATGCCCCGAACGGATTATTAAAGGAAAAACTTCTCGGTTCAATCTCATCAATGCTGATACCACAATCAGGGCAGGAAAAACTCTGGCTGAAGTTCATGGATTCGCCATCGATAACATCTACAATAAGAAGTCCTTCCGCAAGTTCCAGAACACTTTCGATGGAATCACTCAATCGCCTCTCAATTCCTTCTCTGATTACAAGGCGGTCTACTACCACTTCTATGGAATGTTTGATATTCTTGTCCAATTTAATATCTTCCGACAGATCATACAGGCTGCCGTCCACCCGCACGCGGACATATCCGCTTCTCCTTGCGCGGTCCAAAACTTTTGCATGTTCTCCCTTTTTCCCGCGTACAACCGGAGCCAGCAGTTGGATTTTTGTTCCTTCCGGCAGTTTCATAATCTGGTCTGTCATCTGGTCTATCGTCTGCTTCTGAATTACTTTTCCGCAGACAGGGCAATGAGGGATGCCGATTCTTGCATATAACAGACGGAAATAATCATAAATTTCCGTTACGGTTCCCACTGTGGAACGCGGATTGCGATTTGTGGATTTCTGGTCAATGGAAATCGCAGGAGAAAGTCCTTCGATTCTTTCAACATTTGGCTTTTCCATCTGTCCCAAAAACTGTCTTGCGTAAGAAGACAGAGACTCCATGTAACGACGCTGTCCTTCCGCATAAATGGTGTCAAACGCAAGAGATGACTTGCCGGAACCGGACAGTCCTGTCAGTACCACAAATTCATTTCTGGGAATATCAACATCTATGTTCTTTAAATTGTGTTCCGCTGCCCCACGAATCCTGATACAGTCCTTCCTGGATAACATTTTCTTTGCTTCACTCATAGCTTTTCTCACTTTCTGTCTCTTTCAAACAAATCTATTCCATTTGTACATAGTGT
>JAQXIR010000028.1 GCA_029007885.1 Lachnospiraceae bacterium | reverse complement strand
GACCGTTAATTCATCAAAAATTTTAGCGGCTCTTTCAATTACATCCAGATGGCCGAAAGTAACCGGATCGAAACTTCCGGGATAGATTGCTGCTTCCATATTAACTCCTATCCGAATGGATTTTTGTCACACATCAAGTGACAGAAATACATGCTTATTTGTCTTATATTGTTTTTCTTTTATGATTCTAAATCCTATTGCAGTCGCAAACGAAAAGTCTCTTCTTTTATCTGCCTCAATGATAATTACGGTATCCTCTTTTAGGCAATCAGACTTTAATAGTAATTGCATTATATCAGATTCTATTTCTGCTGAATAGGGTGGATCCATAAAAATAATATCTGCTTTTTCCAAGATCAAAGGAATCGCATCCCTCACATCACGATTCATCACAACAGCTTTCTCGGTAAATTTTGTAAAAGCAAGATTCTGTTTAATACAATTCAGAGCGTTCTTATCGTTCTCTACAAAATATGCTTTCTTAGCACCTCTGCTCAATGCTTCAATTCCGATTCCTCCGCTTCCGCTAAAGAAATCAAAGAAAACGGAATCACCGACTTGTCCTTGAATGATATTAAATAAGGTCTCTTTAATTCTGTCTGTCGTCGGTCTTGTATCCTTTCCCTCCGGTGTTACAAGCGGCAGGGAACGTGCTGTTCCGGCAATAACTCTCATAGGAAATCCTTTCTATACACGTATTTTGGTACCTTTTGTATCCCGTTTTCCAAGTTTTATCTGATTCAACGAGATGTTTTTTTGCTTATATACAATATTAGATTCTACGGAATTTTTTGTGTAATATACTTCTTCCACAAAATCATTTGCAGAAAGTTTCATACCTCGCACACCTATAGCTGCCTTTTTCTTTTCCGGGATTTCTTCTATCGGAAACCGTAAAAAATATCCATCTTTGGAGCGAAGGACTATATGTGTCTGTTCACGCATAACTGAAATGCTCACTATTTCATCATGATCAGCCAATTTTGTTGAAGCAACTGTTTTTTTGCTGACATCAAACTCTCCGCCGTCAACAACTTTTATCATAGATGATTTCGTAACAAAAATCATTCTGTAGAGATTTAAATCTGTTTGTGATGCAATTTCAACAATTTTCTCCTTCGCGGAAGAATAATTGCTGATATTATCTATCGGGATACCCTTATCTCTGAATTTTCCAAAAGGAATATCTGAGACCTTTATGGTATGGAGCTGTCCGATATCGGTAAATACACAAATTCGGCCGGTATTCTTACAATGGATAACAAATTTGTTTTCCTGATCCGCCGTTTCTTTGTTGCGTTCATAAGTAGCAAGGTCAATTGTTCTGGCATAACCGAAACGGTCCATTAAGAAGATCAGTTCCATTTCTTCCACTTTTACTTCTTCTACAACAGCTTCTTCACAGTTATCGATTACGGTTCTGCGTTCTCTTTTGAACTCCTTTTTGATTTCATCGAGTTCATTCATAATTACCTGAGCCATGGAATCTCTTCTTGCAAGAATATCTTCATAGCGGTAAATATTTGCCATTGTTTCTTCATGCTCTTTAATTAGCGCCTGTATTTCTAATCCGATTAATTTATATAAACGCATATCAAGGATTGCATTTGCCTGATTTTCCGAAAACATCAACTGAGAAGCCATAATTTTGGATTCTTTTGACTTGAACGTAATCCCATCTGTATTGCCGTTAATCAGACAATCCTTTGCCATATTACGGTCTTTGCTGCCGCGTAAAATTTCAATAATCAAATCAATGACATTGCAGGCTTTAATCAGACCTTCCTGAATCTCTTTGCGTGCCATCTCCTTTTCGAGAAGGTTTTTATATTTTCGGCCTGCAACTTCGTAACGGAAATCTACGCATTCTTTTAAAATACGTTTTAGTCCCATTGTCTCAGGTCTGCCGTCGCAAATTGCAAGCATATTAACACCGAAAGTATCTTCTAATCGTGTTTTTTTATAAAGAAGATTAATAAAATTCTGGACATTTGCATCTTTGCGCAACTCAATGACAATTCGGATTCCTTCTTTGGAAGATTGATTTGAAATATCCACAATATCCTGTGTTTTCTTTGATTCATAAAGAGCTGCAACATCAGAAAGAAATTTACCAATATTAGCACCGATCATCGTATAAGGAATTTCCGTAATCACGACATTGGTCTTTCCGCCTTTTCCTTTTTCTGTTTCAACTTTTCCTCGGATTTTAATTTTTCCTGCACCGGTTTCATAGATTTCAAGCAGTTCATCTTTATTCGTGACAATACCACCGGTCGGGAAGTCAGGTCCCTGTACGATTTTCATCAGTTCCCTCGTGGTAATGGATTCATCTTTCATATATGCTTTCATTGCATCGATGATTTCTGCTAAATTATGAGGCGGGATGCTCGTAGCCATACCGACAGCAATTCCTTCCGAACCGTTTATAAGCAAATTGGGAATTTTGGCCGGCAAAACGCTTGGTTCTTTTTCTGTTTCATCAAAATTCGGAATAAAATCAACAACATCTTTATCAAGATCAGCCAAAAAAGCTTCCTGCGTAATTTTATTCAGACGTGCCTCCGTATAACGCATTGCTGCGGCTCCGTCACCTTCAATATTTCCAAAGTTACCGTGACCGTCAATCAGCGGCAGTCCCTTTTTGAAGTCTTGTGTCATTACAACCAGTGCGTCATAAATGGAGCTGTCCCCATGCGGATGATATTTACCCATGGTATCGCCGACTATTCTGGCACTTTTCCGGTAAGGCTTATCGAATCGAATACCAAGTTCATGCATATCATAAAGAGTCCTGCGTTGAACCGGTTTTAAGCCATCACGGACATCTGGCAATGCTCTTGCAACAATTACACTCATGGCATAATCGATATATGATTTCTGCATTAATTCGGAATATTCCGTTTTAATAATATTGTTATCATTCATGGTAATGATTCCTCTCGTTTACACATCAAGCAGTGCATCTTCTGCATGCTCATAAATAAATTTCTTTCTCGGCAATACATCGGTACCCATAAGCATTTCCGTGATATCCGATGCATATCTGGCATCTTCAATTTCCACCAACTTTAGTTTTCTGGTTTGCGGATCAAGAGTAGTCTCCCACAATTGCTGTGCATCCATCTCTCCAAGTCCTTTATATCGTTGTAACGTAAACGGTGACTTGTGAGATTTTCTGTATCGCTCCAAAGCTTTATCATCATAAAGATATTCTTCTTCCCCT
>JAQXIR010000027.1 GCA_029007885.1 Lachnospiraceae bacterium | reverse complement strand
TGTTTTTTTCATATTGAAAATAAATGCTCCTTGCAAATTCACTTGTATTTCTTACACCCAATAGTATTGGCTATCATCAAATAAAAATCAAGTTTTTTATCCAAAACATGTGATTCCAGAAAGCTTTTTTCCAAAAAAGCGGAGGAAACATTTTGCTTCCTCCACCCGTTATCAGATAATATTATAAATTAGGTTCTCATTGCTCCATCTACGGATAAGATTTCTCCTGTAATATAACTTGCCATATCGCTTGCCAGGAACAAAAATGCATTAGCAATATCTTCTGCTTCTCCGATACGTCGAATCGGAATTGCATTAATAAGCGGCTGAATCATCTGCTCTGGAAGTGCTGCTACCATATCTGTCTTTGTAATTCCTGGTGCTACAGCATTTACTCGAATATTGCTTGGTCCTAATTCTCTTGCCAGTGACCAGGTAAGTCCGTTCACTGCCGATTTACTTGTCGGATACGCGATTCCACTTGGCTGTCCGCTAATACTTACCATGGAACTTGTATTTAAGATACATCCGCCGCCCTGCTCCTTCATGACCTTAACAACAGGCATAATACCATTTATGATTGCATTAACATTCAGCTGCATAATCTTTGCAAACTTCTCAGAAGTATAATCATCAATTTTTGTGCTGTCAGAAATACCGGCATTGTTTATTAAAATATCAATTCTTCCGTATTTTTCTTTTATTTTCCCAATTTCTTCAGCCACTTCATCAGCATCCAGAAGATCAGGCCATGCGCCGGATACTTCCCATTCCGGATTTTCTTCATTTAAAGAAGCAAGTGCTTTGTCTACCGTTTCCTGGCGAGAACCGAACAATACTACTTTTGCTCCATTCTCCAGAAATTTCTTTACAGTAGCATATCCGATGCCACGAGTACCTCCAGTTATAACTGCAATTTTTCCTTTTAACATAATTCGCGCTCCTTTCTGTTAATTTATTGTCAATTATATAGGTCTATCATACTATTTGTAGTTGATATTTTCCACATTTTTTTATAAAAAATGTAATAAATCCTTGGCTTTTCGTATTTTTTCCTCTTCTGTTCTGATAATTTCAAATTCACCAAATGCAGGAAGCCCCATACTCACGCCTTCTTTGCGATAAACCATTTCGCTTTCAACCACAGTCTTTCTGGACATATGAAAAGCATGTGCACCGGTATAAGGCTGTATCTTCTGAATGGTATCTACGTCTACTCCAGCTCCTACCTGTATTGTAATCTGATCGTTTTCCCGTCGGACCAACTCTTTTATAATATCCTTTCCTTCTAGGCAGTGATTCTTCTGTCCGGAAGTCAGAATCGCATGAACTCCCAGCTCTATTGCCTGCTCCATAGCTTCAAAAGGATCCGCACAGACATCAAAAGCCCTGTGAAGAGTCACCGACATATCTCCAGCCTCCTCCATAAGCTGTTTCATTCTTTTCATATCCAGAGTTCCATCTGGTTTCAAAATTCCGATTACAACGCCCTCTGCTCCAAGTTCCCTGAACTTGCGCATTTCTCTTGCAATCACCCGAAATTCATAATCAGAATAACAAAAATCCCCGTATCTCGGTCGTATCAATACATGTGTACGAATCTCTGTTATATCTCGTATTTCCTCAAACAGAGCGCTGCTCGGAGTCGTTCCTCCAATAATCAGGTTGCTGCAAAGTTCTAACCTATCTGCTCCACCCCGCTTAGCTGCTAACGCAGACTCCACAGAATCCACACACACTTCTAACGTAAACCGTTCCATATTACATTGTTTCCTTTCTTTCTGGCATCATGAGATCATCTATTATTCTATCATAAATAGAAATATCAATGAATCTATTCTTCTCTAAAAGAATTTTTGAATCATGACATTCCGACACGTTTCAAGTATAATAGGCTTATACAATACATAGTTTCTTAAAGGAGGAATCATATGAGGTGGAAAAAAACTTGTCGTTTACTATCGATCATTCTTCTGACATTTATAGTAAGTATAAGTGGTAACACAGTCTTTGCTGCAGAAGATACTATTTCAGTCGGTGTTCCTGTCACATATGGGCAGACCGAGGCCAGATCTATGCTATCTATGATCAATGACTTTCGTACCGGAGATGAGGCGTGGGAATGGAACAACGATGACACAACAAAAACTGTTCATAATGATCTAAAGGAATTAGCTTACGATTACGATTTGGAGAAAATTGCAATGAAACGAGCTGTAGAAATTGCAATCTATTTCAGTCATACTCGACCAAACGGAAACAAATGTTGGACAATATATGATGAATCAGGGTTGAGTTATTCATCTGTAGCTGAAAACATCGCAGCAGGTACTAAATATACCACAGCGGAAGCTGTTTTTGAAGGATGGAAGGAAACAGATAAAACTTACAGTGGGCAGGGACATCGGAGAAATATGTTATCGTCCAGTGTTACCGCAATAGGAATCGGTCATGTAGTATATAATGGAGTTCATTACTGGGTTCAGGAATTTCGTAGTCCGACAGGAAGCACAAAAGCAACTACCGCAAATGATACGTCAGACACCGTCCAAATAGAAGTATTAAAATCAAACATTACCGATTCCTCTATACAGTCAGACACAGAATCTCTTACATTACCTTACGGTGAATCTGTAAATACTCCGACCATTACTTCCAAAATCAGATTGACTGAAACTTGGCCAAGTAATCTGGTGCCTGTTATTCTTTCATATGACTGGACGGTAGAAGATAACCAGATTGTCGAAATCTCTAATGGAAAAATAACCGGTCTTAAAGTAGGAACAACAAACTTAACAACATCCTTCTCTTTGAACCAAACCCATACGGTAACCATCCCACTCACAGTAGAAAGGATTTCTATCAATGACGCACAAATAGATCTATCAACAAACACTTATACTTATGATGGTTCAGAAAAACAACCTGCAGTAAATACTGTAACTCTAAACGGTAAAACTCTTATTAATGATCAAGACTACTCTGTTTCATATCATGATAATATCAATGTTGGTACAGCTTCTGTTATCATTACTGGAATGGGGAATTATACTGGTACGGCTGAAAAGACTTTTTCTATTACTCCAAAAGATATCGAGGATGTGACTGTAAACGAAATTTCCGACCAGATCTATACAGGTTCTCCAATAACTCCTTCTATCACTGTAAAAGATGGAGCTACAACACTTCAGTCTGGTACCGATTACACTGTATCATATAGTAATAATACCAATGCCGGTACAGCTTCTGTTACTATTACCGGTAAAGGCAATTATGGCGGTGATAACACAAAAACTTTCGCTATTCTGCCAAAAAGTCTTGAAGAGGCAGACATAACAGGTATTTCTGATAAAACATATACCGGAGAAGCCATCACTCAGAATCCTGTCGTGAAAGATGTCACAATAACATTATCAGAAAATGAAGATTATACAATTACTTACGAAAATAATATTAATGCCGGTACAGCGAAGCTCATAATAACCGGAACAGGAAATTATACAGGCAGCACTGAAGGAACTTTCTCTATCGCTCCGAAACCAATAAATGAAGTTACAATAATCGGTATTGAAGATAAAGTATATACAGGTCAGGAAATTACACAGGAATTAACCGTAAAAGATGGAGAGAAACTTCTTTCAGAGAATGAAGACTACACTGTCGATTATCTCAATAATCTGGAGATAGGAACTGCCACAATAAAAATCTCCGGAAAAGGTAACTATACAGGTTCCATTGAGGAAAACTTTAGTATTGGAAAAGAACTGAAAGATTGTACCATATCAGAATTGGATACCTATACTTATACGGGTAAAGCAATAGAACCAGCTATCACTGTTAGTGACGGAACCATTTTGTTAATAGAAGGCACCGACTATACAGTCACCTATGGCAACAACATCCATGCTGGCACAGCTTCTGTCATAATCACTGGTAAAGGCAACTATATCGGAACTGTTGAAAAATCATTTACTATACTGAAAAAAAAGCAAGTGATAACAGCCTCTTCCTATTCCAAAATATACGGTTCAAAACCTTTTGCACTAAATGCAAAAGCAGCAGGAAAGCTTTCCTACCGCTCCAGTAATAACAGCATTGCAACAGTTTCCGGTACAGGAAATGTAACTTTAAAAAGTCCAGGAAAAGTAACTATCACAATCTCTGCAGCCGCAACGGAAAACTATCACGAAGCAACTAAACAAATAACTATCACGATCAGTCCCAAAAAAGTAGTAGGATTAAGTGTAAAAGCCGGTAAAAAGAAGTTAACTGTCAGCTGGAAAAAGGATAGCAAAATAACGGGATATCAGATTACTTATGCGCAGAACAGTAAGTTCACAAAAGGCGTAAAAAATATAACGATAAGTAAAAACAGTACCATCAAGAAGGACATAAAATCACTAAAATCCAAAAAAACTTACTACGTGAAAATCAGAACCTATAAAATGGTTGGTAAAACGCCCATTTATAGCACATACAGCACCATAAAAAAAGTAAAAGTGAAATAAATTTCAGAAATGCTAAGGCGGGGAAACATTCCCCGCCCAGTTATTTTCACTTTTATTTCCTCATCGAATTCCGATAAAGCAATTCCACTGCCACCGCTGCCGTTATGGGAACTGTCAGTACAACCCCCAGGCTTCCTGATAGTCCCTGCATAATTTCAATTCCTATATTGTAGGAGTTCAAAAGCTGATTGTAGGAAAGATTATACGCATAATTAATAATCAATGTCGTTATTGCGCCGCCAACATATGCCAGAATCAGCGTATTAGTCATCGTTCCCATCATATCCCGTCCCACCTGGATTCCGGACAAGAAAAGTTTTTTCTTTCCCACTTCAGGATTTGCTTCATAAATTTCCTGTATAGCCGAAGACATAGACATTCCTACATCCATTACCGCTCCAAGGGAAGATATGATAATTCCGGCGAAAAGGAGTCCCCCTATTCTGATTGGCGTATACTGTGCCACATAATTTAAGGTTTCGATATCTGGCACATTATATCCACTGATTCCTGCAAAATGTCCAAAAATTGTAGCTGCTGCTCCAGCTGCTGCCACACCACACGTCGTTCCGATAACAGCTGATAATGTTTTTTTTGACCAACCGCTAATCATCAGCATTGTAAATACTGTGGCCACCACACAGATTAATATCGTGACAAATACCGGAGAATAACCTTTATAAATCAGAGGGAAAAGGAGTCCAAAAATACTGATACAAGTAAACGCAAGACTAATTACTGCTTTCGCCCCTTGTCTGCCGCCAATCGCACAGACAATCAATGCAAAAAGAACTGCAAATACATAAATTGCAATACTTCGATCCTGACTATATACCGTTACAACACTATTATTCTCTGTAACACTTACAATCGCAATTACCGGCATTCCCACTTTACAAGTTGCGCCAAATAAAGTCCCACTCGGACTAACCGCCTCCACTTCCTGTCCTTTCAGGCTCCCACTATTTATTTTCAAAATAACCTTTTGTTCTCCGTAACGATTCCCATCCTCGGCAAGATTGTCTTTTGTAATCTCCACAACCTGCGCCTTCTCATAACTCTGCCCCTCTGTAGATATCAAATCTGCCTTTTCAATTTTATTACAATATATCAAAGCTGCCACAAATACTACAAATGCAATAACTCCGGCAGCTGTTTTTTTCAAATTTAATTTCATATAGCCTCCTCTTTTTTTCATGCAAGCAATTCTCTGTTACATACATTCGCCTCACATATTAAAGTATACAATCTGCCGAGAAAGCTATAGTGACTATAACCTCCCCGGCAGCTCTCATTTTATCTTTTTTTATCCGCAGTTTCTTTTATTTTACTTTCACTGCTTTTACTGCACTGTAGCTTCCGTACATTTTCTTACCATTTACTACTTTATAAGAACGAACCTTTACATAGACTTTTGTTTTACTGGTCAGTTTTTTGATTGTCAAAGAAGACTGTGTGTTCTTCTTTACAGAAGTTGTCGTTACATTTTTTGTAAAGGATTTATTGGATGCATATACAACCTGATATCCTGTTACTTTAGAATCCTTCTTCCATGTTACTTTCGCCTGAGCTTTTTTCGGTGAAGTCAATTTAGAAATAGTTGCTTTCTTAGGATTTACAGTAATCTTAACAGTTGCTGATGCTTCTTTATAATT
>JAQXIR010000026.1 GCA_029007885.1 Lachnospiraceae bacterium | reverse complement strand
ACAAGTGCCGGATATACTGCAAGACGAATCAGGCAGTAATAAAGCACTGACCGGTCAAAAAGCTGCCGGATATTCGATTCTGCCAACATACATCCAATCACGAGCATGGAAACCGGAACCGTACATTTGCTCAATCCTCCTATCGTGTCTTCCACAAACACCGGAAGTTTTACCGGAAGGACCATGAGAATGATTCCTATAGCCACAGCCACAATGCATGGATGCTTCACAAGCTTTTTATACGCTTCTTTCCGGTCTGCATGTGTAAAAAGGGACAGCCCTGCCGTCCACATAGTAATACGCACCGGAATCTGAAAAAAGGAAGTATAAAGAACTCCCAGTGCTCCATATATAGCATCCACAACAGGCAGCCCGATAAAACTCGAATTGGAAACAATCAATCCATATACAAAAATATTTCTTTTTTCTGTCGGAAACTTATAAAAAAAGTATTTTCCAACTGTGATACTGAACATCTGAATAACCAGCGAAATCAAAAACGCCCCGAAGCATTTTTTTACAAATTGTTCCGAAGCATTAATGTCACCCATAAAAGAATAAATAATATTACACGGAAGGATTAAATTTACTGTAAGATTAGAAAGGCTCTTTTTTCCTTCCTGTGTAATAATCCTTTTTTTCTTCAAAATAATTCCAACCAGTATCAGCAAAAACAGCGTAAACTGCAGATTCAACATCTGTGAAAAAAGAGCCATATGCTTTTTCCTTTCTCTTATTGAACGACCGTATTCTTTCCTAACGGTATCGTCCGTTTTGCTAAGTTGTCAAAATAATGGTTTGTCTCATTGATTACAACTTTTCGAAGTCCGATAAGTGCAACCAGATTCGGAATGATCATAAGAGCATTAGTAATATCTGCGAGAAGCCAGATTGGTTCCAGTGTAAGGAACGGCGCCAACGCAATCGCAACAATATAGATTACTTTAAACGGCTTAATCCCTTTCGTATTTCCTGTCAGATAAACAACGCATCTTTCTCCATAATAATTCCATCCTAGTATGGTTGTAAAGGAGAAAAAGATAATTCCGATAGCTACAAGGTATTTTCCGATTCCGAACGGCAGTCCTGCATTATATGCCTGAGTCACAAGAACGCTTCCACTCAAGTTCGATCCATCAAGCAGTCCGCTGGAAATAATTACAAGTCCTGTCATTGTGCATGTCACAAGTGTCGTAAAAAATACACTCGTCATGGAAATCAGACCCTGTTTCACACAGGAATTCGTCTTTGCTGCAGCTGCTACAATCGGGGAACTTCCAAGCCCGGCCTCATTGGTATATACCCCTCTTGCCACACCTGTACGAATGGCAGTCATCAGTGTAATGACACCAGTTCCGGCTGCTCCACCAAGCACAGACTGTTTTGCAAAAGCGCAGCGTATGATTTCGCCAAAAGCGCCCGGAATCGCTTCATAATTCCAGCAAAGGATCACAAAAGAACCTCCAATAAAGAAAATTGCCATAAATGGTACAACAAACTGTGCCACTTTAGAAATAGACTGAATACCGCCAATCGTTACAATTGCTGTAAGCACTGTCACAACAACACCAATTACCCAGATTGGAATGTTAAACGTCATGTTGACCGATTCTGTAATAGCATTTACCTGTGGAAATGTACCACATCCTAACAGTGCCGTTATCACTCCAAAAAATGCAAACAATTTCGCAAGCCAGATATATTTCTTTCCCATGCCATTCTGAATATAGTACATCGGTCCACCTGCAATCTGACCATTCTCATCCTTCACGCGGAATTTCACTGCCAGAAGTGCTTCCGCGTATTTTGTAGTCATTCCCAGAAACGCTGACACCCACATCCAGAACATCGCTCCTGGTCCCCCAATTCTGAGTGCTGTAGCTACACCTACAATACTTCCTGTACCAATGTCTGCTGCCAATGTTGTACATAAAGTTGCAAATGCAGATACATCTCCCGCACCCTCTTCTTTTTCGAAGATACTTCTTAATGCTTTTGGAAACTTAAATAATTGTATGCCTCTCAATTTAATTGTAAAGTAAAGTCCTGTCCCCATAAGCAGAACCAGAGTCGGCGGTCCCCAGATAAACGCCTGAAAGCTTTCTAACAGTGTCATTATTGTGTCCATTTTTATCCTCCAAAATTGTCTTATCCTTGTAGTCGTACTAGATCTTTATATTCCTGTTAAAATCTTGTCATACTTATCTTAAAAAAATGGCAGCCAGGCAGGCGTTCTGCCCAGTGGCTGCCTTTGAATCATTTATTAGCTATTATAAACATCTTTATCAATTTCTTTCTCTTTCGCATTAACGATCACGTTCACCGCTGCGTCACCGATAACGTTCAGTGGAAGAAGTGCCATTTCTACCGGACGGTTAATTGCTACAACAAGTGCATAACCGATGAGACATGCTTCTGTTGTCCATCCCATACCGGATAATACGGTAAAGATCATTGTTGTTCCAGCAATCGGGATAGCCGGTGTTCCTGCTGCTGCACAGATGGAAAGGAATGCCATAACTACCATGTTTGCCGGTGTAACATCAATTCCTGCTGCTGTTGCGATAAATGTAACCGCGAACATGTGCATAACAGTTGTTCCGTTC
>JAQXIR010000025.1 GCA_029007885.1 Lachnospiraceae bacterium | reverse complement strand
GCGAACTCTTTGAAGAGGCCTCTCGCCATTTCATGTTCCTTACTTAAAGAAAAATTCATGATTTATTTCCTCCATTAAAAATTTATTTCAAAAGAATTTTTTACTGAGCATCAACAGGGGTTTTGGTTCTGTCAGCATTGTATACATAGAATCCCTTACCACTCTTACAACCAAGGTTTCCGCCACGTACCATCTTACGGATAAGAGGGCATGCACGATACTTGCTGTCACCGGTTTCATTGTAAAGAACATCCATAATAGCAAGGCAGATATCAAGACCAATGAAGTCACCTAACTCTAAAGGACCCATCGGATGATTTGCACCAAGCTTCATAGCTGCGTCAATACCTGCGATATCGGAAACACCTTCCATCTTAATGAAAGCAGCTTCGTTAATCATAGGAATTAAAATACGGTTTACTACGAAACCTGCAGCTTCATTTACCTGTACAGGAGTCTTACCGATTTCTTCGGAAATCTTCTTGATTGTTTCAACCGTTTCAGCAGGTGTATTTACGCCTGCGATTACTTCTACCAATTTCATACGGTCTGCAGGATTAAAGAAATGCATACCGATCATAGGACGGTTTAATCCGTTTCCGATTTCTGTAATGGAAAGACTGGATGTGTTAGATGCAAATACACATTCCGGCTTTGCAATCTTATCAAGTTCAGCAAAAGTTGTCTTCTTAACTTCCATATTTTCAAATGCAGCTTCCACAATTAAATCGCAGTCTGCACAAAGGTTTTCTTTTAAACCGGGAGTAATTTTAGCAACGATGGCATCTGCTGCTTCCTGTGTCATTTTTCCTTTTTCTACAAGTTTCGCATATCCTTTTGCAATTTTGTCTTTTCCGCCTTCTGCCCATTCCTGTTTGATATCGCAGAGTGCTACTTCATATCCGTCAACCTGAGCAAATGCTTTTGCAATGCCCTGTCCCATGGTTCCGGCACCGATAATACCTACTTTCATTTTAAAATCCTCCTTAATATAATATATTTCATTTATTTAGCAGTTTTTGAACGGTTCTTTTACTTTTTCTTTGTTTTTGTCTAAGAAAAATGCCATTCCGTACTTCTGATCTTCTGTTTCAAAGCAGTCACCGAATAACTTTTCTTCTACTTCTACTGCCTTGTCCATAGAAAGTGCTAAACCGTCATTAATTGCTTTTTTGCAGTTACGAACGGCAATCGGTGCATTCTTTGCAATACCTGCTGCCATTTTTTCTGCTGCCGGAAGTAATTCTTCCTGTGTGTAAACAGCATTGACAAGTCCGATGCGAAGTGCTTCGTCTGCCTTGATATTTCTTGCTGTATAAATCATCTGTTTTGCCATTCCCGGTCCTACCAGACGTGCAAGTCTCTGTGTACCGCCAAATCCCGGTGTGATTCCGAGTCCTACTTCAGGCTGTCCGAAAACTGCGTTGTCGGAACAGATTCTGATATCACAACTCATGGAAATCTCACAACCGCCGCCTAAAGCGAATCCGTTTACGGCTGCAATTACAGGAATCGGGAAGTTTTCGATTTTTAAGAAAACATCATTTCCTTTCTTACCAAATGCTTCTCCCTCTGCTTTTGTCAGAGAACTCATTTCTCCGATATCGGCACCTGCAACAAAAGATTTCTGTCCTGCTCCCGTTAAAATCAGGCATCTAACTTCATCAAGATTTACCTGATCAAGTGTTGCATCCAGTTCTTCCAGCACCGCTGAATTTAAAGCATTTAATGCTTTTTCACGGCTGATGGTGATGATTCCTACAGCACCCTTCTGTTCGTATAAAACAAATTCCATGTCGGTTCTCCTTTTCATTTTTATTTGTAGACCTTAAATTGGCTACTTCATTCAGTTTCAAACTGTTTCACATATGAAATCCACACATAGGTGTTGCTATATTCGTGCAACACCCGTCTGCACACGCCGGTACTTGACGAGGTATTTTCGAGTCTAGTACCGCTGCGTGTAAAGTAAGCGCAAGCGGGGTTTGCTGAATATAGCAACACCATTTGTGACAGGCACTATACGGCCTGAATTATTCTCTTTCTACAATCGTTGAGCAGCCCATACCACCGCCGATGCAAAGTGTTGCAAGACCTTTCTTTGCATCTGCTTTCTGCATTTCATGTAACAATGTTACAAGGATACGGCATCCTGATGCTCCTACCGGATGTCCGAGTGCAATAGCACCGCCGTTCGGATTAAGCTGTTTATCAACGTCAATTCCCAAATCGCGTCCTACTGCGATAGACTGTGCTGCAAAAGCTTCATTTGCTTCGATAATATCAAAGTCTTCAATTTTCATACCAGTCTTTGCAAGAACTTTCTTTGTAGATGCCACAGGGCCAACACCCATGATGGAAGGATCTACACCGCCAAGTGCACCTGCAACGAAAGTAGCCATCGGTTTTACACCAAGTTCTTTTGCTTTTTCTTCACTCATAACAACAATTGCTGCTGCACCGTCATTAATGCCGGATGCATTACCTGCTGTTACATATCCGTCCGGATTGATGGCACGAAGTTTTGCAAGTGCTTCCATGGTAGAACCATGACGAGGTCCTTCGTCTACTTTGAATTCAACCATTTCTTTTTTCTTTTTAACCATAACCGGTACGATTTCATCATCAAAAGCACCTGTTTCCTGTGCTTTTTCTGCTTTCTGCTGAGATTTTAAAGCAAACTCATCCAGTTCTTCTCTGGTGATGCCCCACTGCTCTGCTACATTGTCAGCAGTCTTAATCATATGATAGTTGTTGAATGCATCCCATAATGCATCGTTAACCATTGTATCTACTAATGTACCGTTGTTCATTCTGTATCCGAAACGAGCCTGCGGTACTGCATAAGGAGCCATTGACATGTTTTCCATACCACCTGCAACGACGATATCAGCATCTCCTGCCTGAATCATCTGAGCAGCCATATTTACACAGTTTAATCCGGAACCGCATACAACGTTAACGGTAACTGCCGGCACTTCAACCGGTAATCCGGCTTTGATGGAAGCCTGACGAGCTACGTTCTGTCCAAGACCTGCCTGGATAACGCAACCCATATATACGTGATCAACCTGTTCAGGTGCTACTCCTGCTCTCTTTAATGCCTCTTTAATAACGACTGCACCAAGTTCCGGTGCCGGTGTAGTGGAAAGAGAACCACCCATTGTTCCGATTGCGGTACGACATGCACCAGCTAAAACAACTTTCTTTGCCATTTTTACATGACTCCTTTCAAATTTTTGGGATTGTTATTTTTTTATCATTGTCCGATGCCATTATTTTAACATAGCATATGCCATTTTGCAATGGTTTTCGACAGAATATCAGTGTGCATCAATTTCGATATTTTTCGCACTCCGGGTCTTTCATTTGATAAACCCGTTCCCACTCTTTGGTCCCTTCCTTTTTGACCGTTTCACTCCTGTTTTGATACAGAAATTTTGTAAGTTCATAACAGTCAATCCAGATTTCGTTTCCTTCTTCTCTTCGTTTTTCATCAAAAATAAGTTCCATTCCAAAATGCAGATGTGTCACATTGATATTGTTCACGTTCTCCTTATCACTGTAGCCGGTGTGTCCCATATAGCCGATTACATCGCCCGCCGTTACAATGCTGCCTTCTTTTAGTCCTTCCTGATAAGGATAATTCTGCCGAAGATGTGCATAATAATAGTATCGTTTCTTATCAAAACTACGAATTCCAATCCGCCATCCCCCATAACGGTTCCATCCGATTGCCTCTACCGTTCCGGATTCAACTGCAATAATCGGTGTTCCGATTTGTCCCATCATGTCATGTCCCAGATGGCGTCGTTTATAGCCAAAACTTCTGGATGAGCCAAAATCATCATAATCATGATACGGAAATCCCTGCGCAATCGGTAAAAATGCCTTCAAGCCATATTTCTTCAGAAAGACGACATTTCCGTTCTCATCTTTTTCTTCAATTTCAAATTCTCCGACCATTCCGCCAAGAACTGCTTCATATGCTTCCTGATAGTAAGCATAATATTCCAGTTTTTCTACTGCTTTGCTGAATGTTGTCTCTTTATCCTGAATCTGCCCAACCAGTTTCCTCATTAGCGGAACCGAATTTTTATCAAAGTTTCCTCCGCTTTTTGCAGCCGCATACGCAAGCAGTGAAATCCAATTAATTTCATCTTCCGTCCCATGTGTGGCTACATCCGTTTGATAAGCATATTTCATTGCCTCACAAGTCGGATGAAACTCAACCCATTTGATACATTCCTTTTTCCCTGTCTGTGCAGAAGTTGAGCGTAATAGAGGAATCATGCCGTTTATTGTAATTGCCAACATAATAAGGAGCACTTCCATAAGAATTGCCCTTTTTAAAATCTCGATTCTCTTCATACATGGCATTCCGTTGTCTTTTTATTCAATATATGCAGCTTCCTTCTAAATCCATGTATGGCTTCTTCTATTTATAAACAAATTCTCTCTGTACTAAGAAACTCACCAGAAACAGCAAAATGTCTACGGGGATTTTTACCAGTACTTCTGCAATTCCCAGACTTGCCTGAATATGTTCCACCAAAAAGCCGCTTGCTGCCATGATACATACTGCCAGCAAGACATAGCGCAATATCGCTTTCCCGGTATTTCCCGCACCGTGAAAAACAATTTTATAATTGATGGAAAAATTATAGGCAGCAGAAAGTACTCTGGCCGCTACTGTCGCAGCAAAGACATATCCAACCGGACCGAATGTCTTTCCTTTCAACAGACTGCAGAAAAACGCAAACAGCAATATATCTACGACACTGGAGGATAATGAAGAGAAAATAAATTTAAGAAATACCGTATAAATTCTCAGGGAATCCTTCAGTGGGTGGAAATGGCTTGTTTTGTTTTCTTCTATATATATTGTTTCAATCGGTATCTCTACAATCCTAATATTCTCATTTTTTGTATCTAACAGCATATTGGTTTCAAATTCAAAGCGTTCTCCTTTTTCACCAAGCAGTTTTTTCATAAAAGAACGTGGAATTGCGCGCAGCCCCGTCTGCGTGTCGGATACCCCGATGCCCGTAAGAAGTTTCATCACTTTTCCGGTACACTTATTCCCAAATACCGATCTTACCGGAATTCCTTTCTGATTAAAATCGCGAACACCGAGTATCAAAGCATCCGGTTGATTTTTTAAAGCATTCATACAGGCAAGCATATCTTTTACGGTATGCTGTCCGTCCGAATCAATCGTCACGCATCCGATTGCATCGGGATAATGCAACAGACAATAATTGAATGCCGTTTTTAAGGCCCTTCCTTTTCCAAGATTCACCGCATGGTGCAGTACCGTATAGCCAAATTCTTTCTTTGCATTTTGAAAAATCTGCTGATACCTTTCTCCTTCACTTCCATCGTCAACGATTACTACCTGTTCCATACTGCTTTCTTTCAGTCTATGTAAAAGAGCAATCAGTTTTTCATCCGGTTCATAAGAAGGGATAATAACCGGTATTTTCGCATCGTCCATCTTTTTCTCCTTTAGTATTTGATAAGCGTTATCTTTCCATTATCATTTAAAACTCTGTAAACTGTCTCATATTCAAACGGTTCTTCATTAAGCATTCCGGCAAACAGAGGCGTCGGATCTCCCTCCACGCGGTCCACATACAAAAATTCTGCATGAGACTCTCTTATTTTTTGTTCCATCGTACCTTCATCCATTGTATCTGTTGCAATTCCTCCGTAAACTACTGCGGCAGGAGATGCTTCGTAACTGATATATGTGTCCTTTACCCAGTGGATTTCTTTATCATTGCGCAGATACAAAGTCCTTTTTCCGGTAAGTTCTTCTGTTTCTGCCACTTTCTGTAAGAAGAGTTGTGCATTTTCTTCTATCATATTGTCCCTGTTTTCCTTCTCTTCTGCCAGTGCTGCATGATAATTATATACCGAGTAGAAAATACCGGGATGATAAGTCGTTGCCAGTACAATGGCAAGGCAAATCAGATAACTTTTCACCGTATCTTTTGTCCGTTCCAAAAAAATGCCAGCCAGAAGATAAATCATTCCTATTGAAAACGGTGCTCCGTACCTTGCTATCGAAATCGCCATAACCGCAGCATCCAGATATTGGAGTTCTCCCGCAAAGATTGTGATATGACCGATAAAAATAATACCGTAAGCGGCAAAAGCCGTAAGTATCGTAAAGAGAAGGAGTCGTCTTTTCTCCTGTTGACACAATATCTTCTTTCTGGCGAAAATTATAATGACTGCGATTACCAGAATCAGTAAAACAAGGGAAGACAAATCAATCCCCCATGTTTTTTCGGCATGCATCGGATGCATCGAAAATCCCCGGAGATAGTAACTCATTTTTTCCAGTGTATTACCGGGTAGTGTATAATTTCCCCCGACTGCCATTTTAACTCCGGCGCTTGTTAATTTCGCAACTCTTCTATGTGTCAGGCAAAACGCAAGCCAGCTGCCCTCCGCAAGGATTGCCGCGGCTGCCACACCCACTATGTATCGTACCCTTTTTCCCAAGAAAGGCGGTGTTTCCTCTTTTCTTTTTTGTTTCAGTAACAGTAGGAAAAACAAAATTCCAAAGCATGCCCATTCGATACCGACCGACTTAACCAACACAAGAATACAAAGATACAGTCCTAAACGAATATAGTAAAAAGACACCGTATGTCCTTTATCATCAAAAGCAGCCCACAAAAAAGCGCCATAAACAATTCCCATTGTCACATCGGCACATGTCCCTGTAGCAAATACGCTGTCAACCATTCCGGGCATAAGAAACAGTCCGATAAATCCAATCAAAAGAAGCAGTGGATTCCTAGTTTTTAACTTGCGTAGCAACGGCATCAAAAAAATTAAGTTCAGACAATAATATGCCGCAAACATTAACCCTTCCTTAAACCCATCGCTGTTAAAATGTAAAAACCACCATTTAAATAAAGAAAGTGTCGGTGGATAATCGCCAAATTCCGGCGCAACATTACCATATTTAGAAGCAAATCCGTTTAAATAGTACAAAGACTTGGCATCTGCCGCCCAGAAATTGATGTCATCCCACCATACCGCAATTCTGTCCTTTACAAGAAACGTAACGGTCCCCATTACAATCAGCATGACAAGGCATTTCGGATTACCCAATGTCTTTCCAATATTTACTACAATGTCCTTTCTGCGTTCCTTTTTCATAAAGAAAAGAAGAATGCAGAAAAATCCGGCAAAAACGATGCTGATGATATCAATGGAAGAAAGTTTTCCAAAGAAAGCCAGTATATATAGAAGAAGTATCAAAAGTGCCGTCGCCATCGGTAATGTATCATAAAAATCTTCTTTCCATAAATAGGAAAAAAAGGCCGCCGCAACAAGAAGCATCAAAATTGTTATTATCCACATACCAGTTCCTTCCTCACCAAATTTAAAACGGAGAAACCGTCCGGTTTCTCCGTTTATTATAATGAATATTTATTTACTGTGCAATGTTCTCTTAATATTCAGGTTCAATCAATCCATAAGTATTGCCTTTTCTCTTATATACAACATTTACCTGATCTGTCTCCGCATTGCAGAATACGAAGAAGTTATGACCCGTAAGTTCCATCTGTACGCAGGCATCTTCCGCATACATCGGCTTGATATCAAATTTCTTGGTCCGGACAATTTTGATTTCATCATCTTCAAGATAGTCCTTGTCCAGAAATTCCTGTTTAAAATAATTACCACCCTGCTGTTTTTCCATCAGTTTGGTTTTGTATTTTCTAAGCTGCCTTTCTATAATCTCTTCTACCAGATCAATGGATACATACATATCATTGCTGATTTGTTCCGACCTAATAACGGTTCCTTTTACAGGGATAGTTACCTCAATCTTCTGTCTTTCCTTTTCTACGCTTAATGTTACATGTACTTCTGTCTCCGGAGTAAAGAACTTCTCAAGTTTTCCAATTTTCTCCTGAACTGCACTTTTTAAACCGGGTGTAACATCAATGTTCTTTCCGCTGATTATAAATTTCATGTTAATCATCCCTTCTGTTTCAAGATTCCATTAACAATGTATCTATTAATGTAAGAGTATTTTACCACATTTTCACATCTTTTGTCCATAAGAAGCATCGTATTCTGAAAATTTAAGATTTTTTTAATTATTTTCTTTCATTGACAATTTCCACCATAATGATTGCTTTTTACTTTTTTATAATAACTTCACAAAACATTTGTTCAAAATATTTTCAAAAAGCACCAACTTTTGTCTTCTTTTCGTATGTGTATAATGTGTATAACTTCGTGTATAACTGTCTTTTGGGCAGAAATTGGGAATTTTTGATGTGGATATCTATTTCTTTGCTTTTTTGAGATTTTGTTACCTCTCGACAAAATTTGTGCACCTTGTATAAACTTATCTTTGTCAATTATAAATTTTAAAAAAGATAATTTCTGACAACTATTTAAAATTGAACACACAAAAAGGCTGCGGATGATTGATACCGCAGCCTTCCATAAGCATTTTTGATAAAATTAGAATATTCTTCTTACCGCAAGCGGCTGACGATAGTTCGCATCTGATACGATAATTCCTGTCTTTGCCGTACTTGCATGAACAATTTGTCCGTTTCCGATATAAATAGCCACATGTCCCGAATAACATACGATATCACCCGGCTGTGCATTTTCAAGGCCTCCGACATCCGATCCGACATTTCTGTCTGCTGCCGAAGAATGCGGAAGAGATACACCAAAGTTTGCATATACACTCATAACAAAGCCCGAGCAGTCTGTTCCGTTGGTTAAACTGGAACCGCCATATACATACGGATTACCAACGAACTGTAAACCATAATTTGCAACTGCTGCCCCTGTGGAGCTTCCGCTTACTGTCGGCGTGGTTCCTGTAGTTGCCGAAGTACTTCCTGTTGCATTCTGTGTTGCATTTTGTGCTGCGGCTGCAGCTGCTGCCGCACGTGCTGCCTCACGCTCTGCTTTTTCTTTTGCAAGTCTTGCTTCTTCTTCCTCTTTTGATTCCGCTTTTACAAATTCTGTGCTGAGTGTTACAAATTCTTCGGATACATATCCGGTTCCTTCTTCGATATCTACCTTAACCCATCCATCAATTTCTTCCGATACGGTAAGTTCGTCTTCTATCGGAACCAGTCCGAGCACCGTCGCATCTGTGCTTGGCTCTTCCCGCACCTTTAATGTTGTGGTAGTAACGGTTGCAATCCTTGTTCCGACTTCTTTCGCGAGTTCAACTGCTTCTTCACCTGTCACGCAGAACTCTGCTTTTACATATCCCGTACAGTTGCCGGATTCAATCTTGTACCATCCGTTTTCTTCTTCCAAATAGTTACCGACTGATTTATCATAAAGTTTTCCGACAATTTCGCCTTCTTCACTTGGAATGCTTCTGACATTTACATAATCATTAACCTGTGCAATAACCAGATTTGAAAAATCTTCCTGTACTTCTTCGGCGATTTCTTCTTCTGCCGATACTGCTGCAAGCGGCTCTATAATTTCTTTTTGAGTTGTGGCTGTCGTTGCCCGGTCCACATTTTTTAAAGAGTCACCTTCTTCCAGCGTAAGGCCGAGTCCTGCTGCCGGAAGTACAGAATCCATTGATGTTGCATGCACTGTAATGGCATTCCCTGATATTGTTATCGTCGCTGCTAAAACACAAGCAGTAACTTTTATTCCTCTTCGTATCATATTTGCCTCCGTGGCGGTTTTAAAACTCAAATTGTTACAAATTTGTTAAATCTGTTAACTAATATAACACTGCCGTAACATATTGTCAATAATTACGCCACGTTTCTTTACAAAATCCGCCCGGTAATATCTGGAAACAGCCTCACTATATGGTATGAAAATACTCCTGTACAGAATCTACGGCATTTGCACCGTCTGCTGCAGCCGTAATAATCTGGCGTTGCCGTTTGGTTCGTACATCTCCTGCCGCAAAAACTCCGTTAACATTCGTTTTGCCGTCTTCGCCGGCTATTATATATCCCTTTTCATCCATCGAAAGTAATCCCTGAAACGCTTCTGTATTCGGATGGGTTCCGACTGCAATAAAAACACCATCGGTTGAAAGTTCCCGGATATCACCCGTTATCACATTTCTGATTCTGATTCCTTCCACAGCACCGTCTCCATAAATTTCTTCCACAGTACTCTCCCAGATAATCTCTACATTTTGCAAGGAAAAAAGCTTGTCCTGCAAAGATTTTGCCGCGCGCAGACTCTCTCTTCTATGAACCAGATATACCTTACTGCAGGCTCTTGCAAGAAAAATAGCATCTTCAACCGCAACATCTCCGCCACCGACCACAGTTGCAATTTTATCTTTAAAAAATGCCCCATCACATGTGGCACAATAGGAAACGCCCATGCCTGCCAGTTCCTCTTCCCCCGGTACATTCAAATGATTATGGGAAGCGCCTGTGGCCGCAATAACTGCCTTTGCACAGTAATCCCCCTCTTGTGTATGAACAATTTTGTGCTCTCCTTCATCCGTAATTCCGGTCACTTTAACATCCGCAAATTCTGCACCTGCGTTTTGGGCATGTTCCCTGAATTTCATACCGAGATCAAAGCCGCTGATTCCGGGAAGTCCCGGATAATTATCTACTTCATATGTTGTGAGAACCTGTCCACCGCCGATTCCCGTTTCTTCCATTACAAGCGTATCAAATCCTGCCCTTGTCCCATAGATTGCTGCCGCAAGTCCGGCCGGTCCCGCACCGATAATAATTAAATCTCTTATTTCCATTTTCATACCGCCTTTTTCTTTAAAACTCTTTACAAAGTATACCACAAATTTTATGATATTGTTACTATTTAGACTGTTTGGGGGAAATATATGAATCCAGCACAAGATTGCAAAACAAAAACCGTATTAATCACAGGTGCTTCCAGAGGAATCGGAAAAGCGATTGCCGAAGCATTTGCCCGCTTAGGTTATCAGCTTATTCTGACCTGTCATCATTCACAGGAGGCTCTTGCTCTTATAAAGGAAGATTTGGAAAAACGCTATGGTGTAAAATGCCGGATTATGATTGGGGATATTGGCGATTATTCTTTTGTAGAGGAATTGTTTTCTTCTGTTGACAAGCTTGATGTATTAATTAATAATGCCGGCATCTCTCATATCGGTCTACTGTCCGACATGACCCCCGCGCAGTGGCATCGTATCATACAGACAAATCTGGATTCCGTTTTCTATACCTGCAAGTTTGCTGTTCCTCTGATGGTAAACCGCAAAAGCGGAAAAATTATTAACATTTCTTCCGTCTGGGGCAGTTGCGGTGCCTCCATGGAAGTTGCTTATTCTGCAACCAAAGGTGGGGTCAACGCTTTTACAAAAGCACTTGCCAAAGAACTGGCTCCCAGCAATATCCAGGTTAATGCTGTCTCCTGTGGCGTCATTGACACTGACATGAACCGCTGCTTTTCTACCGAAGAGCGCAAGGCCCTCATAGATGAAATTCCGGCTGATCGTTTCGGCACTCCGGAGGAAGTTGCAAATGTAGTACTTTCTCTCTGTGATACGCCTTCCTACTTGACCGGACAGATTATCACTGTGGACGGTGGATGGATTTGAGGCAGTGATTTCAGTTTTTGAATATTTATTTCAAAAAATACTCTTGTATAATCATTTCCACTTTTTCAGCACATAACGGATTTTTCTTTGATTCATATGTCGTTATCAAATTGATTGATGGAATGATTCCGTTTTTACAATAAACTTTTAGTTTGTCATACGCATGGTTAACATAATCTTCATCATCCATCATACCGAAATGTTCCCAGTAAAAGAAATCTCCTGTTATAGGATGCCTGATTGTAAAATCCGGATAAAACGGTATACCTTCCAGCAAAAGTTTTTCTTCATACCGAAATGGTATTCTATTCTTGTAGAGCATCACATCAATAATTGCTTCCGACTTTGATCTAACCATCTTGCCCTGCGTACCTTTAATAATCAAATCTTCCTCATGCTTTTTGCACTTTTCATACGAAGCGTTTTGCCATTTCCAAAGTTCTTCCTTTACCGGAACAAAATACTTTTCAAGTAATCTCCCATACTCCGGATGTTCAAGAAGTTTTTCTGCTTTTCCTTCTCTTAAAACCATTTTACGAATATATGTATTACATGCTGCAAGTTCATTTTCCAGTTCCTCCTTTTGATACTCATAATACTTTTTCAGGGCTAGTTTTTCTGCAAGTTCCCTTTTGTGTTTGGGTAGATAAAAAGTACCTTCTTCATTTTTCACATACCATTTGTAATGTTTGCGATTCTTGGCGCATAACAATTCCCCCTGAGGAAATTTCTTTTCCATGCTATAAATCTTCTCAAGTTTCTTGCTCATCTTTTCTATTTCTCTTCTCATGTCATCACAGTTCATGTTCATAAAATCACTTCCCTTTTCTTTTTATTTGCTATATACCACCGCCTTCTTTCTTTGCGGTACATTTTTCAATGGTGCAGTTCTTGGTGGGTATAGTTGTTGGTGGGTATAGTTGCTTTTTTTGATTAGCTATACCCTCGCTCGCTACATTGTCCCTTGCCTCCGAGGGTATAAATTATCGCTTCGTTCTCTCACGCCCTTTCAATTCTTCTTGCGAGGGTATGAATAGTTTTTCTCACTTATCCTACCCACCGCCTTCTCTTCTCAGTGGGTGCATCTTCATTTTTGACTAGTCCTTACCCTCGCCCGCCACATTATCCATTGCCTACAAGGGTATTAATTACTGTTTCATTCTCTCACACCCTTTCAATTCTTCTTGCGAGGGTATGAATAGTCTGTCACTCTTATCCTACCCACCGCCTTCCCTTCTAAGCAGGTTTACCTCAATTGCACCCATCCGGTCAGTTCGCAGCACTTTACAATCAATCTCCTCAAGTCTCTCTAAAGTTTCTTTATGCGGATGCCCGTAGCGGTTATTTTTTCCGCAGGAAATTATAGCTTGCTTAGGATTGGCCCAGGTAAGAAATTCCATGCTACTTGAAGTGTCAGAGCCATGGTGGCCAACCTTTAACAGCGTATAGTTTTTTGACAACTGACCATAGTGCTGTAGCAGTTCCCGTTCTCCCTCTTCTTCCAGATCACCCGTAAATAGTGCCTGAAAGTCCCGGCACTTCACCTCCAATACAAGGGAGGTATCATTGTCACTTTTCTTTTCCTGTCCCTTCTTCGGATATAAACATTGTATGGTAAGGTCTCCATCCCTGAGTACATCACGGGCACTCATTCCCCGTAATGTAATTCCGTTTTCTTGTGCAGCCTCCTTTACCTCTTTGAGTTTCTCTTCCTTTCCATTCAGTGTTTCTGAAAACAGGAAAACACATCCGATTTTTATATGCTCTTCTCTTCCCTCTTTTAGAAGTTCCAGGATTCCGTTGATATGATCTTCATCAAGATGAGAAAGGAAAATAGCGTCCACTCTGTTTATTCCCCGGCTTTTTAGAAACGGAATAATAATCTTTTCTCCGACGTTGTACTTGGAACTGCTACCACCGTCAATCAGATAAGTTTTTCCGCTCTCACTAAAAATGACATTACAGTCACCTTGTCCGACATCCAGCATCCAAACAGAAAATCCGCAGTTTTTCTGCCAAAACAACAGTAGAAATACCGGAATTAATAATAGTGTCAGTATTTTCTTCTTCTTTGTTTTGACCAATACGGTCAGTGTTATAAGCACCAAATAGTAAGCAAAAATTCGCCACAAAGACACTGCCGCAACATTTTTAGCAGAAACCGGAATACTTTCGCTAAGTAGACAAGACTTTTCATAAATCCATAGGATAAAACGGATGGGATATGTCATAAAGACTGCAGCCGGCTGAAAGAGGTTGGCAAGAACAAGTAAAAGAATTGCAGAAAACAATAAAATGCTCATCAGTGGAATCACAAGCATATTTAAAAGTAAAGAAGAAAAGGAAATTTCATGGTAATGCCATACCAAGATTGGTGCCGTTGCCAGAAAGACAGAAAAAGATGTTAAAAAAGCAGATAGGAATTTATTCTGAATCGGTATGATTGTTACGAATGTCGGTAAAAGAACAGCGATTCCCAAAATTGCCGCAAACGATAATTGAAATCCGCAGTCATAAAGATAACTCGGATGAAGCAGCAAAAACAGCATCATAGATGCAGAAAGCGCGGTCATCATATCATAAGTTCGCTTAAAAACTTTTGAAAGCAGATAAAGAAGAAACATAAATATTGCCCGAAAAGCGGAAGGTGAAAATCCTACCATAATTCCATAGTTCACAATTATACTTGCACTAAGCAAAAGACTTAGCCATTGCGGAATCGGTAACCGTCGAAGCAGTCTAAATATTCCCATTCCAATCATAGAAATGTGGAGTCCCGAAATTGCCAGAATATGCGCAATCCCGTTCTTCTGATATCGCTCTTTTGTTTCACTGTCAAGTTCTTCTTTATCTCCAAACAGCATTGCCTTAATGACAGCAGCATTTCCTTCCTCAAGATAATGGGACAAATAAACTTCATTTCTATTTTTTACCGAATCTAAAAACTGCGCCCATTTGTTGTATTCTCTGCTTTTTCCCCGGATGCTTCCCTGTTTGATTTGAAAAAGGATACCTCTGTTTTGATAAAACAAAGCGCTGTCAAACTCTCCCGGATTTGTTGCATGTTTGAACAAATCCATTGCTCCGCAAACAGCTACGCGTTGTCCGATTTTTACTGTTTCTTCTTCATTTAGATAACATTTGATTTTGAAATTTGAATCGATTTGATTCGTAGAATGGTTTTGAATTGGTGAGATAAAAGTAATATGATTTAAAATTAACTCTGTTATCGTCTCTTTGCCCTGCTGTTTTGTCTGACAGGAAACGATTGTTCCTGTCAGGCTCACTGTTTCCCCCTGCCGGATTCCCAGAATTTCTTCTTCACCGATTTCCTCAAATGCCGAAATCCGGTTCCACACATTTGACGGGAAAAACCGAAGTGTAAAAAACAACACTGCCACAAAGACGACCGAACAGATGCATAACGGTCTCTTAATAGTCTTTCTCCTTCCTGTATTCTTAAAGTGTATATCTATAAAATATCGAGATTTCTTTCAAAAACAGTCGACAGGTTGTAAGTCTCCCTAAAAACAGTATCCGTTTCGCCGTTAATTGAAATCTGCACGCGATTGACATTTGAAAGTTCCACTAAAGAATTGACAATGGAATAAATCGTCACATCCGGTGTAACTGCAGAAAATTGTGTCAGGAATTCTTCGCTTAAGTTAACATAACAAGTCCCATCTTTTACCGTAACATTAATTACCTTCGTATCGGGATTAACCGTTGCATAGATTTCACCGCTCTGTGGTCCTGCCACCAGTTGTTCTACTACCAGTTTTTCCATTGAAATATTACTGTTATATACAACTGTACGATTTGCCTTAATTAACCGGTCTCCTTTTTCATTTGAAAAATACAGGGTCAAGCGAGCTTTTTCATACGTGTTAATCTCGTTGCCGGCATTGTCCACAAACTGGTCGGCAGACATAGTTCCAACCGGATTGCCCATGTTATCTTTCAAATCTTCGTCCCGTACCTTCATCGTAACATAGTCGATGCCTTTCATCTGTGTCAAAGTTCTCACGATAGCAGCTCTTGTCAGAACCTCTGTAGTCGGGCTCATTTCCAAATACTTCTCATCTACATTCAAAGAAACCTGGTTATCATTTAAAGCATATCCCGTGATTTCAAAACTATGAACCGGTTCATGATAATTCACATCTTTCGGTGCAGTCGCTATCACTTCAATCAGTTCTCCCAAAAGGTCCATTGTATCTTCCGTAGCGGTATAATATGCAAAGGCTTCTATCTTTGTTTCTGCCCTGTTTAGATAATAGACACTATATTCATTTTTTCCTTCTGTCTCATCTTTTCCCGCACATCCTCCCAAAACGAAAGTCATGGCAATAGTCAGAAAAAACAGAATCAGACTACATTTCCTTTTCATGGTGTTCACCTGCAAACTACTTAATATAGGTAAGCGGTATTTTTACGCAGAATACCGTTCCCTGTTCCAAAACGCTGGATACTGTAATAGAGCCACGATGCATCAAAATGACATTTCTTGTAATCGCAAGACCCAGACCGGTACCGCCTATTTCACGCGAATGAGATTTGTCTTCCCTGTAAAAACGTTCAAAA